>CAZXRB010000150.1:0-6618 GCA_964642845.1 uncultured Nitrospira sp.
GAATCAACCGCCTGCTCCTGCGCGCCACCATACGCCACTTGCGGCGCCGGCTTGGCATGGGAGCCTTCCAGCTTTGGACTTTCCTTCCTAGCGCGGCAGCCTATGCTGGAAGCCTCGGTGAGTCGCTGCTGGTCTACTACTGCACCGACAACTGGCGACACGCGTACACGGTCGACGGCGTTCGACTGGACGACCTCGAGCGCCGATTGTGTATGTCCGCCGACATCGTCTTCGCGACCTCGCGTTCGTTGGTGGATGCCAAGCGGGTCTTGAATCCCGAGACCCATCTCGCTTCCCACGGCGTCGATCACGCGCATTTCGCGCGCGCTCTCGCCGCGGACACGCCGGTCGCGCCCGAGATCGCCACACTACCGGCCCCCGTCCTGGGAGTCATCGGGCTCATCGACCAGCGTATCGACATCGAGTTGCTTTGTTTCCTGGCCGCCCGTCACCCGGAGTGGACAATCGCGGTGATCGGGCCAGCCATCGTCGATACGGCGCGGCTCGCCGCGCACGCCAACATACGCATGCTCGGCCGACAACCGTATGCGCGGCTGCCGGAGATCTGCAGGGGGCTTGCTGCCGGCCTGATCCCTTTCGTGGTCGACGCGCACACTCGCGACATCAACCCCATCAAGCTCCGCGAATACCTGAGCGCCGGCCTCCCCGTGATCGCAACCGCCTTGCCCGAGGTGGCGGCCTATCGCCCGCTCTGCGCGGTCGCAGAGAGTCCCGACGAGTTCGAGCAAATGGTCACAGCCGCCCTGGATGCCGACTCGCCGGCTCGACGCGCGGAACGCAGCGCGATGATGCAGAAGGAGGGGTGGGACACTAAGGTCGCGTCTCTGAGTTGCGAGGTGGAGCGGCTCTGGAGAAAGCGATCTGCGGCATGACATCGCGACGCGACGAGCGAGCCCGCATCCTGGATGCCTATCGCCGGCGTATCGCGCGCGAAAAAAACCGAGACAAGCTCTTCGTCTACGAGGATATGGCCCACGTGTACCGCGCTCACGAGCGTAGCGTTGCGATGTTACGCCTGCTCGACGCCTGCGGTCTGCGCACGCTGGAGGACCTTTCGATTCTGGATGTTGGCTGCGGAGATGGGAACATGCTTCGCCAATGGCTGCAGTGGGGTGCGGCTCCCGACCGTCTCGCAGGGATCGACCTGCGTGCCGCGCCCGTCGAACGAGCGCGAATCCTCAACCCCAACATCGACGTTCGGCTGGGGTCGGCCGAGGAACTGCCGTGGGAGGACGGATCGTTCGATCTGGTCTCCCAGCTCACGGTTTTCACATCGATCCTGGACGTCCAAATGAAGCGCCGGATCGCAGCCGAGATGTCTCGTGTCTTGCGGCCAGGTGGGGCCGTTCTCTGGTACGACTTCGCCTACAACAATCCGCGCAATCCGGATGTCCGCGGGATCGGAAGCTACGAGATCGCAGAATTGTTTCCCGGATTCCGCAACCGCATCCGGCGGGTGACGCTCGCCCCACCGCTGGCACGGTTCATTCCCGTATCGCTGCTCCCCGTTTGCTACCCGCTGGCCTCCGCGGTTCCGTTCCTACGCACGCATCATCTTGGGTTGCTACGAAAGGGGTAGCGGATGGCAGGTGCGGCAGGCTGCCTTGCGAATTTGCATGCAGCAGTGATCGCGAGAAAGCAAAATCTCTAGTTGACTCCAATGGATATGATCAGGCATGTACCTCCTGGTCTGAGCTTCTGCCCCCGCTCATCTACCCAGAATCCATGTCGCATACCTTCTACGATACATTTCGCTCCGCGATGGGTGTGTTGCTGGCGGCGCTCTTCTTCGTCGTCGGGAACCAGGGCGCGGCGCACGGGAAGGCAGCAAGCTGTCCAGTGAACGCCTCCGTCGCTCCGTTCCCCCAGCTGAGTTTCGGCGTCTACACGGTCCGCATCATCGACGGCGCGGCGGGAGACATGGATGGAGCAGCGAATGGATCATGCACGTTCAGTCTCCGTGGTTGTATAGGTGGGGGGCAGGGGCGCCCCGAAGCGTGTCCCGGCGAGATCCTCTCGAGCATCGGTGTCACTGTCCGTGGAGGACCCAGTCGTGAGGTCAAGGAAAAGCTCACGGCGGAGTTCTTGAACGCCGTAGCCCGAGAGACAGACGGCATCATCAACGTAAGCGGATTCAAGGGGGCGGCGACGTTTCCTGTCCCTCGCTTGCTTGATGACGTTTGCTTCGACACCACCGTCAAACTCCCGACCAAGGATCAGGGGCATGGGTGGCGGATCGGTATGCGGACGGCGATTCGACTCGCCCCACCTTCCCGACCCCCGATACGAAGACAAACCGTATTCCTGGAATGCGTTTCGCCCTCCGCTGAGGAGGGCGAGGCCCGATGTACGGAATATGGGCGTTCCTGCCTGCGGTCGCAGAGTGAGCCGGGCACTCCGGTTCCTGGAGTGCCGACGCCTCAGCCCACCATCCCTCCCGGGAACGGCACTACGTACTATCTTTCCCCGGCGGGATCCGATTCCAACGGCGGAACCTCGGCGAGCAGTCCATGGAAAACCTTTGCGCGCGTGTTCAACAACTCACGCGTTCTCCGCCCCGGTGACACATTAATCCTGCTCGATGGAACATACAGAATGGGGACGACGGGGCTGCCGACGATCAACTGCGCGATAACTGGCGGCAACGCCAATAACGGCACATCGGCCATGCCGATAACCATACGCGCCCAGAACGAACGCCGAGCCTTCCTGTCCTCGGATGGCTCCCATGCCGGGCTCGACATGTTCAACTGTGCGTGGTGGCGGGTCGAAGGTCTCCGAGCTGAGAACGCCGACAACGCTGGCGGCAAGCAACCGGACGGCTTCCCATTCCGCTTCTCGAACGTCTCCAACTTGACGGTGCGCCGCCTTCTCGCGGCTCGAAATAATCGTGCGCTGAACACCAACCTGTTCAATGTTGAGGATAGCTCCAACGTACTGCTTGAGGAGTGCGAAGGGTACTTCTTTCACCGCCACGCCTTCAGCATCTGGAAGTCGCGATTCGTCACTCTTCGTCGGTGCTACGCCAATTCGATGCTCTACGGGTTAAAGGGCTGCTGTAGCGCGATCGACAACCATGACTATGGGGACGAGGCGATTTCGTTATACGGAAGCTCCGACAGTCTTGTCGAGAATTGTGTGAGTGAGAACCATGCGAACGGATTCCAGATCCACGGCATCGAAAATCCTCTCGATCCCTCGGGATCCGGTGGGCGTCGCAACCGCATATTCGGCTCCATAAGTCTGAACGACGATGTCGCCGCCCTGGCGGCTTCGCGGCCGAAGTCTCTTGGGGCACGCGCGGACTTTCACAATGCTCGCGACACAGACATCCGGGACCTGCTTGTCGTTGGCGGCAACGCAAACCAGATTTTCGGACGTCAGGTCGCGAACCTGAACGTTCAGAACGCGACGCTTATCGGATCGGGAGCTGGTGGTCTGGTAGTGGATTCGTCGGGGGGGTGGAACTGCCACTCCGACAACTACCGGTGCAGCGGATCAGGCGCGACATGCACCACGCACGCGGAATGCGGCACGAGCTGCAGTCCGGTCGATGGGGGCGGATGCTGTATCCGCAACCCCGACGGATGCTCGTTCACGGCAACGAACCTCCTCACGTTCGGCCATGCAGGAGTCGGCGTTCAGGTCCAATCGCAGAAACAGTCGTGGCTCATCGACTCGACAAACAGCGCGGCGAACAACGCGTCCTATGCGGTCCTGGCGGGTTTCGGTGGCTACGTATCGAATGAGCTCTCCTCACCAGGTCTCATGACCGATACGTCCGGCAATCTACGCCGCGCGATGCAGATTGTGCCGTCGGGGATGGGAACTGGGAGTGGACAATGCATCGCCTGGGTGCCGAGCGGGTCGAACATGAAAGGCCTGGGGAAGGGCGGTGCGGATCTAGGAGCAACCATCCTCTATCGCTACGAGAACGGGGTTCTGACGTCGCAGCGCCTGTGGGATAGAGCCACGGGCAGCTTTCCCTGCGGAGCGGTTGTTGCGGGCGTCAACGACGGCCCAATCCGTTGCGGGAACGTACACGCGCGGCTTAACGTCAACACAAACGGCTGCAATTTCCCCGCTGGCTACTGACACCGATCTTGGCTTCGTTTTGGTTCACCACCCGACGTACCCGGAGGGAAAGCGGCAGCCGTTCTGCCTGATGTTCAGTCGCTGTTGCACGCCGCTACAAGAGGACGAGGGGTCGCTGTTGACGCCTGGTACGACCGCCCCGCAGCCGGCGAACCGACCGTCGGAGTTCCGCCAGAGAGGATCCGAAGTCAACACGGGTTCCGACGCGCCGATCGGGGTAGCGTAGCGATAGAGGATGTTAGCGCCGACATCGGCTCCATCGACTCCGCGCCGTTTCATGTTGGATCCGTCCGGGACCCACACCAGGCACTGGTTCGGACCGAGGCCCATGGCTTCCGGTGTCGACTGGGACGTGTTGCGGATGCTGCCCAGCGCGTCCGACTGGAGCGTCGGTGTCGTTGTCTCGAGCGATGCGGTGAACCCGCCGAATCCGCTGGGACTGTAAAAGGCGGCGCCGTTCATCGCGGTTACAGCCCCGGAGATTTGCCAGGTGGCGTCCTGGCCTTGAATCTGGAAACCGGCGCCAGCGTTGTTGAAAGACAGGACGTTTCGAGCCACGAAAGAGCACCCATCGACGTTACGCACGCAGCACCCTGGTCCGGAGATGGTGTCACAAATTCCTCCGCACTGGGAATTGTCCGTGCAGGTCGCTCCGCTCCCCGCGCATCGGAATACGTCAGTCTGGCAGTTCCAGCCGCCTTGCGAATCAGCGACGAAGCCGGCGTTCGAGGAGCCGAAGAGCGTTGCGCCAGTTACTTGTACGTTGGCAGCCTGACGCGCGAAGATCTGATTCGCTGACCCCAGGGCTATCACGACATCGCGAACGACCGTGTCGCGGGCATTGTGCACCTCTGTCGTCGGGCCGGACGTCGACTTCCGCCGCGATCCTACGAAGACGCCCACCCGGTCGCCGTAGCTGATTGAGCCAACGATCTTGTTGCGCCGTCCGCCTGAGCCTGACGGGTCGAGTGGGTTCGCAATTCCGTGAATCTGGAACCCATTCGCCTCGTTTTCGCTGATGCAGTTCTCGACGATGGTATCTGAGCTGCCGTAGATCGAGATGGCCTCATCTCCGAACGGGTGATTATCTATCGCCGAGCAGCATCCCCACTCACCGCTTCCCTTGCACTGCGGTGTCACGCCGCAGACGGCGCTTGAGGTGCTGAGACGGGACGAGTTGAAGTACCCCCGCCTTACCGTGACGTAGCGCGACTGCCAGATGGAGACGCCGTGGCGATGGAATTGATAGACTTCAGGTTCTTCGACAAGGATGCGTTCGGAGTTCTCGATCTGAATCGGGTTTGCATTCTGCCAGCGATTCGGCTCGTGCGCCAAGATACGTGAGAGCGAGACGTCAGCTACTCGGAGGACCCTCAGCGGAAATCCACCGGCCTGCGTGCCGGCCGCGTTTAAGGCATTGCTCACGTGTAGGCCCGCTATCTGATACCAAGCGCAGTCTTGCATGTAGAAAGCTGCCTGGAGCCCGTCGGAGACTAGCGCTGCCTGGCGCTCGTTCGCTGCGCGGATGATGATGGGTCGGTCTGAGTTACCGTTGTTGGCGTTGCCGCCGCTCGCTCGACAATCGATGCTGGGAAGGCCGGTTGTCGTTCGCGTGTACACCCCGTCGAGCAGAACGAGCGCGTCACCTGGTTTGAGCGGGCGGGACGTATTGAATGCCTTCGCGAAGCTGCGCCACGGACTCTCTGGTGACGTGCCGCTGTTTGCGTCATTGCCACCGGGGGAAAGGTAGTAGACGGTTCCGACTGCGGCCCCTGGGGAGGGTGTCGAAGTTGGCTCCGGTGTGCCGCTGAGTTGCGCCGTGGGAATCTGTGAAGCAGTGGCTGTCCCCATCGGCGTACCCTGCGCTGTCGCAGTCGGGTCCGGTGTCACAGTAGCAGATGGAGCTGGCGGAGCGGCGGCAGCCCAGACCTGTATCTCGGCAAGCCCGGCAACGCCGTCGACGGCATCGATCAGGAGCCGGACCTTTCTCGCGGACCGGGGGGGGAACGTGACCGTGTGCGGCGCGCCATCGGCTGGGAGGGTGTCGACTATAACCTCGGCGCCATCATCGAAGCGGAGGCGCGCAGCCCTGATGTTGTCGGTGAGGCTCGGGCGATCGTGTAGCACTATGCGGTCGGTCGAGACGGGGCTTGCCCAGGAGAGTTCGAGCCACGCTTTGGTATCCTGGCGGCGTGCCGACCATTCGTACTCGGGCTTCGCCGGCGCCCCGCCGATGATGCCGTCTATCGCATGCTGCGCCCGTGCCGGGCGATCCTCACTCGACGCTCGAGCCGTCGCTTGCTGCGCCACGTTCACCGGGGAACCAGGCACTGCGCAGCTGCAATCGCTCCTACAGGATCCGGGGCACACCTGGTCATCGTCACCGTCACATACTTCGCTTGCGTCGCGGACGTCGTCGCCGCATATAGCCGGCGCGGGTGGGCCGCACGTACAGTCACTCCGACAGCGCCCTGGGCAGGCATCGTCCAGCGCTCCGTCACA
>CAZXRB010000151.1:0-6559 GCA_964642845.1 uncultured Nitrospira sp.
ATTCTCAGCGTACCCATCATGCCCATGTCTTCGTGATCCAGAATGTGGCAGTGGTAAACGGCTAGGCCTGTGAAGTCGTCGAATCGGGTTCGAGCGCGTACGCGCCGGCTCGTCAATCGCTGACGGGGATGGTTCAACGATTCAACATATGGAAGCACGTCATGAGAGGCATGAGGCCGTCTGTCAGCAAAATGGAGCCCGCCTCGGATTGGTGGGATTGCGCCGGCTTGATTGTGCCAAATTGAAGCTCCCACTCAGGCGTCAGTCAGGGCAGGAAGCGCAGGAGCGGCCGCGATAGGTCGAAGCCAACACCGAGGCGGACAGTAGTCAACTCATACGGGACGCTGTAGGCGATCCGAAGGCTGAAAGTGATATCCGGGTGCGGGGACCAAGATGTCCAGCCCGTGACGCCGTGGTCGGAAACGTCCTGCGCCGGGACAGTCGCAATGGGCGCGTGGCCATAGACCGGCGTGTCCGGGGGCATCCCGCCAGGCATTCCAGAATTCCCCGATGCACTGTGACC
This sequence comes from uncultured Nitrospira sp., assembly GCA_964642845.1. Taxonomy (GTDB): domain Bacteria; phylum Nitrospirota; class Nitrospiria; order Nitrospirales; family Nitrospiraceae; genus Nitrospira_D. The sequence goes on from CAZXRB010000151.1 coordinate 524, forward strand.
AATCCCTGACATTCCAGGCATTCCAGGCATCGACCCGCCGCCGGGCATGGCGCCCGACCCCGGCGTGGCGACCATTTGGCTGATCACGGTCTGCGTTCCCAATGCATGCAGGGCGAACCCGCCAACGCCCACAGTCCATCGACGACGAATGATGTGATCCAGACCGCCCGAGGTGTAGACGGCGTTGCCGTTGCTGATGAATGGGCGCTGATAGCCAACGTTGTTGAATGTCGAGTTGGTGTAACCGCCAGTGACAAAAGGACGGAACGATTCATATTGCCGCTGAAGCGTACCATTCAAGTCCACCGAAACGCGGCCCGCTCCGAGTCCTTCGTCCTTGTTGCCGGTAGGTACGCCGACGGTAAACGCGACACCTAGATCTAAGCGGCGCAGCGGCTGTCGGAGAAATACGGACGCATACGCGTCGCCGATCCCGGAGACATCGCGCTGTGTCGCCGAAATGCTGTAGATTGGTACGCCAGCGACGATTGCGAACCTGCCGAAGTCCATTCCGAGTTCAGGCGCGAGAGTGACAAACGTGCCCGCTGAGTTCCGATCGACCGTGGACCCGATATAGCCGATCGGGCGCGGGCTTGCCGCACTTGACCAACCGGGCCGCGAGCCCGAGACCGTCTCTAGCACCTGCTGGAACCTCGCTTCAATCGCCGGTTCGGATGCTCCGCGTTTCCTCAACTCGTCGGCATAGATATCCGAGAAAGAGCGGCCCGACTCCTTCCTGAGGAGAATAAGCCGGTTTCTATGGGTACCCAAGGTGGAGGCCATTGCATCCAGGGTCGTAAACTTCGTCTCGGGATCAGCCGTGAGCAAGTTGATGCGTGATCGCAAATCGGCGAAAGATGACTGGCCCTCGAGTCCGATCGAGAGCAGGAGTGAAACCAGGATCAAGGAAACGATGCGCACCATGATCCTAGTGGGGCGGATTCGGGCGGCCGCTCATGGAACCCATCCCCCGCGAACCTCCCATCGTTTGCGTGCGACGCATCTCGGCAGCCATCCCCGAGTTGTTGTTACCCATGCCCATCTTGCCCGGGCTAGATCCCTGGGCCAGATCTGCTCGCTCCGACCGGCCGCGAAAGGCCTGTGCCTGTTCCGGAGGCTGGCCCGCGCGGACCCAGGTCCGCTGACCGGCGCGAAGGATCACTTCCTGACCGGGAATCTGGGCGTTCGTCACGCCGACTTCGCCCTCGTCCACGGCGACCAATGTCGCGTCGGTTTCATCGACGAAGACGCTGAAGGTCGTCCCCCGAACGGCGATAACAGCGGTCGGCGTCGTGAGCTTGTGGGGATTCGGCCGACCGCTGATCTTCTCGATATGGACCTTGATCGACCCGAGGAATAGGTGAAGGAGTTCCCGCACGTCGGCCGAACGCTCGTTGAAGATAACGCGTGAATCGGGATACACGACCACCGCGCTTCCGTCCACCGTGCGGATGATCGCCTGGGAGTTCTCTCCTGTCGTGAGTTCGTCGCCGGCCTGGACGGCGTCGTTCAACCGGAGTGAGCGTACCTCCTGACGGAAGCGCTTCACAGTCAGCGACCCAGTGAGAGAGACGACGCGCGATGCGCCCGGATCGGGCGCAGTCTGACCGGAGACGGGAAAGCCAGTTAGGAGTAGCGCGGCTAAACAACCACTCCAGCAGAATTGGTCGGCTCGGACCATGGTGGCAACCTTTCCAAGGGATACATGCAATCCGGACTCCACTCCACTGTCAATGTTGAATCAACAACTTCGCCTGCAAGAGGAGGGGCACAGCGGGGGCTATGGCGCTATTCGGGCTCATGAGTGTGCCCGATTCGCCGATCTACTCCCTACGCGTTTCGCTTTCCATTCGCGCAAGCTTCTTGTAGAGGGTCCGCCGCTGGATGCCGAGAATCTCAGCAGCCTTCGTCTTATTGCCGTCGGCCTGCTTGAGCACCTTCATGATGTGCTGTCGCTCAACGGCGTCAAGTTCAGTAATCTCCTCCTCTGATTCGCCACGCTGGTTTTGCTCAAGTTCGCGTTGAACCACGACGGCCGAGATCGCGCCTGCGGACTCCATTGCAACAAGGCGGCGCACAAGACTTTGCAGTTGACGCACATTTCCCGGCCAGTCGAATTCGGCGAGCAGTTTGCTGGCATCCGCCTCGAACCACGACCTCTTGTCGGAGTTTGCGCAGGCGTCATCAAGGAACCGCTTGACCAGAAACGGAATGTCCGCGCGGCGGTCACGCAGGGGAGGCACTTCAATTCGAAGGACGTTCAACCGGTACAACAGATCCTCACGGAAGTTTCCGGTGAGGACCATCTGATCAAGGTTTCGATTGGTGGCCGCCATCACGCGAACATCGGCCTTTCGCGGCGCCCCGGCGCCAACTGGCCGGAACTCCTTCTCCTGCAAGAACCGCAGCAGCTTCGCCTGGAACTCGTGTGGGATCTCACCGATCTCGTCGAAGAAAACACTGCCGCCCCTCGCCGATTCGATGATTCCGGCCCTGTCACGGTCGGCGCCCGTGTACGCGCCCTTCAAGGCACCGAAAACTTCGGCTTCCCACAAGCTTCCCGCCACGGCGCCCGAATCTACAGCGACAAAGGGACTCTTTGAACGCGCGCTGTTGTCGTGAATTGCTTTGGCCACAAGTTCCTTGCCGACACCGCTCTCACCAAGGATGAGAACGGTTTCGTCGGATTTTGCCGATCGCGCGATCCGCTTGTACACCTCCACCATCGATGGTGCGAACCCGATCATGCCGCCATACTGCTGAATATCCTCGACCGAGGTGGCCTCGTCCGGTACATCCCGGCTGCGAGAGCCCTTCTCGATCACCAGAAGCAGATCCTTCAGGTCGAATGGTTTGGCAAGGTAGTCGAAGGCGCCTCCCGCCTCGGCGTCAACCGTTGTCGAGACGGAGCCACGGGCGGTCATGAGAATGACGCAAACCTCCGGGTCGCGCTCGCGCGCGACGCGGAGAATGTCGATGCCGGTGAGGCGATCGATATAGATGTCGCTGAGGATGAGCGGAAAGCGATTGCCTGCGATCATCTCCAGTGCATCATCGCTATCGTTAGCGACGGTGACCGAATAGCCCTTCGCGCGAAGGAAGTTGGAAATCGTGGTGGTGATCGAAGTGTCGTCGTCAATCACGAGGATCGCGGGCTTCGGCATTGTTATTCCTTTGGCAACGTCATGGTAAACCGGGAGCCGGCGCCAGGTTGGCTCTCTACAGAGATACGGCCACCATGTTGCTCCACAATTTCTTTGACCAGCGCCAGGCCTATTCCGGTTCCTTCTTCGCTTCCCTTTTCGTCGCGCTTCGCACGGTAGAACTTTTGAAAGATCATTTCTCGCTCGGCGGGCGGAATTCCTTGCCCCTGGTCGGCAACGCACACAATGACCGATCCGTGCGCCTCTTCGGCGGACACGAGGATCGAGGTGTTCTTCGGGCTATACTTTACGCCGTTCGTGATCAGGTTGTAGAGCGCGAACGACAGCAGTTCCGGATCCGCCTTCAAGTCGATCTCCGGCACATCCAACTCCACACGGATCTTCTTCCTTGCCGCGTACAATCGGCCGCGGTCGACAACCTCTTCGCAGACTCGCCGCAGGGCGACCGGGCGCTTCTCCAGGCCGATCGTGCCGGATGCGAGGCGCTCGACACTGAGGAATGTCTGTACGAGGCCGGTGAGCCGCTTGGACTCCTTGTGAATTAGCCCAGCCATCTCGATTCGTTGCTCTTCGGGAACCCAGGACTCCGAAATCATCTCGCTCGACCCTTGAATCGCGGTCAGCGGCGTCTTGATCTCGTGGGCAATGGCTTGAACACGGAACGCGTACTCCTGGCGGCGGCGGACTTCGCCGGCCAACGATCGTCTGAGAATCGAATGCTCGCTCACTGCAGCAACCGCGGCTGCAAAGATGAAGACCGTGATGAGCGAGCCAATGGGGAAGAGGTAGCCCAGCGAAACACTGACAAACCCGGCGCCGAACAGTAGCGTTCCAACGAGCATGAACGCCAACATCAATCGCGTTCCCTGCAGCCGGACCATCGCTAAAACCGCAGCGCCGATGACCAGGAGACCGAGCCAGAACTCAGCCACGGGCCCCACGGGCATGAGAAAAGACTTGTCAAGGATGGTGCGGATCACATTGGCATGGATCTCAATCCCACTCATTCCGATTCCAGACGAGACCGGCGTGAAAATGCGATCACCCCCGCCCTGGGCGGTAACCCCTAGGATGACGAGTTTGTTCTGGAAAGAAGCCGGATCCGCACGGCGTTCGATGAGATCCGCAAAGCTGACGCGTTGGAAGGCCCCCTCCGGCCCTGCGTAGTTGATGAAGAGGAGTCGGTTATCGGCGAGCGACGCCGGCAAACGAATCGATCCCAACGTAACGGAATCAGGTTGCTCCAGTGGCCGGCCCGCGCCAAGAAAAAGGCGCGCCGCTTCGAGTCCGAATGCCCAGCGACGCGTGTTCGCACCCTCCTTGGTGAGGAGAACGGAGCGAACGTCTCCATCGGGATCAGGTGCGGCATGCACATGGGCAACGGTCGCTCGATTGGCGAGGGCCGGGAGCGGATCGATCCAGGAAGCTTGCGGCTGACCGTCGCTGTCGAGTGCCGCTCCGAGAATCAGGCGGGGATACCTGCGCAACGCCAAAACCAATGCTTCATCGGCCGTAGCATCTCCGGGCTCAGGAAGCAGCAGGTCGACCGCCAAGACGCGAGGCTGCGCTTCGGCCAGCACTTGCATCGCCGTCGCAAGGGTACGCCGGTTCAGCGGAAGCGGGCCATACTTGGCTGCCGTGCGGTCGTCAATTGCCAGCAATACGATTTGGCCCAGCGCCTGGCTGTGAGCCGTCGGTGGTCGAAGCCGCAGGACCAGGTCGTTCCACTCGCTGTTGAGTTGCTGAATGAACCCGTTCCAGATGACCCACGGAAGAATGGCGACAGCGATCAGACAGTAGACGGAGCGGACTAGCTTAGGGCTGGCGCGAAACGATTTCATCCGGAGTCTCACTCGTCAGTATCTGCATTCCGTGTGCCAAGGGCACGGCATCTGTGCCCAAAGTAGCCGTGAGCACGCCCTCAATAGATGCAAGTACTAGAAAACAGTGACAAAGTCCCGGCCCTTCGATTGCAGCTGAAAGACTAGATACTCTTGTCAGAAGGGAAGGTGGCTATGGGTCGAACGAGCCGGAGAGGTTTTCTGAGGGCCGGACTGGGCGCACCCGTCATCCTGTCGGCCGCCCGATTGAGCGGATCGGAGAGCAGCGGGATTGTCGAGGTTTCCATCACCGCCAGCCAACAATGGGTCGAGGTCGGTGGCCGCTTCGGGCATTTCTACACATACAACGGTCAGGTCCCTGGGCCGACGATCGAGGCAAAGCCTGGAGACGAGGTTCGAATCACGCTCCGAAACGACTTGACGGAGACCACGAATCTTCACTTCCACGGCTTGCACATCCCATCCACGGGCAATGCCGATAATGTGATGCTGCGGGTCCCGCCAGGAGAGTCGCGGGAATACTCCTTCACCATACCGGCCAACCACCCGTCGGGCACATTCTGGTACCACCCGCATGTCCACGGATCCGCGGCCCGCCAGGTGTCTAGAGGACTCGCCGGCGCGCTCATCATCCGGAACTCCACCGACTCCATTCCCGAGATCACGCAGGCGCCTGAGGCTCTCCTGGTGCTCCAGGACTTCGCCCTGGATGGCATTGGCAGACCGGTCGAGCCGAACATGATGAGCAAAATGTCCGGCAGGGAAGGATCACTCGTGACAGCGTCCGGAAAGGTGATGCCTGAACTGGAACTGCAACGGGACGGGTGGCTCCGCCTGCGGATCGTGAACGCATCGAGTTCCCGATTCTACCGGCTCAGAATTGAGGAGCATCCGCTCCACGTAGTTGCCACCGACGGAGGTTTCCTCGCGGCGCCTGAGTCGCATGACGAGATCCTGGTGACGCCTGGGGAGCGGGTTGAGGTCATGGTAGCTGGAGACCGTGAGCCGGGAGAGTACGGGCTGTGGAGCCT
>CAZXRB010000152.1:0-6543 GCA_964642845.1 uncultured Nitrospira sp.
GCACGTCCGGATCTGTGGAGGGGGTTATGGGTGACCATGATTCCTACTCCGACTCAAGCAACTATGAGGGCATTATTGCCTTCACCCCTATAGACGGGAAATGCCGGAAAAGGATGCAGCCCATCCCCTCCCCTTGACGATTCTCCACCGATCCGGCATACCAGCCGGCGAAACGCCTTCCAGTTTTGTGACGCGGGAGCGACTGTCATGACACCACTGCGTATCGGCTTTGTCGGCGTGGGGCGCATGGGCGCCAATATGGCGCGGTGGTTGAAGGAGCAGGGCTTCACCGTGAGCGCCTTGTACGATAGTCATCATGCGGCGGCGTCGGCACTCGCTGCAGAAGTCCAGGCGCAGGCCGCTCACACGCCGGCGGAGGTCGCAAAGGCCTCGGCCGTCGTCATCACCGTCGTGTCCGATGATGCCGCCATGCGGAGCATCTTTGCCGAGGACGACGGCACCAGCCTGCTGGCGCATGCGCGGGACCGGCTTTTCATCAACTGCGCGACGCTCTCGCCTGGCATTCACGTGGAAGTTGAGCGCCTCGTGACGAAGCGCGGCGGGCAGAGCCTGGAAGCCTGCATGGCCGGCAGCATCACGCAGGCTCGGCAAGGGACGCTCTATCTTATGTGCGGCGGCAAGCCGGAGGTTTATGACAAGGCCAAACCGGTGTTGGAGGCGCTCGGCAAGAGCGTCCGCTATATTGGCCCGGCAGGCGAAGCGGCCAAAGTGAAGGCGCTGGTCAACATGGTGATGAACAGCAACACCGCTGCGCTGGCCGAGGGTTTGGGACTTGGCGAGGCGCTCGGCCTCGACCTGACCATGCTGCGCGAAGTCTTCAGCCAGACCGGCGCCGCGTCACGCGTACTCGAAACGGACGGCGAAGACATGCAGCAGCGGGCGCACGACTGTTACTTTTCCGCCGCCCACGCCGCCAAGGATTCCGCGATCGCGTTGGACCTTGCCGCCCAAATCGGCCTCAAGCTCCCGGTGGCGCAAGCGACGCTCGCGCAATATCGCCGGCTGGTCGAATTGGGAAAGGGAGAATTGGATAAATCGGCGATAGCAGAGCTGACGTTCAAAGGGCGAGGGGCCTGAAGACTACGCCGACGCGGCCAGCACTTCCCATACTTTTCTCACCAGCGCCGTCGGCGTGTAGGGCTTGCGCAGCATCCAGCCGCCTTGGAAGTTCCCGTAGGACACCAACCCCGAGATGAACAGGACCGGCAGGTTCTGGTGGCGCTGTTGAAGCGTTTGGGCGAGTTCCGGCCCGGAGATCTGCGGCATGACGATGTCGGTCAGCAGGAGATGAATCGGCCCCGGATAGCTGTCGACGACGCGGAGCGCCTCCTGCCCGTTCAGGGCATAGAGGACGGAGAAGCCGTGCGATTCCAGCATCGTGCCGGTGATGTGGCACACCGCCGGCTCGTCATCGACGACCAAAATGGTGCCGGTCGGCTTACAGGCCGCTTGGAAGTTTCGGACGGGAAGCGATTCACTCATGCTCATGCGGTCGGCTCTGCAGCGCCCTCCATGTGTACCATGACGGATTCCTGGAGCCAAATACTCCGGCAAACTTGGCTGATCGGGATAAATGCGGACACGGTTTGGAATGCACAGGGGCCAGATTACTTCAGACAGGGCGCCACTGGCGCCGGACGGTCGTGTCGTTTAGGTAGGATGGGGCGGGTGGAACGCTGGTATCAACCGCTGCAGGGTTGCGCGCAACGTGGGGAGCGTGACCGGCTTGGTTACGACGGCATCCATCCCGGCTGCGCGGCATTTCTCCGCATCGTCCATCCCGGCGTGGCCGGTGAGCGCGATGATGGGCAAATGCCGGCCCGATCCGGCTTCGCGAAGGCGAATTGCCTTTGTCGCCTCATAGCCGTCCATGTCGGGCATTTCGCAATCCATCAATACCGCGTCATAGAACGTGCGTACCGTAGATTCCACCGCTTCCCGGCCGGTGCACGCCACCTCGACGTGACACCCCAACTTTTGGAGAAACTTGCAGGCGACCACCTGATTGATCTCGTTATCGTCCACGACCAGCACCCGCACGGCCGCTCGCGGATGAAGAGCCCCGTCGGAACGATCAGCCGAGGGATCTGGCATGCGGCGCTGGAACGTGCCGACCTGCAGAGCAAAGGGGGGGATGGTTTTATGTGCCATCGCGGGCGCCGTCAGCGTAACCATGTCCATTCAGCCCTATTCTATCGGAAAAAACCCTAATGTCCTGAAGGCCGAATAGCAGCCGTGCACTGAGCATCCTTCACCAATATTGCCCGTTCGCTTCTCTTGAGCCGGAAAAAAGCGCAGCGGTTTATCCGCTGCTATACTTCGGCAGTCGGCGCTCAAGTTTGCGGACGGACAACCGATAGAGCAGCCGACAAGGTGCAAAGGGCAAACCACCTGAGAAGGTGGGGCGCAAAGCCAGAGGGACCTGAGCAGGGACGGAGCATGTTCCAGGGTCAGCCGAGCTGCCACCGGACGGAGACGGCCATCCGCCCGATCACGACGGCGACCCTTCTTTTTTCCCTCTCCGCGACGGTCCCTCCACGCTCTCTGCCGAATAGGAGGTGCCCTATGATCTCCGCCATTCACACCGCGCTGTCCGGGTTGACGGCGTTCGCCAAGCAGATCGAGGTCAGCGCGCACAATGTGGCCAATGTGAATACCGATGGATTCAAGAAATCGCGCACCGAGTTCGTCGAAGTCGAAGTCGGCGGCGTGCTGCCGGTGGTGCAGAAAGACGAATCGGCCGGACCGGCGGTGTTGAGGGACACTCCGCAGGGTCCGGCGCACGTCGAGCTCTCGAACGTGGATTTCAGAGAAGAGGCGGTCAGCCAGATCATTGCTCAGCGCGGGTTCGAAGCGAACCTCGCGACGCTCAAAACCGCCGACAGCATGCTGGGCAGCATCTTGGACATAAGAAAGTAACCATCCCGGTCGCATAGCATTCACGCGAGCGGGTGTGTTATGCCGAGGGCATGAGTCGCCCGCGCGTGCTGCTCTTGGTGCCCCCACTCACGCAGCTCAACACGCCCTACCCCTCGACCGCCTATCTCACCGGTTTTTTACGGTCTCAGGGCGTGGCCTGCGCGCAGGCCGACCTCGGCCTGGAGATGGTTCTGCGGCTTTTCAGCCGCATGGGTCTCCAGGTTGTGTTCGATACCGTGCGTCGGGCCGGACCTCCGCTCCCCGCCGAGGCCCGTGCCATGCTGCGAGCGGAGCAGGCCTATCTGGCGAACGTCGATCGCGTCGTGGCCTTCCTCCAAGGCCGAACTCCCAAACTGGCGCAGGCATTGCTCGCGCCTGGAATGCTCCCGAGAGGTCCCCGTTTCCGAGGCAGGACACGCTTCCGACAATCAGTCCCTGTGCCCGATCGAGCGAAGCAGTGGGCGACTTTCTTCGTGGAAGATCTGGCCGATTTGATCCAGGCCGTCGTCTCGCCGCATTTCGGCTTGAGCCGCTACGCCGAACATCTGGCCCGGTCGGTGTCGTCCTTCGATGGGTTGCGGAAAGCGCTGGACGAGCCTCCGTCCATTTCCGATCGCTTCATGCTCGAGGTGCTCCACGCGCACCTCGACCGCGCCAAGCCGGAGCTTGTCGGTCTCTCCGTCCCCTTTCCGGGCAATCTCTATGCAGCCTTCCGGATCGCGCAGGCGATCAAGCAGCAACGACCGGACATCACAGTGGCGCTGGGCGGCGGGTATGTCAATACGGAGCTCCGGCGGATCCGCGACCCTCGCGTCTTCGACTATGTGGACTTCATCACTCTGGACGACGGTGAGCGACCCCTCTTGTCGCTGGTGGAGCATCTTGCCGGAGAACGACCTCGCGAAACGCTCTGCCGCACGTTCTATCGCGACGGAGGCCGAGTCCGATTCGCGAATGATCCGTCGGCGCGCAATGTTTCCATGGACGAAGTCGGATGTCCCACCTACGACGGACTCATGTTGGATCGCTACCTCACCATTCTCGACAGCACCAATCCCATGCATCGGCTGTGGAGCGAGGGCCACTGGAACAAGCTGACCGTCGCCCACGGCTGTTACTGGAAACAATGTACGTTTTGTGACGTGGGCCTCGACTACATCGGACGCTATGAAGTCACCCCAACCGATCGGTTGATCGGACAGATCGAGCAACTGATCGCGGAAACCGGCCGCGGGGATTTTCATTTCGTCGACGAAGCGGCGCCGCCCGCCGCCTTGAAGGCGCTGGCGCTCGCCTTGTTGGAGCGCGATATCAAGATCCGCTGGTGGGGCAACATCCGTTTCGAGGAGGCCTTTACGCCGGATCTCTGCCGGCTGCTGGCCGCGTCCGGCTGTATCGCTGTGACCGCGGGCCTGGAAGCCGCCTCCGATCGCCTGTTGGACAAGATGAAGAAGGGCATCACCGTGGATCAGACGGCCTTGGTGGCGGCGGCTTTTCGCGAGGCCGGCATTCTGGTGCACGCCTATCTCATGTATGGATTTCCGTCTGAGACCATTCAGGAGACCGTCGATTCATTGGAACGCGTCCGGCAGCTCTTTGCCGCCGATCTCGTGCAATCGGCATTCTGGCATCGCTTCACGGCCACCGCCCATAGCCCGGTCGGTCTGCACCCGAAGGCCAACGGCATCCGCATTCTCGGACCCGCGTTTCGAGGATTCGCGGAGAACGATCTCATCCATGAAGACCGAAAGGCTCAGACACCGGACTGGCTGGGCGAAGGCCTCCGCCGCTCGATGCTGAATTTTCTGGAGGGTCGCGGCCTCACGATGGATGTGCGCGACTGGTTTGATCATCCGGTTCCTCATCCACGCGTCGCTCCTACGTGGGTGCGGACGGTGCTGGCCCAGCGGGTCGTGGCGGACGACGCAACGAGAGAACGCCGGCTCGTGTGGATCGGAGGCCGGCCTGCGGGGCCCGCCGGTCCGAAGGCTGGTCTGCCGGCGAGCGATCGAAAAACCGGCACTATCGGACTTCCGAAGATGGCGGCACAGTGGATGTCCGAAGTGTTGCGGCAGGCGACACCCAGTGCTTCATCCGGCGCCTACCCCAGACTGCAAGAAGTCGCCGCGTCCTGTCCGGGAGGGATCGAGGCTTTCGACAAGCTCCTTGCGACCCCCGCTTGGTGGCGATTGCGCGCCGCAGGTCTTCTCCTCGTATAGCCACAGCATGCACGTGATTCCCATAATCCTCGCTTAAAAAGCAAAAGGGCGGGGGCTGTCCACCAGCCTCCCACCCTTTTGTTTGCTGGGACGCCCGCGCTACTTGTTCGGTTGTGGCGTGTAGCGGAGATAGGGCTTCACGACCTTGAATCCTTTGGGGAACAGGGTCTTGGCCTCGTCGTCGCTCACGGCCGGGGTGATGATGCAGTCCTCGCCATCCTTCCAGTTCGCCGGCGTGGCCACCTTGAACTTCGAGGTCAATTGCAGGGAGTCGATCACTCTCAGCAATTCGTCAAAGTTCCGCCCACATGACGCAGGATAGGTCAAGGTCAGCTTAATCTTTTTATCCGGTCCGATCACGAAGACCGACCGAACGGTCATGTTGTCGAGCGCGTTGGGATGGATCATGTCATACAGCGTCGCCACCTTCTTATCCGGATCGGCGATGATCGGATAGTTCATGGTGGTCTTCTGAGTCTCATTGATGTCGTTGATCCACCCCTTGTGGGATTCCAACGGATCCACGCTGACGGCAATTACTTTGACCCCCCGCTTCTTGAATTCCGGGATGATCTTCGCCACTGTGCCGAGCTCCGTCGTGCAGACAGGAGTAAAATCCTTGGGGTGCGAGAAGAGAATGCCCCAGCTGTTGCCCAGCCACTCGTGGAAATTGATCGTGCCTTCCGTCGTTTCGGCCGTAAAATTCGGCGCTTCATCTCCCAATCGTAGTGCCATGGTGCCCCTCCCTTATATCGAAACAGGATATGGATGAATCGCACGTGGGATGCTGGGAGCTACGATACTGTGGTGCCCTGCGCGAGTGCAAGAGGGGGTCGGGCTTAAGCTTTGGCCCCCGCCTGCCGACAAGCAATCAGATATCTCCGCGGAGGGCAGCTCAATGGATTCCGCACAGACACCGCGTCCCAAGCTCCGCATCTCCAACGACCCGATGTATCTCCTGCTGCGCGAAGGCTGCATCAAGGAGTTCAATGCGAAGAAGGCGGCCGGAGACAAGTGCGACTTACGCGGCTGCGACCTTCGCGGACTAGATCTGCGGGGCTTGGATGCCGACGGCCTGGATTTCAGCGACTGCTATTTCCGGCAAAGCGATCTTCGGGGCGTGGACTTCAGCAAGGCCAAGCTCGACGGGGCCAGCATCAACGCCTGCAAGATCTCCGGCGTGCTGTTTCCTCCGGAACTGACCGCCTCGGAGATCGAGCTCTCGCTCCTGCACGGGACGCGGATGCGGTATAGCGGGAAGTAGGACCTCCACCGCGCTCTTCTTCACCGTCAACGACAGCCGTAAGAAACGGCGAGTTCTCGAATGGCGCGCCCGGCTGGAATCGAACCAGCGACCCTCAGCTTAGAAGGCTGATGCTCTATC
>CAZXRB010000153.1:0-6455 GCA_964642845.1 uncultured Nitrospira sp.
CCATAAGTTAGCGCCTTTCATCTTGGCAATTCGTTCAACGCGACACCGCTTCGCGGCGTCGCAGGGGTTTGTGTTGCTCGCGCGGTGCGCGTTAACTCAGGCGGTAGTACTCGGGATAGCAGGGAGAAACTGGGGCCGGTAGACCGGCCCCAGTGGATGGATCAGCCGCCGGCAGCGCGGCTGCCCTTCTTGATGAGGACGACCACGCCGACGAGGGCCATGACGCCGACGCCGATGAGCGTGAGCTCGGCCGGATCCATCGCCCCGGTGGCAGCGCTGGCGAGGGGGCCGGCAAAGGCGCTGCCGGACACGAGCGCGGCGAAGGTGGCCAGCGTGGCCTTGGTGAAGGGCGAGAACGACTTGGTGTAGCGCTTGGTCGAGTACATCGGTTTCTCCTGGTGAGATTAGCCGCTGGCCGCTGCCCGACGGGATTGCCGGATCATGTGGCCGAGACCCCAAAGGGCCGCGATGCCCGTAGAAATCTGCAAGGCATCCTCGATGCTCATCGGCGGCGGAAACGATGAGGCAACAGACCAGAAAGGCGCAGCGCAGGTCTGGGTAGCCGGGTTGAAGTCGGCCGCCAGACAGTGCATGACGAGGGTCGGATCGATCATGGAAGGGTTCGGGTGAGAAGCCGCCCGCCGCAAGCGACGGTCGGCTTGCGTCACTTGGAGGACTTGGGATCCACGCGCTGCCAGTGCTTCGCGCGCATAGAGACATGGATGGCGCCGAAGACACCGGGGTAGAGCGCGGAATCCTTCGGCTCGTAGATGCCAGGAACGAGATCGCTGTCGTTCTCCTCGAGCTGGAGGGAGGAACGGCGACGCTCGCCATTGGGGTAAGTGACCATGCCGTGCTGCTCGATGATGGTCCAGGGCTTGCCGTTCTTGATGCCGGAACGGGTGGTGGCGTTGGGAGCGGTGATTTCGATCTGCAACTTCATTGGATGCACTCCTTCGTGCTGGTGATGGGCAAGTCGCCCAAGGATTCCCCGGTCGGGGAATTGAGGATGGCCGCAATGTGATCCCACCGAATGCGACCAGTCTTGGCCCAGCGGGGAATGCGATCCTCGCCGAGGTAGTGGAGGAGCTGAAACACGTCGCCGTCCGTGGGCGCGAGCTGGTGGAGATGACGGAGGGTCGCGCCGTACATGCGTTTCGCGTGGCGCATGACGGATTTCACGCAAGCCTTGGTGGCCTCGTGGGTGACTTCAAGGCGAGCCATGCAAGAGCTCACCCAGTCGAGGCAGGCGAAGGCACCGCGCATGAAGGCGAGCGGGTCACGCAGAACGTCGAGGGCCAAAGCACGGCGCGTAGAGCTGCGCATCTGAAGCTCCCAGCGCGTCCACTTCGACTCCCGATCGCCCAGCTGCTTGCCCTTCTCGTAGACCCGCAGCTGCTTCTCGCTGCTGGAGTGGCCGACGTAGAAGGTAGAGCCTTCACCGCTGCCGTGGTCGTCCAGGCTGCGGGCCTTGGGGCGGTGCAGCTCGCCGGCAAATTTGTAGTCGAACTCGCCCAGCTGCCACATGGTGCGGGCGAGTTCGAGGTTGCGGATGCCGTCGAAGTCATCGAAGGCAATGTCGACGCGAGAAAGCTGCGCGCGGACGGCTTGCAGCTTCGCTGCAAGCGCGCACCACCGCTGCGCGTGGTCTGCGCTAGCGTCCGCGCGGCACTCGTAGATAGCGCAGCCGAGGCCCGTAAGCTCGAAGCGTAGGGACGGACGACCGCCTTTGCGGAGGGTGAGCTGCCCCCCAAGCTCAATCATGCCGGCAACTTCATCCCAGACGTTGGTGATGAGCCAACGGAACGCATAGAACTTGCCAGGGCGAGGGTCTTTGGAGAGGACGAGCCCTGTGCCGCCAAACAGGAACTGAAACGCCGAGGCGGCGATTTCATGCACCAGCGCAGGCGGGGGGACGAAGGCTGCGAGGCGAGCCGTGACGAGCTCACCGTTCTGGTCGGCGTCGTCGCCCTTCTTCCGGGCCCGAGGGCCGAACGACTCGAGAAGCTCGGAGATACCGGGGCCGCTCCAATCATCGGGGCCGTCCCAGCCAGCAGCCTCGAGCAGGTCGAACAAGTCCACCGAACCGGCGACCCAGTCGATACCCGCCCAGGTGCGAGAAGCAGAAGCGGTCGCGCGTGCAAGCTCCGTCTGGTGGCGTTCGGTTTTCCCGACTCCCCTGTTAGACAAGGGGAGTCGCGCAGACTGGCCTGCGCGTAGGGGTGAGCGGTTCAGGTTCGTGGAAGGCTGCATCAAGGATCACTCCGCATGGTGTAGAGGTAGACCAGACAGGAAGTGACCATGACGAGCCAAACGGCGAGCGTCACGGGCGCGAAAGGATCGAAAGTCGAGAAGTCCACGTAGCCCCCGGATGTTGCCACCAGGGCGGACAGGGCATGCGGGGGATAACGCGGGCTGTACGCCCTGCCCTGCGGCCCGCCCTGGTGGCGTGGCTCTGTCCCGAGTGTCGGAACACGGCCGAATATACAGTAGGTCGGGACAGCCCTGTCAAGAGGAGCAGGAAATGAAAGAGCTAAATAATTTGCTTGACAAGATCAAGGAAACCCGCTCTCTGGCTTCTGACAACGCTTTGGCGGCTGCTCTTGGTGTGAAAAGACAGACCGTGAGCAACTGGCGTAAAGGCCACAACTACCCGGATGCTGTAGCGTGCGCGACGATTGCAGGGCTCACCGGGGAACCGCTGGCGCGCGTCCTGGGGATCGTGGGGGAAGCGAGAGCCATCAGCCGCGAGGAGAAGACGGTATGGCGACGGCTGGCAGCAAGCGCGGCGGCAGTGCTGGTGCTGATCGGCAGTAGCGGGATGACGACAGAGAGCGCCGCAAAGGAGAGCGACGCGAATATACATTATGCGAAGTTGCAGAAGTGGGCGGTACTGCTCCTGGTGCTGAGGATGTGGATGAGGTCCGAAGTGTCGGGTAGAAAGAGCGGCCCGCAGTGGATCGGAGCTCGAGCATGGTGAGTGAAGCAAGCAGACGACCGTGCCACGCAGTAGGCAGTGAAGCCAACCCATGCGCAAGGGCACACTACGAACGAGTGGTGTACGGCAACGCAACACTCTACGGCGAGTGGCAGGGATGGCGGATCGCTGGACGTGAGCTGGTGGCACCGGACGGAACGCGAATCAGCAGGAGAAGGCTAGAGGGGCTGATGTTCCGAGACGAAGCCGAAAAGAGGATCGCAGCAGCTAGGCGACGTAGTGGGAAGGATGGCAACTACGTGGTGCGGGCGAGCTTCGGATCGTGTGCATGAAGTGGTCATCAAGTGGGGGCGCGGTAGTGTGGGAGGAAGTAGGACATGCCCTACCCTGACTGCCACACATGCCGCGAAGAACGGTTTTGCGCGAGGGGTTCCCCCTCGCCTCCCCGTCACTGACTGAACGTGTAGGACGGCCAGTCCTGACCGCGCATGGATCCATATCGCGCGACCTGATCGACGGGCGCTTTGGATGGGGACGCAGCAGGGGGGGTTGGTGGTGAGGGAAGCAAAGACGGTGCAGCTGCGGCCGGTGCTTGGAGCGTAGTAGTACGGGGCACGGAGTAAGGGTTGTAGGGCTGGCCGCGCAGAGCTATGCGGCGGCACTCGCCATCGCTGAGGTCGTAGACGGTGCCCTGCTCGGTGACACAGTGGCAGGATGGGCCTACATGAACGCCTCGAGCGTCTAGTCCCTCACCGCTAGAGATGCAGTAGAGCTGTGGGTCAGCAACAGGCGCACGGCCATCGTAGATGGGCGCACTCCAGGGCATGGTGGAAAACCGTGGCAGATGCGCGCGGGCGTAGTCGAGGTTGGTGTTCCACTTTGGGGCTGCGCCGTCCGCCCGCTCAAAATCGCGGGCAGCCGGCGCAGCTGTAGCGGATCCAAGCAAGGAGCTAGACGACGAGGAAGGGTGATGGGAACGGAAGCCCTCGATCTTGCTTGAGTAGTACCACTTAATCGCGTAGAGCAGGACGAGGAGAAAAGCTACGCCGATAAGAACCCAACGTACCCACATGGGGACGTGGCGCTTAGTGGTAATCTTGGTGGTGCTGGTGTAGTACTGAAAGACGTAGTCGGGTCGAAGCCAATCGACGACATCGGCGCATGCGGCGTTGACATTGCCCTGGTACTGTGTCCAGCGTTTCAGCTTGGTCTTGCGCTTGATGACGCTGGTTTGGCGGACGTGGATGTGCTGCTCGTACAGGCCGCGAAGGAAGGGATCGAGCTGGAGACCCTGCTGAGCCACCAAGATGAAGTCAAAGCCACGGTGACGATGACGGGCCATCGCTTCGACATGGTCGGGGACGCGAGCGCCGGGATTGCGATTGGGGAAGACGGTGTAGCACTCATCCAAAAGAATGACAGAACCGTCCGGCAGATCCTGCCACTTGGTAGGGTCTTGAAGAAAGTGGAAGCCGGCACGGTCGTAGTCGAAATCTTTGATGCCGTGCGCGTAGATAGTGCGGCCCTCTTTTTGCAGTTTGAATGCGTGGTCGATGGCCCAAGCTGTTTTGCCGTGGCCGGGCTGGCCGGTGACAAGAATCATGCCCATCAGCCGGAGCTCCCGATCTTCGCCAGGACGACCCGTTGAGTTCGTACTGCGACGATGGCGGACAGAACCAGGGTCACGGCTTTGTCGATACCGAGAGCACCGGCATAGGCCAGAAGGACGCCAGGAAGACCGCCCATGTAGGACTGAATCATCGCCTTCAGCGCGGGTAAGGCTACCTCGTTGGTAACGAGGGCTACGCCGAACATGAGCAGAACCCGGCCGACAATGCCGGGGAGGTACTCACGGAGAGCACTAAAGAGAGCAGCGACGAGCGCGCCGATGATGGCAGGCATGAGTTATCCCCTGGATAGGATGTAGCCAGCGGCAACCGAGGCGATGGTCATAATGATTGCGGCCATTGCGCCGATGAAGTTGCAGAACCAAGCCGGCGGAGAGGCAAGAGATTGAGCGAATGCCGCGCCAATGCCGTTGGATGCAGCACCGCTGACGAGTGAGGGGCAAGACCCAACACCACCGAGCCATCCACTGGCGTCAAGGGAATCGGTCGAGATGGTCTTGGTGCGGACGCCTCGAATGTCGTCTGATGTTTGACCAGCTCCAGGGTCTTGGTTCATGCCATCGACCCGGGTCCAGGACGGTTGTTTGTCGCTAGTGTCTTGCCCGGGATCGCTGCTGCGAGAAGGTGCCATGCGCTCGAGTGCACACGCTGCACGCCACTGTTGTAGTAGCTGAGCATACTCTAGTGCGTCGCACTTCTCACCAGTGCAGATAGGCACAGCATCACAGGATCCACCGGACACGTTGAGGTTGCGACGAGTGTTGCAGTCGATTCTCCACTGAATGCGAGCTTGACCGCAGAGGATGGGATCGCCGCTGCATGCGGGTGGAGCACTGCAACTATCACCACCAGAGAAATATTTGTCGTTGTCGCCCTGGTCTTTGTTCGGGTCATTGGAACGCTTACAGGACCCGTCGGAACCCTTGACCTGGCCGGAGGGGCATGAGTCATCGATACAGCTGCCGTCAGGTGCCTTGACCTGGCCGGCAGGACACGTGTTGTTGGACTCTATGCAAGCACCAGTAGCATCGAGGGTCATGCCGGAAGGGCAGGAATTGATGCAAGTGTTAGTCTTGGGATCGAGACGCTGAGAGGCGCTGCATTTGGGAGGCGGCGGATGACACATGCCTGTCCCGATAGAGAGATACCAGCCGGGTAGCAGGCAGACAGGTGCGACAGCACATTGTGAATCAGGATCATCACCGAGATAGGTGCCTGTCGCGGTGCCATCGCCGTTGATGGTATGAAGGTACATGCAACCATCGCGGCAGCCGATTGCACCATTGGGAATAGCCTGTCCTGTCGACGAGGTTATACCAGTGGTGAAGGACGGACGAGCACTGCAAGCCTCTCGGCAAGTGTAATCGTAGACGTTGCGAATCTGCCCTGTGGGGCAGTCACAGGTATGTGTGCTTTCATTCCAGGCAGTACCGGGAGCACAGGGTTTGAAGGAATGAAAAGTTTCGCCAGACATGGCGAAAGTGTTATTGACTGTCCATTTGCAGGCGTATGAGCGCCGATAGGTTGATGGATCGGAGAGAGTGACAGCAGTGATCACGCCGGTAGCTTGGCCTAGAGTGGCCCGACAATAGGCGGTGATGCGCTGTAGGTCGTTCGCCTCGTCCCATGCCTGTTGACGGTCGCAGGTGGTCTGTGAAGATGGAACGCTACAGACATCACCTTGTACTGGACTGGCGGCGAACGCGGGAAAATGGGGGTATAGCCAACCGCAAACAAGCAGCAGGATGGCAGGAAAGAGTGAAAAGCGCTTCATCCGTGCAAGGCCAGCCAGATAGCGCCCAGGTAGGCGAGCATCACGAAGTAGCCGGCGTATTCCATGAGTTAGCGCCTTTCATCTTGGCGTCGATAGGGAGAAACTGGGGCCGGTA
>CAZXRB010000154.1:0-6251 GCA_964642845.1 uncultured Nitrospira sp.
AAGCCATAGATAGTCTCCGGGAATTCCGTTCGGCCCTCCGGCTCCACCGTGCAGCCAGGCATTGAAGACCTCGGCCCCACCGAACTCCATGGTGCTCACGAGATCCGCGCCGCTCATGTAGGGCTCATGTTTCCACTCATGGCCCGACACGCTGAACAGTTGGACCTGCTCGCTGAACGCGCCCAGCACGTGGATCACCACCGGATCGCCCACGTGCGCCACAATGGTCGGCGTCACCGGCTGATCACCGGCCTTGACGCAGGCGAACACTTCGCTGTAGGCGCACCCCTTCTCGGTTCGGTAATCCGTCGGCTCCGACCGATAATTCACCGCGGTCACGCCCGCCACCTTTTGGATGTACGGCATGAAGCTCGTGCCGCTGATGTTGTCCTCGTCCTGGAACAGGAGCGCAAAGGACCGGTAGTTCCGCCGGTTCTCGTTGCCCGGCACGGTCCGATCGACGATCACGTCCGCCCGCCAGGAACTCTTCTGAGCCAGGTCTTCGCCGCTCACCGGATCCCGGTATCGCGACCCCTTCGGGCCGATCACGATCGCGCCAAAGAGCCCATTGCGGGGGTTTTCGATCACATTGCCCCAATCCTGAATCAGAGCGACATTCTCCCCGAATTCCGGATGGGCATAGAAGGTATAGGTCCGGCTTTGCCCCGGCGCGACCGTTTGGTCGCCGGGATTATACCCGGCATTGATCCCCATCGATTCCTTGGGATCGTAGGCCAGATTGTCCACGTGGAACCCGGCGCGATCCTTGGCCATTTCGTTTCTCAAATTGACCTTGATGCAATCGCCGACGTTCACGTGCAGGGTCAGCGGGCTCGGCTCAAGACTGCCGGCCGCGACCTTGGCCTTTTCGCCTTCGAGCACGTACATCTTGCCGCTTTCGTTGCCCAGCAACATCTTCCGCTCCAAATCGACCTCCATGACGCCGGGCGCTCCCTTATTGTAGCGGATTGCCTTGTCGATGGCCGTCACGTTGAAGGTCTTCACCGGCGCATCGGCGGGACACACGGACGTGGCCGCCTGCGGAATTTCATCCCGCCCCGGCAGCGGCTTCAAGGTGGGGTCCGGTTTGTCAAGCACACGGAAGATACCCCAACTCCCCTCCGCGAAGTGCGACGCGCGACCGCTGTAGTACAGATAATCGCCCGCCATCCGCTGTGGTCCGCCGGCGGCCGGGATCGCCGCGTCGTACCGTTCCCCGATCACCACATGGAGCGTGCTCCTCGGAATCGAGTTTTTGCTGTAACGCTCCATCGGGAACCAGTGTCCGCTGATGTGCCAGGAGTGCACCTCGTTCGCCGACCCCTCGATCAACCGCACGACGACCGGATCGCCCAGATACGCCCGTAGGATCGGCGTCTCGGGATCTCCGTGAATCCGGCTGTTGAACAGTTGCGACGGATCGGGATTGTTCGCCAACCTGACGGATAGCGGCTCCACGCGCATGTTGTAGCCGCCTCCTGTCGTCGCTTCGCCGCCGTTGAGGAACCACATCGGCGACTTGTTCAGCTTGGCCGGATAGACCGCGGAAGGAGTGCCGTCCACGGAAATCGCTCCGACCTTCGCCTGCGGGTTATCGGCCGTGATCAACTCCGCCGCCCGTGGATTGGAATCCATGACCTGCGTCACGATCTCGCGGAACGATCCGCTGATATGGGCGGACACCGGTTCGGTGGTATGGATGTCGGCCACCGGACCGCTGCGGATTTCCTTGCCCGTCACCGGATCATGATACGTGGACCGCGGCGGCTCGGCGATGAAGGTCGAGTAAAACCCATGCCCCCACCCGTCCAATCCGAACACGTGGTCATGCCAGAACGTCGTGCCGAAATCGGCGTCCACGTACCACCGTTCGCGAATCCATTCCACCGACACGATCTCGCCCTTCTTGTGGTGATACTTCAACGGGCGCTCGAAGGTGATCGTGTTCCCCTCGATCTTGCTGATACGAGCCGCTTCAAATCGGCCCACCTCGTCCATCCCCACGCCCAGTTCGGTTTTGACGTGGTAGCGCGAAGCGTCTTTCACCTTGATGCTGGTGGCGCCCTTCTGCACGTCGGCCTCGATGGTCGTATTCATCGGAACCGGCATCCCTTTGCCCGGGTGCTCGTCCTTCAAAATAGTGAAGGGCCGCAGCGACATCTCATAGGAGAACCCGATGATGGGACCGTCGGATGCCTGCGTATCGAATTGGAACATGTGCGGATGCAGATTCGTTTTGCTTGAGAACCCTTGCCGCTGGTCGTCCTTCAACTCGCTGGAGTACAGGACGTCGATGCAATCCTGCACGTTCCCGCGAATCACCAACGGCATCTGCTTGGCGGGATTCTTCCTGACTTCCTCCTCCTCTTCGTGCAGCACGTAGAGCAACCCGTCCGGATCCACGATGGCCGGCGTCTTGGCCGTCGCCCTCTTGAGCGTAATCGGGAGCGTGATCGCGTGAATGTTGAACTCCTTGATCGGCGCCCCTTCCGGACAAAGACTCCACGGTCCATTCTCACCCGGCTTGGCCGGCTCGGTGGAATTACTGCCGTCGTCGCGGCGATGAATCGGCTCCAACCACGGCGCGCCGCTGTGACTCGGCGAGAACGGCACGCGACGGCCGAGGTGCGGCCTCAACCAAGGCCAAGCGACCTTGCCGCTACGAGGATCGAAGAGAATATCCTGCCGTTTCCCCGGCGTCGCCGACTTGTAGTTGACCCATTCATAGGTAGTCTCCGGTTCGCTGAGCGCCTTGTTCCCCTGCCAGGCCCAGTCGTTCACCGTCGCGTCATAGGCCAGCGTCTGCTCCTTTTCGGTGTTCTTGTGGCCCGGTTTGCCCTGTGGCGGCAACTGCATTTCCACCCAATCCTTCAAGGACACTTTCACCGGATTGGCCTTCCAGTCGGTCTTGTCCTTCGTAATCTCGAACTTTTTACCGCCGTACCAGTCGACCGTGGTACCCACGAGCTTGTCGCTGGAAACACCCGGCTTCATGCGCCCGATTCGATCCGGCAATTCGGCCAAGGGCTTCATCACGTCGGTCTGGTACCCCGGCGCCTGCAACGTGTTGTACACGCGCCAGAACCCCCACATGCCCGTCACGTAGTGCTGCGGGATATGGCAATGAAACACGAATTCCCCTGCCAGGGCCTGGAGACCTCCCGATCCCCCTTCGATCACCTGGTCATAGACCTCCGTCGGTCCGATGGACTGCACGTCCAACCGATCCGACGAATCGCTGATCAAGGGGAACTTCACCGGGCCGTTCTTGGACACCGCGAAGTCGAGATTGCTGATACCGGGCTGGCGAGCCCAACGAATCGATCCACCGTGCAGATGGTGCGAGTGGACGATCTCCGACCCGCCCGCCATGCGGAACTTGGCCGGGTCGCCGAGATACGAACGGGGAATCGTCGTGGCGGGATCGCCGAACGTATAGGAACCGTAGGCCATGGACTCATCCCCATAGAACCCCATATGGGCCTGCAATTCGATGCGCGTCCCGTGGGGTTCGCTGCGATAATTGAGCAGCCGGGCTCCCGGCCGATAGGAATCGGTGTGCGGGTCCCGCTGCGGCAGCATCTCGCCGTTCTTGTTCAACAACCGAAAAGCTTCGTCGCCGGCCTCATGATAGAAAATGGCGAATTCCCGGAAATCCGGTCCGTTGGGATCTTCGATCATCGCCTCCCAGCCGCTCGCCATCGGCTTCCCGTCGAACGGGCTCAAGTACCGAGACCCGCGCGGCTCGACGACCAGCATGCCGATCAGACCCAGATTGAATTGCTCACGCGACGCATGGGATCGGAAGAAGCGTGCTCCCTCCTGCGTATCCGGCTTGATATACCACTCGAACCGTTGCTGATTCCCGGGCGCCACGGTCGCCTCCGGGTTCGACGGAGTGGCCGGCTTGCCGGTGGCGCTCACGACCATCGACGATCCGTTGATCACGAGATTCGTCGGCTCGCCGTCAAGCTCGTTATGAAGAGTCAGCTTGAGACAGTCGCCCTGGTTCGCCCGAATCACGAGCGGCTGAATGACGTCGCCTTGCAACCCGTTCGACACCGCGCCGGGGTCATTTTCCTTTTCCCGCGCCTCTCGGTTTGCGGTTTCCTCCGCGCGCGCTTTTTCGACATTCTCCTTCAGCACGTACATATAGCCTGGGAAAAAGTCGAGAAACCGATTCAACGTGATTTCGATATTGATGGCCGAAACGTGATACTCCTTCACCGGCGCGTTCGCCGGACACCGATGCCCGGCGCTCACGGCGACCTTGTCCGGATCTTCCGCCACCAACAGCACACCCTGCTGCATCATGTGATTGTCGGCGCCGGCGCTGTACCCGCCTTTCTGCCGCACGAACTCTTGCTGGCGCTTCACCTCCTCCATCATGCGGTCGTGCAGAATGCCTCCCCCTTCCCGATAAATCACCTTCTCCGCCTGCGCCGCGCCCGTATCACCATGCCCCTTGTGCGACTGATCCGCAGCCGGCGCCTGCGGCGGAACCATCAAGCCCATACCGGCCGCCAACAGCAGGCTGCGGAACAGCGCCGTCCCGCTCCTTTGTCGCCTGCGGCGTGGTTCACATCCCCTTGACCTCATACACGGCCTCCTCCCTCTTGTGTCCGCTCGTAAAGCGGAACGTTGAACGATGACATAACAACTCTCTACGGTATGCTTTTCCGTCTCCCCAGATCCTCGCTCGCTGCCTTAGTAAGGATCCCGGCCTCCTCTGAGACTCCGGCCTCTTCGTCTAGAGGAAAAGAGCTGGTGAAGGGTTCCTTCTTGCGAAGGAATGGGTCATTCGGAGGCCGGTCCAAAATCACCCAAAACCTTCACCAGCGACCGATTGATGAAGCAACTGGCATGCCGAACGGACCGCTCTTCTCTTCAACAGGCGGAATCCGCTGAAAACACGGCAATCTGAACCTGGACGTCTCTTTGTCAGAAGAAGCAACCCCTCTCTTCTCGGAAGTCCCAAGACTCCACAGGATTGGACAGCCACGGATATGCTCCCGATCAATTTCAGGATTTCAATCAGTTAGACTGTCCAATCCTTTTGACAATCATACTGGTGCAACTGGGGTAATTCGGTGCAATCAAGCCGCGACCGCTTGACGCCCGCCCCGAAGAAGACTCCGCCAGGGATGCCCCAGCGGGAATGCCAACACGATCCGGCCGGACCGTCGGCACTCATCGGGCGTCTTTTCAACCTTTAGTCGACTGTGCCCAGATTGAGAAATTCAGGGGTGCAGGCGGGGACACCACTCGACTTCAGCGTGACAAGCCAACTCGGCGAACGAGCTCCGTTGATCGCGAGGTCGCACAAGACATGTGGAACAGATCAACCAGCAGGGAGAGGCGCAGGAGCGATCGGCGCACGACCCGTCGTCCCTCACGATCATCGCCTGTCGATGGCAATAACTCTCGCTTGAAACGCGGAAACTCTGGCCATAGCAGAGGAGACTCTCATAGAAGGAGGCGCGGTTGACGATCGGCCTTCCGTCGAGTGCGATTCGGACGTCTCGCAGATCATCCGTTTCGGATAGCAGCCGGGCGACGGCCTCAGCCGACTTGGGAAAATCATTAAAGACCGCGATGTACAACGCCCCTTCCTCATCACTCTCCACCCAATAGGCAGCCGCCGTTCTCATCCACCGCAGCAGCGCCGGAGCACGGACCACCCGCGCTTCGGAAATTGCCACAGATAGACGCATGGCTCACCTCGATTTGGCTCGCGGCATGAATACGGCGGGACCGAAGTAGGCAAACGCATCCTTCATGTTTGAAAACAGCTTGTTCAACGGTCCCATCCGTCGGTCGGTGACGTACTGCAACGTGAGGACCACCCGCCGCTCATGGGCCCCCAACGGCGTCACCGCGTGCCAGAGCTTGTCGCCGTTGAAGACCACCATCGTCCCCGGCTCCATCGCAATGCGCGTTTCGCTGATCTCGGGCGGAGCCGTTCCCTTGCGCACGCGGGCCACTAACCGGCAGTGCTCGGACCGCTCCACCAACCCAAGCAACACCGTATAGCGGGCACCTTTGTAATAAGAGGTGTCGTAGTGAAAACCGATGTGGTCGCCCGGTTTCGTGTAGTAATACAAGGCGCAGGAATGCGGATCGTCCTCCGGACACCACTCGATACGCTCTCCTCCGATCAATTGATTCAAGAACGACCGAAGCGCTTCCGAACGATAGAGGGCGAGAATTCCCGGTGCCTTCTGCCGGATCATGTAATAACTCACGCTCCC
>CAZXRB010000155.1:0-6249 GCA_964642845.1 uncultured Nitrospira sp.
CCTCCTGGAGATGAACTTCGGACCCACTCAGTTGGCCTCCGACCTCACCACTCCGCGGCTTGTGGAAATGGTGCGGGGGCTCAGCCCGGCCGAGATCACCGCTGTTGTCACAGCCGCCAAGCGCTTCGCACTGGCCAGGACTCCCGAACACGCAACTGCGCTGCTGCCTATCGAGGGAAGAGATGTCGAGCAGGCCATCGCTCGCATCCGTTAACCGGATTTTCGAAGTACTTCCTTGAGCGCTTTCCTGCAATCTGGCGAACCCTGGAAGCGACGAAGTGGTGAGAACACGGTCAGCTGCGGGGTTTCGTACTAAGAGAAGACGTTTGCGAGCAGGCCGGAATCGTTGTGGCAGGGTGAATCGGCTCCCCAAACCAGACAATGGGTATTTTGCGGCTTGGAGACGCTGGCAAAATCATTGAGCCAGAATGGCTTATGCAAGATCGGCCGTGCCCGGACTGGTCCTCATTTGGCATGCTCGCCCGAGGGGCTGTTCAGGCACCCGCTGCCAATGGATGTTGAGCCGCACCATCGGCACTTGTTCGCGCCGCTTCCGTGCCGGTGCTTCTTGGTTGGGCTGTTCAGGCAGCTTCCATAGGATGACGATCCGCAGAACTCACATCGCTTCTCGTCCTGAATATGCTCGTGTTTCTTATGCGGGCTCCGAATGCAGGAGCCGTACGAAGTTGAATTGCAGTACCTGCACTTGCTTATCACAGACCTTGAGTCTGTTTGACCGCTGGCTGCCCAGATCAACGCCGGCAACGTGTTCCCCGTGCTGACCAGCCTCCCTTGGGCGTCTCTCGTTTGGCGGCTGCGGGGATCGTAACGGCCCAGCAGCCCGCCCGCACGATCCCTCGCTTCCGCGCTGCAGTCCCCTCGAGTACGCAATGTACCGGCCAACCGGCTCTGGGCGTCACGAATCTCTTCGACCTTGGGCGGGCAGGAGGCAGCCGATAAGGTAGCAACCAGGAGCGCGCCGGTGAGAGTCAGCCGCAGTCTCAACTTGTCCATGCTCCCATGGCTTCAACTCCCACGGCAGACGGCAGATGGCCGCTCACCCTGCGGTGCGGAACCGAATCCCAAGAGTCGCCCATCGGCGCGGTTGCCTGTGCCATTGGCCTCGGACCGCACGGTACGGATCGCGGCGATCATTTCCTCGGGTTGAACCCGGCAGCCCGTCCGAAACGAGCGCTGGCCCGCCAGTATGTACGCCTCCCGGACTTGTGCAAAGGACATCCGGTCCGCCTCCTGGGCCGCCGAGGAAATTGATTGCTCGTCCAACCCGCCGTTCGTCAGGCGGTCGAGGTAGCGGCGCCTCAACTCGAAGGTCGGGGCGGGGAATGCCGCCAAACGGTCGAAGCGGCCAGGTCGCTTCAGGATTGCGGAGTCGAGGGTTGTGGGGTCGTTTGCGGTGGCCACCACGACGATGCCGGTTTGGGTAGCCAATCCGTCCAGGCAACTCAGTAGATGTGGCAGTGTGACGGCGCTTTGGTTGGCTGAAGAGCCGGATCCAAACACCCGGTCGAGATCTTCCAGGATAATCAGCGAGGGCGCCTTGTCCTCCGCAGCCTGGAACATCTCACTGAGGCCCGCGTTCGGCATGCCCTCGCAGGAGAAGTCGATGCTGAAGGTGGTGACGAGCGGGTGGCAGGCCATGATGCGGGCCACAGTCGTCTTGCCGTTCCCGGGCGGGCCATACAATAGGAATCCCCGCCTATAGGGGAGGCCCTGTTCCACAAACCAAGCCTCGCTCTCCCAGAACGTCTCGTAGTCCTCGCGAAGGGTTCCGTTCAGATCCCGATCGAGCAATACAGACTCCCAGTTGTAGCCGTTCTCCGGAAGCGGAATGTCCCGGCCGCCCACCACCGTGATCTGTCGAGGCGGTTCCAAATGGCGCAACTGGTTGAGACACGCCGCCGCTTCCCGCCGATTCACGATCACCCACTGCCGCCAGGTGAGCGCGCCCTTCTCGATGAACGACACGTACGGAATGTCGATGCTGACGACGGCGTGCTCCGCGCCTGTGAGCCAGACCGCGATTGGGGTCTCCTTCCAGTGAGGGTCCCATGCCAGCTTCCGCTCGGTGACGCGAGTACGCCGGTCCCGCGAAGCGATCAGTTCAATGCGCGGGCTGATGCCCGGTGGTGTCTCCCATCGATCAATCAGCGGACGAAGTGCATCGGCGGCCCCGAGGCATTGCCGGTCCAACTCGACGCCGTCCATCATGTGTTCGAGAACCAAGTGGTTGAAAGGGAAGCTGAGTTCGAACGTCAGAGCCTCGCTCCTGGGGCAGCCGATCATGGTTTCAATCCAGGCGAGGTGCCCCTCGATGAAGGCCTCCATCGCGCTGACTGGTGACGTCAGTCCAAATTCAATTGTTCGATTCATCTGCCTCCTGTGAAGATCTCCTTCTCGGTCCTGGGACGGGAACGGGCTACAGATCGATATCGATCCAGCCGATCATGGCGAGGATTTCTTGATTTGACTCCCAGATCGCACGGTTGTAGACCGGGCGGAAGAGCGGGTAATAAACGCCGTACTTGAGGTGGTACCAGGTCAGTCGCGCCAGCCTCATGTTTGTCCGGTTGCTCCTGAACTGAAGATACCTGGACGGTGTGCGATCTAAGGCCACAAGGGAGGCGATTCACGGAAATATACTCGTGTGATGGCGAACATGCCGTCCAAACGCCGCGACAGGCAGGTGGTGCGGATCCTCGGCATCCTGGGTGCTCTGCTTGAGGGTGGGCAGCCGACCGTCCATAGTCTCGCTTCGCGCTTTGGCACGCGGCGCGAGACCGTCTACCGGGATCTCCGTGCCCTGGAAGACGCCGGGTACCCGATCGGCGGCGACGAATTGGGCCGCCTGAGCCACCCTCGTCTGTTGCCGGAGGCGCGTCGCAGCGCTCCCCGACTGCGTCTCTCGGACGATGAAATCAGCGCGCTGCTGTGGGCCGCGCAGCATTCCTCCAAGTCGCCATTCCGAGAGGCGCTCAACTCAGCCGCCGCCAAACTCCGCGCGATGGCGCATGGAGAGGCCGCGGCCGCCATCGGCGCGGTACTCACAGAGGCTGGTGGAGGGGAAAAGGACTACGCTCCCCATCGGCAAACGATCCTGCGCCTGGTGGAATCTATCCTGTTGCGACGCCGCTGTGATGTGGAATATCAATCTCCGGTGGCCGACAGGCCGAAGCCGTACAAGTACGACCCATATCGGATCCTGAGTGTGGCTGGCGGGCTGTACTGCGTGGGCAAGGTGCCGCCGTTCGAGAATCTCACGACGCTTGCCGTGGACCGCATCCAAGCGCTGAGCCTCACCGACACGAAGTTCGAGGTTGATCCGGATTTCGACGCCGACCGCTACCGGCGCGAGTCCTTCGGCGTGATTTGGGAGAAACCCATGAACGTGACGGTCCGCTTCAGCGCTGAACAGGCGCCATACGTGCGTGAGCGCGTGTGGCACCCAAGCCAGCGCATCCGTGAGTTGCCTGATGGGCGGATCGACCTGAGTTTGCGGGCCGGTGGCATCTTTGAGATTGCCCGGTGGGTGTTGAGTTGGGGGGCGGCTGCGGAAGTTAGACGGCCCGTTCGCCTCCGACATCAGATCGCCTTGGCTGTCAGCAACATGCTCAAAGCCTATGATGAGCGGCCAGCCGACACCCGATAGTGCAATTGTGTCGTTCGATCGCACAATCCGGCGTTCCCATTCGTACAGGAGTCTTGAATGGACATATCACTAAACCACCAGAACCTCAATGTCTTCAACCACTTTGGAGACAGCGCGCAGAACGAAAACAACACGACAAGGGCGTTTCTGATCGCAGCCACGCGCTCGCCCTGGAGCGCCATGCTCCTGCGCGGGTTCTTTGACTTGGTCGCCTCTCGGGTTAAAGAGAGATTCCCAGAGCAAGCCGCCCTGCTTGGCTGCTTTTCTCAAGCTTGGCCCGACGAGATCGAAATCTCCATGGAAAGAGACATCCGGGCCGAGACGTTCCCCGGGTTGGGCGTTGATCGTGCAGTCCTCGTCGAACTAACGCCAGCCGGTGTCGCCGCGGACTTGCCCTCGCAGCCAATGGAAATCGGTGAGACCGGCAGAGTAGACGCCACAATTGTAGTCCGGCAATCCGACAGCGATGGGCTCGCCCTGGTCATAGAGAGCAAGCTCTACGGGAGGGCCGGCCATGAACAGTTGTTGAAATACAAGCAAGCACTCGAAAGCCGACACATAAAGACCCTCCTCGTTGAGATCGCGTGGGAGGAGATTTACACGTTGGCGGACAGCCTGCCCGAGGCTGCCGAGCATGACGCCATCCTGAGCGATTTCAAGTCCTTCTTGGCCCGGGATCCAAGACTGGCTGGGTTTACTGGATTCAGACGGGGCGATTTCAGTGGACCGGCGTATGTTTTGGACGCTCGTCTGCAAAAGCTGTGCGAAAGTCTGGCTGGTCAGAGTACGGACTCGGCACTCCAGGGCGCAAGAGTTGAGCGCAAACGTGGTGGCTTGGACTATGACATTCTCTTAGCCGATCAGTCTCGAATGGTAGGGAATATCGGGCTCGCGTGCTGGGAGCAAGAGGCCCTTTACGCCAAGCTCGTGATTGGATGGCGGTCGCGCTGGGAGACGAACCGGGCGATCGAATCCAGTTCCGCCGCCGAGAGAGTAAACATGTTGCTCCAACGGCTGTGTGCTCGCGCTGACGTCACAATTGATGCTACTGTCCGGCCCTTCTTCGACCGCTTCCATTACTCCGGAGCTGCGCGGTGGTGCAAAGTCGTCAGACTGAACGAGGACCCATCGGATGTTTGGCCAAGCGTCATTGAATTCGCCCGAAGTTATCACGCGAAGCCTCTGAGTCACGAGAGCTTCGCGCGCCTTCAACAACCTCCAGTCTCAGTGATTGACCAAGACTCGCTCAACAAGGCGCTCGATCAGCAGGTGAACTGTTTCGTCCCTCTCGGCTTGGTAACAGCATGGCAACCAGAGGATCTGGCGCGACTGAAGCCTAACGAACTGACGAAGGTTGTGCGCGAGACGTTGGCCGAATTGGCGGACCTCTTAATGCTTCTCAGTGGCGTTCCTGGCCTGCCTTGAAGCTATCATCGGGCGGCTCCAGATCCTACAGGCCGTCCGGGGCTTCGGCCCACGTCAGGTCATCGAGGATCTTGCGCCGGTTCGAATTCCGCCTTGCCTTTCACGTCAGCAGGTCGCGGAAGTAAATGCGCCGGTGAGTCCCGACCATGTGGTGGAGAATGTCGGCTCGCTCCAGCAGTTTGATCAGGAACTGGCGCGACGGCCGAGTATCCGCGGACCTTCCACCGTCGTAAGTTGCGGGGAATCCTCGACGGACTGGGCATGGCGTCATTGAACAAGTGCGCTCTTCTCTTTCAATTGGGTGAGCTTAGAGCAGTTGAATGAGGATTCGACTTGGCTGGCGAAACTGGCCTTTCACGGGTTCGTGCAGAGCAGGATGCAGCCGAGGGTGGCCCCGCGGTTTTCTCGCTTTCAGCACGCCCGCCTAGCCGGAGGGGTTGCTGGCCGCACCAAGTTCACCGCCCAGTTGGAGGCAGGTGCCCCAGAGGTGAACGGTGCCGGGGGCCCAGTGGTCTTCGTTGGACCTTTATTGGCGCACCACAATCCACATGTCGGTCTGGCTGCAATTTCCGAGAGGGCACCCCACGAGTGTTCCACCAACTCGTTTCTGGAATCTGCATTCCCGCCTTATTCTGCCTTCCAAGTTCATGCTGCCGCATGAGCCCATCTCAGATCTGGGAGGTACACCTCGATGAACAAACTTCTGGGGGACCGGCGTTCGACTGCGCTGCTGCTGACCGCCGTTCTCCTTCTCCTCACAAGCACACACGCTGTCTTGCTGGCTCAGAACCTCGGCGCGGCGCCCCAGACGAACGTCGCCGTCCAAGGTCAAACCGGTGCTCAGCCGGAGGGCGCGTTTCTGAACCTCGTCAACTGGATCGGCAACGTCATCGCGCCGGTTGGCGCCGGTCTCGCGATCGCCGGGGGACTCGTCTCGTACATCTCCGGCCGCGGCGTCATGCGGTACGTCGTAACGGCGCTCGGCTGCCTGGCCGTTTCGGGCGTCACGCGACTGCTCGAGTTCTGGATCAACCAGGGCGGCGGGGGCGTCTCCTGATCGCCTATGGACCTTGGCCGGGAGCGTGAGAGTGATCCGCGCTCCCGGCATCCGTAAAGGGACATCCCATGCCAACTCTTCTCTACGACGTGATGCGAGT
>CAZXRB010000156.1:0-3151 GCA_964642845.1 uncultured Nitrospira sp.
TGTACCCGAAGGACGTCCGCATCGCGTTGGTGTAGCAGCCGCCCTCGTTGGCCTGGGCGTTGGTGCATTGGGCGAACGTGAGCGTCGAATCGAGCGTCACGCCACCGCCGGCGTTCGGCCGGTCGTTCGGGTAGCTCGCCGGCGGCCGGCGTCAGCTTGAGTTCCACGAATTCGTCGAAGGTCAACCCGATACGCTCCATGATGATCATCTCCTTGCCAGGGGCCAGCACCGCCGCCCGCCCATCAACTTCTTTCCGGCAGGGGGGCCGATTCGTAAAGCCAACCAGAGTTTTTTGAGCCGCCCCGGCCGCGCTGACCTCCCGGGTGCTGTGAAGAACGCGTAAGGGCATGGAAACCCTGGACTTGGGGGCTTGACAGCGGCGGCCCTCACGTTCATGATTCGCGCGTTCAGTCTGCCCGCTGATTGGCCCTGCAAGAAAAGAAGAACACATGCTCCGTACAATTGCTACATCATTTCTCTTGGTTTCTATTGCGACCCTCTCCGGCTGCGGCGTACCCCATGACAACAACAACAGGCC
Organism: uncultured Nitrospira sp.; assembly: GCA_964642845.1. Classification (GTDB taxonomy): domain Bacteria; phylum Nitrospirota; class Nitrospiria; order Nitrospirales; family Nitrospiraceae; genus Nitrospira_D. The sequence goes on from CAZXRB010000156.1 coordinate 540, forward strand.
CGACAGGTTCAAGCCGCCGCCGCAACAGCCGCCGCGCCCTCCCGATCTCCCGCCCCAGCCGCCGCCGCGCCCGATTTTCAGAGTTGCGTGCGACGGCACCGGCTATTATGAGTATGACTGCGAAAGTTGCACGTGGTATTTCCACCCGAACGGCGGCGGAGCCCCGCAGCCCATCCAGGGAAACCCACCTTGCACTCCGGACTGGGTGCCGGATTGTAACCAGGCCGAGAACAGCGGCAGCGCTAGCCGGGGGGATCTTGGCCTCGTGCCCGACGAGAATGGCATGGTGGCGCCTCAGATTTGGTTTCAGAACATCCTGCCGTCTGCCTCGGGCCTCGTGAATTCGGAAACACGATTCGATCTGCTCATCGCAACGGAGGCGACCTGGCAACTGCCGTTCGACGTTGACAACGCCCTATTTGACGCGATAGGCGCGCAGAACATACATGCTGCTGAAATTCAGATCGTAGGCGACGGCAATCCCGCCCCCATCCTCGTTGTCTTGCAGAGGATCCGGCTCGGGGATGCGATAACAGTTCTAACGAGAATGGGCATTTATCGGGTCCACACGCAAGTCGGCGCCGATACCTACACGGCTGAGATCTCCGGCGACCTAAAGCGTATCTACCTCTGGAAGAACGATGACCTGCTCCAGAAGCTGGCTCTCTAGCAGCAGCCGCGAGCGGCAGCAGCACTGGGGATCCGCGCTTACGTGGGCAGTTGTGTTGTGGTTCCCCGCCGGCTGCGCGCGCGTCACAGCCGTCAGCCCGGAGCGGCGTGAGCACGCGCCGCTCCGGCTCGTTCATGTATGCTCCGAGAGCGGCATGCGCGCCGGTTTTCCAATAGACGCATACCGGGTCCTCTCAACAATGTCTTGGAATGATGCTATCCCCGGCGCCACCGCCGACGGTCTGCCGCTGCAGCATACGGCCTATCCTGGCCAGCCCATCGTTTATGGCGGGCGCGATCCAGCCAAGCCACCGGAGCTGGCCTTGCTAGTCTCCGCCAGCCGGTGCTTCTCGCCCAGCGCTCCCGTTAGCGGCGAGGCCCCCCCCGTAGTTGGGACACCCGTCACAATTGCAGGATACTTCTTGCCAACCCGAAACATGGCGCCAACGGACTTCTGGAGGGTTCCCGCCTCTCTGATCCCCGCGCGCGTTGTGAGGCCGCCGGCTCCTCATTCGGCGGGAGAGTGGGAAACGGACGAAGCGATCTGGATTGAGGCCCCGCCGGGGGATTATCGTGGGTTTCGCGGGGGCCCCGTCTTGGTGAGCAAGCCCGGTGCCCGGGCCGTGATCGTCGCAGTGATCACGGATTGCGCAGTGGTCGGACATTCCGACAAGGCGATACTGTCTGCGCGGTTGATCCCAAGTTCCTTGTCAAAGGTCGGCTCACCTGGCGTATGACATGCACATCTTCGCACGCAGCGCGGGTGGTCCGCCAACGTCGATGGCGCTTTTCGGCGCCGTAGCCTTTGCACTTCTGATCTCGGGGTGCTCCCGTCCGCGCGCACACGAAGCCAGCCTTCAGGCAGTACGAGATACTCTTGTCGTGGTACCCGTTTACACCAACGCTCCAACGTCAGGCTTTCCTGTGAGCGCACGCAACGTCGTCTGCTCCGCCCACGCGCTCAGCCACTCTGACAGGATCGCGTCCGTTCGTGGGTACCCGATGTATGCACCCGTCAAGCCAGCCGCGTCGCAGCCAACTGATATCGCGCTTGGCCGGGACTGGCTCGTCCTCTACTCGACAAGAGACCTCTTCACTCCCAATCTAGTCGACCCCGACGTTCAGTTGCACACCGGAGACACCGTCTTCTTCGCAGGGTTCCGGTGGGCCAAACTTCCAGATCATGGCCCAGCCGCACACGCAGCCGCTCCCCCGGAAGTCGTCGCAGCGCGTGTGATTGAAGCCGACGGTAGCACCGGCGAGTCGCAGGACGTGGTAACGGCCGAGGCACCGCTGGCGGACTATCGTGGCTTCTCCGGGGGTCCGGCGGCCGTCGTCGGCTCAGACGGCCGGGCGAGGGTTTGGGGTGTCACGGTGGGTGGCGAGGCGTCGTGGTGGCCGCCGTGGAGACCGCACGCGGTGATCTATTTCGCGCGACTCAAGCGAGAGGACGTTTCGCGGTTCACGATGGCCAAGCTCCTGAACCCCGATGAGGTGCCGGCTGCGACGTCGCGGCCAACCGTCAGGTGAAGCCGATAGCCTGTCAACATAGCTGGGAGGCGGCACGCCAGCGCCCGGACGCCGCCCCGGTCCCAGGTGAACGGGACCCGCTTCTGACGGGTAAAAGCCGCGTCGGCGGGCTTTACCCGTCAGAAGGCGATCGGGTCAACGTGGGGAAGGGGTGGGATGCAGGCGGTGAAGTGATCAGAGTCGTGAACACCGGGGTCCACCTGGGCGAAACGGCCACGCCTCCAGGCGGAACGAGCCATCCCGGTCTCTCAGGCCCGCGGTGCGCTCGGTCTGCCCTCCACAAGAGCCGAGTGTCGCCCGTGGGGGGCGGCCCGCCTACCGACGGATGAGGCTCGGGGATGCGTTCGCCTGTTTTTCGCCGTGTCCGAAGTCTGCTGGCGACGCCTTGCCGTGGCGACTGAGGTTTCTGCCCA
>CAZXRB010000156.1:3161-5895 GCA_964642845.1 uncultured Nitrospira sp.
CGGCAGCGGATTACGAATGCCGCAGACGATCACGACCGGCTGCAGAAGCGCGCCCGCAGAAGTAGGTTGACCGAGGGCCGTCGCGGTGGCAGAATATAATGTGTACGCCTTCTCTTCGCATCCTGCTCGACCGACCTCGAGGAACCCACCGTGAGAGCGCTCTGGAAGTCACTGCAGCCGTTCGTGAGCGTCTTCTCCATTTTTCTTCTGCTGCACCAGCTCACGTTCCAGGCGAGGGCAGACATCCCGAGCCGGTACACTTGGCAGATTGAGCGGGTGGAGGACGCCAGCGCGACCTATATCGTCAACAGCTTTGAGGGTGGCTCAGGGGCCGATCCCTACGGTGACATCGCCTGGGTCAAGATGGACATCCCGGCTCAGTTCTTCCCGCTTGAGCTTTGGGAGATACATTCGTGGCATCAAAACAGCTCTTTCTACGATCACGGCTTGGCGGCGAAGTTCTACATGTACCGGGGCTCGGACGGGACGGCGAAGTATCTTTTCCAGCACGCGGTCCTGGTACCCGGAAAGAACATCACCCGGCTGCGTGTTGAATGCACTGAATGCCGGGCAATCTTCGTACCGGCGGACGGTCCCAACCTCGGCATCGGCCTGATGTATGTTACCGAATTCGAACATCCCGTGGACTTAGGTTCTACGCACATCGTCGTGGACAATGCGGGATGCTGGCCCGGCTACGACCTCGTTTATGATTACAGCGCGCAGCAGTGGGTGAGCCCATGTGACTTGGGCATGCCGGGCAACTTCGGGATTCGCGTCGTCTTTGAACCGCTCTGTCCCGAACGGCTCGGCGACAATGACGGCGACTTCGATATCGATCTGCGCGACTTTGCCATGTTACAAGCCACGTTTACGGGACCGACCGGCGACGTATTCGGCACGCCTGCCGTGTATGTCGACCTCGACAACAACTACGCGATCGACTTTGACGATTTCACGATTCTTGCCACCAACTTCACCGGCCCAGACAATGACGTCGTCTGCCCCGAATTTGATCGGCCGGAACTGCCTCCGCATTCCGCGCTCCAGCTTGTGAGCAGTTTGATCGGCCACCCGTCAGGTCCGCTGAAGCTCCCGGCGGAGTGGCCCACAGGCGGCCTGCGATGGACTTACACGCAACTCGCCGTTGCCCTCGTCTTCGTCGGGCTCCTCTTCGTGTTCGTCATTGGGCCTTGTATCAGCTTCTCGTGCCGAGTATCGGGCGCGACAACCTTCACGAATAACGGAGTCATTCCGACGTCTGAGGAGGCGGATCGCATAAGAGCTGCCATCGACCGTATTGGTCAACTTCCCGGGCAGCTTTCTGAGGACTGCTATTTTTACCTGTCCCAGGGCGGATGGTACAATCCTGAGATCTTCGGACTGATTCGAATCAACCGGTCGGTTCCGGAGGACAACATGGCGTACGGGGCGACGCACGTCCTGGGGAGAATCACCATTCACCAGTCTTTCTTCGATGGCGACCAATGGGCTCGATGGGGCGTGGACGGTCTCGCCCTGCTGCTCTTCTCGGAATGGCAGCACTACAACCAGCCGAGTTGGAATGAGCGACAGTGCCAAGAGCAGCTCATGCAGTGGCGTCAGCAGGTCGGCTTCGAGGAAGTCGCCCCGAACTTCGGTCACGGCTTCGGGGATTAGGACGGTGCGGCCATGAGTTCCACAATCCTCTTCGAATACTCTGGGACGGCTTTGGTACTCATCATTGGGATGGTAACTTGCATTGCGCTAAGCACCCGCCTGAAAGGCGCGGTATTCTCGCTCGCAGGCCTGTTTGCGCTTGCGGCTGATAGCAAGCTATTCGGCGCGCAGCTCTGCCTTCTGGGGGTCGTCGAGCGGCTTGGGTACGTCAACCAGCTTCGGGATCACCCGTGGGTCGGCATCTGGTTCTACGGATGGCGTGCGCTGCCAGTAGTCCTGGCCGCCTTGTGCGCGTGGCACCTGTGGAGAAGGCTGCGACGGATGCCCAGCGACGAGCCGGTCCGGCAGTGAGGTTAAGTGTGGAGAGCACGCTCGGTCTTCGGGGTGGTGCGGGGGTCGATCTCTGACGCCTCTTGCGCCAGGTCGGCGCTATCGAGGTTCTCGGCGCCGGGCAGGCCTTTGGCACAGAGCAGGTTCATCAGGGCGATATCGACCTTAGCCAGCTCGTCGGGCGACATGGCCAGCAGGTCGTAGTAGCTCGTGGGCGTCGGCTTGGCTGCAATCGCCGGGCGGGCGGGCGGCGTGGGGCGGGATCGTAACGCCTGGACGCCAAACAGGCCGCCGGCGCCGACGGCGATCCCCGCGATGAACAACACGACGCCTCGCCAGCCGGCCGGAGTGCCGAGCTGCCGTGCAGCGCTATCCTGCTGATCTGGCCGCTGCTCGGCTGCTGACTGGCGTTTTCGTGATTTGACGCTCTGAGCCATATCTGTTCCCTCGCTCTTGCGCATTGTCGCATCGGCGACGGATGCGTCAACGAAGCGCTCGTCGCGGCAAGGCATGGAGGCGGCGTGACGTATCGCCGTTTCGGCGTCGTCCGGCGAAAATCCTCACTTGGCTTTGCGAATCGCCCTTCCGCCGGGAAATAAGTGGATGTGGGCGGTGGAGCCCCATGACACCGGCAAGGAGAAGATGATGGAACGGATTGGGCTGACCTTCGACGAGTACGTGGACCTCAAGATCAGGCCGTGGGCCGGCGCGGTGTGTCCATGGTAGGGGGCCCCGGACGCCAGCA
>CAZXRB010000156.1:5905-6217 GCA_964642845.1 uncultured Nitrospira sp.
GAGATGGAGCGGCGGGACATGTTCCCGATGGCGTTGACGGTCGCATCCAGCCATCTGCGGTCGCGCGGCTACGACTGCCGGCCGGAGATGCTGGAGCTGCTCGTCCAGAACGGCGTCGTGAAGCCCGCCGGACCGGACGCCTGGACGCAGGCCGATGTGGACGCCGCCGCCGAGCACTTCGAGGAGTGCGGCATCTACACGCCCTACGCGGCGATGTGCCAGACGCTGGGGTGCCGCTACGCGGACTTCCTGCGGCCGCTGCGTGAGGCGGCCGAGCACGAATCGGCCAAGTACGGCCGGCAGGTCCACGCC
>CAZXRB010000157.1:0-5959 GCA_964642845.1 uncultured Nitrospira sp.
CAGCGGAGAGGCGCGGGCACGATTTGCGCTCCAGGTGTTTTCTGGTTCCTCGTTGGAATGAAACTGACGAGAAGAGCGGGGCGCTCGCACTCGAGGCTGTCGCCCGCGATGGTTCTAGGAAGCCGCTGACGCTTGACCTCGACAAAGCCATCGGACTGTATAACGAAGCCGTTGAGAAACTGCCTGCTGAGCTGAGATTCGAGAAGACAGCTGGCGAGGCACTGGCCGAGCTTACTCCGTCTGCGAAATTGGAGTACCTGATCTCAAGAAGTCGAGAGCTGGTGGCCGCCGGAGCGGATATCGAGGACGCGTGATGCTGACCGTCGAGGTCGAATTACTCACGGGACGCTACGCGGCCACGGAACACAACGACCGTTCGCGTGCCGAATGGCCTCCCCACCCGGCACGATTCTTCTCGGCACTTGTGGCGGCGCTCCATGATCGGGATCCCGTTGATGATGCCGAGCACGAGGCGCTCGTTTGGCTTGAGCGGCAGGGAGCTCCGCAAATTGATGTGGATCTCAGTGTGAAGGAATCAGTCGGGCGGCGCGAAGTCCGCTCGGTCTTTGTGCCGGTCAATGACGTTACCTTGGTAGGTGATCCTGAACGAAAACTGCGCGAAGTACTGAGGAGACTTGCGGGGTTGGAAACGCAAGAGCAGAGCACCGGAGTTGTTGCCGAGGTAAAGAAGCTGCGTAGGGCTGCAGAGAGTGAGCGGAAGAAACTCGCCAAGTACATCGCTGCTCAGCAGGTCGCTCCCGGCAATGCAAGCCAAGAGGATCTTAAGCGAGCAGTCGGCCTCTTGCCAGAGCGACGAAACCGCCAAGAACGAACCTTCCCCGTTATCGTGCCGGAACGCCCAGTCCTTGCCTTTCATTGGCCTAATGCCGACCCACTGAACCATTTCGACGCGCTTCATCGGCTCTGTGACCGTGTTACCCGTCTCGGGCACTCCTCCTCCCTTGTCCGATGCACTCTCGTCGAGCGACCATTAGACCCTTCGCTGGTGCCGCGAGAGGATGGAGGTTTCGTTCTGCGAGTCATCGGCCCAGGGCAACTTGAGCGACTGGAAAGGGACTACAAACGCCACCGAGGCATCGAAGCTCGCGTACTTCCCGCGCGTCCTCAGCGCTACGGCCCGCCAATCAATGAAGACATGGATTCACCTCAAAGCGTCTTCGCTGATGACTGGATCGTGTTCGAGCGGGTCGGCGGCGCCAGACCGCTTGCATCTCGGAGCATCGATCTTGCCGTAGCGCTACGCCGCACGCTGATTGAGATCCACGGGGAAAGAGACCTTCCGGCTGTTCTCTCAGGCCACGAAGTCAACGGCGGGCAGTCCGTCCATCCTCACATAGCGTTCGTGCCGCTGCCATGGGTCGGCCACGAACACGCTGACGGCTCGGTGATGGGAATCGCGATCGTCTTACCGAGGTCCATTGACCCTACAGACCGAGACCGCCTCCTGCGGATGATTGCCAAGTGGGAGACTCTGAGTGGAGATGCTGCCAACGACTACACCGTCGAGCTTGGTACGCCCTCCGATCTCGGCCGTGCAATTAGCATGCGGCTTAAGCGCGTTGAACTGTCTAGCAAACGGACACTTGAACCGGCACGCTGGTGCCGACCTTCTCATCGCTTCGTCACTGCGATTCCGATTGCGCTTGACCGGCATCCAGGCAATCTGCGAAGTAACTATGAGCGAACGGCTCACCGAGCGGCCGCCGAGGCGGAGTCTTCCATCGCGGATGCCTGCGAGAGAATTGGCCTGCCCCGCCCTGCTCGAGTGGCTATCTCACTTGCTCCCCTTCTGCCCGGTGCGCAGCACGTTCGGCAGTTCGCGCCATGGCCCCCGCAACCTGGCCGGGCACGGCGCGCACGCGTCCATGCTGAAATCGAGTTTCACGAGAAAGTATGTGGACCGGTGCTGCTCGGAGCCGGACGGTACTTCGGACTTGGGCTCTGCTTGCCAGTTGCAGGTTAGAAGGCAAGTAAAGAAAGAAGGAAGAGAATCATGAGCCTGTCTGTAGACGATTTCCAAGCATTTCATCAGGCTGTTCATAATGGCCGCAAGCCATTTGAATGGCAGGATCGCCTGCTGCGGCAGATCGTCCGCGACCAAGCCTGGCCGGATGTCCTTGACCTCCCCACAGGTTCCGGCAAGACGACGTGCATCGATATCGCTTTGTTTGCGCTTGCACTCGACGCCTACATTCCGCCAAAGGACCGCTGGTGCCCTCGCCGTATTGCGATGGTAGTGGATCGTCGCGTCGTTGTTGATCAGGCGGCGGAGCGAGGACGGAGGTTGCTCAGCGCAATCAGTACCTCGACGGCCCCTGAGGTGGTCGCGGTGCGGAAGGCACTTGCAATTCTCGCCGGGCCTGATGAGGCCCCTTTGGGTGTATTCACGCTGCGAGGCGGTATCCCCAAAGACGATGGCTGGGCGCGAACACCGGATCAGCCCCTGATCATCGCATCCACGGTGGATCAGATCGGATCACGGCTCCTTATTCAGGGCTATGGCGTAACTCTGGGGATGCGGCCTGTGCACGCAGGACTGGCGGGCAACGATATGCTTATCCTGCTTGATGAGGTTCATCTCTCGCAACCGTTCCGGCAGACGCTGGAGCGCCTGAGCATTTTGCGCGAACGCTACGGGGACAACGGAATACCCCAGCGGTTTCAGTTCGCACTACTGTCCGCAACACCGGGAGTCCAAGGTGGGAGTAACTTCAGCCTTTCGCCGGAGGAACTCGCTCCTGACTCCGCTCTTGGCCCAAGACTTCACGCGAAAAAGCCGACGCGCATCGTGGAAGTGTCCGGGCGGGCGGAGCTTGCTAAACGGGTTGTCAGCGAAGCACAACACCTGATGGAGAAGCACGAGACTATTGGAGTGGTGGTCAATCGAGTCGATACCGCTCTATGGGTCTTTCGCGAACTCAAAAGGTCTATGCCCGCAGGAGCGGACGTCGTCCTCTTGACTGGGCGAATGCGGCCTCTCGACCGCGATGACTTGCTCGCCCAATACAGGCCGCAGATCAGCGCGGGCATGCGGACTCGCTCGAACCAGGCAGGGAAACTCGTTGTCGTCGGCACACAGTGCATTGAAGCAGGAGCGGACTTCGATTTCGATGCGATCGTCACGGAATCGGCCAGCTTCGACAGCCTGCGCCAACGTTTCGGGCGCTTAAACAGACTTGGCGAGTACAGGGGTGAGAATGGTGACAGCAAAGCGGAAGGTGTGATCGTCCACGATGAAGCTGCCGAGATCCCAAAGACGGACACGAGCGGGAAAGCCATACGAAAAGGTGGCCAAATGGTTATGGTCAAGGGCGATCCCATCTATGGTGATAGGATCATAAAGACCATCCGGTGGCTGAAGACCAAGTACGACACAGCCAAGGGGAAGAAATCCAAGATATCTCAACCGTCAGCCGGCGCCGGCCAGACGGTCGATTTCGGAAGCGGTTCTCTCCTGGATGCGCCGGCGGAACTGCTATCTCCCAAGGAAAGTGCCCCCACACTTCTGCCCGCGTACCTCGACCTCTGGTCCCAGACTGCGCCCGAGCCTCTTGTAGTTCCTGAACCGGGACTCTTCTTGCATGGCCCCCAGAGCGGACCAGCAGATGTGCAAGTGATTTGGCGCACCGACCTCGACAGCGTTACGTTCGACTCCGAAACACTGCCTGGCGTTGTCGCGGCTGTGGCCGCGGTACGACCATCCTCACTTGAGGCTATCTCGCTGCCGTTCGTTGCCGCGCGGCGTTGGCTGGCACAGTCACATGCGAACATCGCCGTTGGTGCGGATCTCGAGGGGAATGAACAAACGCCAGATGAGCGGGATCCAGCTGGCGGACGCCGGGCCCTTCGCTGGCGCGGTGACGCGAGCGAGTTCGTGGATGCATCCCAGGTTCGTCCCGGAGATACGCTGATCGTTCCGAGCAGCTATGGCGGAGTCGATTCCGCCAGCAGGTGTTTTGACCCTGAAGCAACGGTGGCAGTCCCAGACATCGCCGAACGCGCATCGCTGATGGGGCGCGGTCGCCCATTGTTGCGCCTCCATCCTCGGGTCTTGGCCGCTCTCGACTTGAGCATCGATCATGAGGCCCCGAGTTCAGCACGTCGCGCTCTAGCGGCCAAAGTGAACGATCTGACCGGGTGGAAGCGTCTCTGGGCAGAACGAGTTGGAAAAGGGCGAAAGGCGTTTTTCGTTCCTTTCGAAGACGACGAGGACGGGTGGTTCGTCATTTCTGGTGAGCGCGTGGGATTGGACGACCTCCGCAAGCTGACGAACTCTGACAGCGCAAGCGAGTTTTCCATCGAGCCGGGAGGCGAAACATCCACCGAAGATGAGGATTCTCCTTATCTCGGCTCAGAAGTCAGCCTGGTGGACCATACTAAACACGTCGAGGAGCGGGTACGGGCATACGCCAAGGGTCTCGGCTTTCCGGACCAAGTGGTTAACGATCTTGCTCTTGCGGCATGGCTTCACGACATTGGTAAGGCCGATCGGCGTTTTCAGTACCTGTTGCGAGGTGGAAGCCCAGCCACATACTATCGCGACAAACCCAGGATCCTCGCCAAATCGGGGATACCTTCCGGCAGCAAGGCTGAACGCCAGAAAGCCCAGAGTTTGAGTGGGTACCCCTTCGGAACACGGCACGAATTGCAGTCCTTGGCGATGATTGAAGCTGTGAAGGATCAGGTCGCCAGTATGGCGCACGACCTTGATTTAGTGATGCATCTTGTGGGGAGTCACCATGGACACTGCCGGCCGTTTGCGCCGGCCGTCAAAGATCCCGAGCCGATTGACGTCTCGCTTGAAAATCACGAGAGCAAGAGGTTTGGCGCGATTTGCTTCGGACTGGTCACATCAGATCACAGGCTGCACCAGTTGGACAGCCCTATCAGCGATCGTTTTTGGTCGCTAGTCGCTAAGTACGGATGGCTCGAGCTCTGTTGGTTGGAGACCATCCTGCGGCTTGCTGATCATCGCGCAAGCGAGTCTGAAATGGGAGAGTGAGACGTGGAGCCCTTGAAATTACGCGGACTTGATGGGTCTCACTTGTTCGGCTTCCTCGCCACCTTCGGTCTGTTGCGGCTTCTCCACAACGCTTCCCTGCGCGACCCTGCTTTTCGCCCGCGACTCCGATTCGACGAGGTCGATTTTTGTGCTGTACTCACGGGCATTTCTTCGGTCGATTCTCTGGAAGAGATCGTGTGGGGCGAACTGCGGGCTTTTCGAGGGCGACTAAGACGAGTGTTTGCTTCAGTAAACAAGCCGGCAGATCTGACACAGGAGATCGTGAACCAGATCGCGAGCTCGAGTGAGAGTTGTGCTCTGGACGAGTTGGCTGGACTGGGCTGCGTTCTCGCTGGCGAGACTCACGAATCCACACTTTGCGCCGCCAACGGAGCAGGGCACCAGAGTCTGATCCTTTCGATGCGTGATGTGCTCAAGCTTCTCAGACGACATCGACATCTCCTGCAAACTGCATTGACTCGCCCGTGGGCTCTTGATTTTGAACCCTCTGATAAAGACCGCCGGGAACTCCAGCTCGGCAACAGGAAGCCGACCCTGCGGTTTGACCCTGGCGACGAGCGATTGTATGCTCTTCGATTCGAAAACCCGACATCTAACGATGCTTCGTATCGAACGGAACTTGGCGCCCAAGCTCTCGCTGCTGCGGCCTTCGGAGGCCTCCCTCTTGTGCCGCGACAGTGGCATCCGGTGACAATCGGTTCGGAGGCAAAGGGAAACCGAACCTATTTCTATTGGGGGCTCTGGAAGGTTCCTGCAAGCTACCACACCATACGCAGTTCCATTGCGGTTGGCTTGCGCGATCCGGCTTACACCCGAGCGAGAGGTTTCTTTGCCGCATTCCGTGCCGCTCGCGTGACCGGCTCAAAGGGCAAGCTCTCTTTCGCGCCCACGGAACCTTGGTGGTAATCGCGGCTT
>CAZXRB010000158.1:0-5865 GCA_964642845.1 uncultured Nitrospira sp.
AGTTGACGCTCCGAAGGAGTTCTGCTACTTATCGTGCCCCGTTTCTCTAGGGATCGTAGCCCGCATCATCGGCCCGGATGGCGGAACTGGCAGACGCGCCGGACTCAAAATCCGGTTCTCGCAAGAGAGTGGGAGTTCGACCCTCCCTCCGGGCACCATGCGCGAGGGGCATCTGAACGCGGTCACAAACGCTCGATCAGGCGCAGGAAAGGCTCTTGACAGCCCCCGGCTATTGTCCTATAGTGCCGCCGTCATTGGGATTAATGGTAGCCGTGTGATCACTCAAGGAATCTTGTCGTCCATCATCTCTACACTTCATCTTTAACTCACAAGGAGGCAGCACATGCGTAAGGTGTTGGCACTGGGAGCCGCGGTGATGATCGTAGGCTCTGTGAGTGTTGCAATGGCCCAAGAGCGTCTGCAGCAAGGGGCGTCGGGCTCGTCCCTGGGCGTCGGCACCGGCGTCGGCGACATTTCCGGCAGCCCGGGACGGACGCAGGCGTTCGATCGGAATGCCTTCCTGGAGCGGCTCTCGCTTCCGGAAACCATCTATGGCCGGGTGCTCGCCATCGATTTTCCGGCCGGCAAGATGCACCTGGAAACCGGCGGCAGCTCGCACGACGAAGGCCGCGCGGGAACCGGATCGATGAACTCGTTGACCGTGTACTTCGACGAGAAAACCAACATGGATCAGCTCAAGACGTTGAACCATGGCGATGACATCTCACTGCAGGTCGTCGAAGCCACCACGCCGAACCAGCAGTTCGGCACCGGCCGAAAGATCGTCCGTGAAGTCTACTTGCTCCGCGGCAACGAGAAGCTCGCCGGCTTCGGTGGATTGGGCCAGCGCCCGAACCCGATGACCGAACGCGCGATTGAGACGAACAGCGGCAGCATGACCGGCGGCGTGGCCGGGTCCGTGCTGCCCGGCGAAGTCAAGGGCATTGTTGATTCATCCATCGGTGAGTTCACCGGCGCGGCTCCCTGCTGGAACTGTGAACCGCAGCCTGGCTGGGGCTATCAGACCCAGAACAAGTCCGACTACGGCACGGATATCGCCAAACCGAATCTGGTCAAGGGTCTGCAGTAAGACGATCTGACAGCGGGTTCGTGAAAGGGGCAGCCGCGGCTGCCCCTTTTTTATTGTCCGCTCATCAGGGAGCCCGCGTACCGCTGCGCTGGCGGCGTTTGCTATTATGATGATGCACCGGATTCGATCGTTGTAATGCCGACTGGGCGAGGCTGGAATGGAACAGGAGCCGCAGGACAACCGTGCGCCCATCTCAGATGAAGAGCTCGATCTGCGGGGCGTGATTTGTCCCTACAATTTCGTCAAGACGAAACTCAAGCTGGAAACGATGGAATCGGGACAAGTTCTCGCCGTGCTGCTGGACGACGGTGATCCCATCAAGAACGTGCCGCGCAGTGTCGAGAACGAAGGGCACACGGTGCTGGCGCAGGAACGGATGGGGCCCGGATTTCGCGTGCTGATCCGCCGAGAACAGAACGACTAGCGCCTTGCTGCTCGCCTGCCGCTTGCGCCGCCTCCGGGAAGGATCAGCGTCACCAGCGTCGATGCCTCGGCCGTTCGCCAGTTCGCCCGTAGGCGTTGAGCCGTTCCCCCTACGATCCGCTCCCGCTCCGTCGTCACATCGCAGGCAATCACCACGCGCCGCCGCGGCGTCTTCCCTGCGATGCACTCCAGCCCGATGCCGAGCGAGGCCGGCGTACAGAAGGCGACGATCGTTTCGGGGCGATCCAGCAGTCCCCGCACGCATCGCCTGATCGCCGTCCGTGTATCGGGCAAGGAGCAACAGAGCAGTGTGTCTCCGCTGGCTCCAGACACTGCCACGGCGGCGGTGAGGGCCGAGGGCCCGGGCACCGACCGGACCGGAATGCGACGCGCGTGCGCGCCCGCCACCAAGAGGCAGCCGGGGTCGGAGACGACCGGAGTGCCGCAGTCCGATACCAAGGCCACATTGGTACCCCGTTCCAGACGATGCAACAGCACCCCGATCTTTTCCTTCAGATGGCGTGGACCGTAACTCGTGACGGGGGTTTCGATCTCGTGCTGCGCCAGAAGGGCGCGGGTGGCGAGGGGGGTTTCCGACGCAATCAGGTCCGCCTCGCGCAGCACGCGGAGAGCGCGGAGGGTGATGTCTTCCGGATTGCCGATGGGCACACCGACCACGAAGAGCGTGCCGGCGAGACCGGTGCGCCCCGTCAAACGTCTTTCAGAGTCGGCGATTTGTTGACTCCGTTCTCGCGCCATCGATATAATTTCGCCCTCATTTCACCGGCAATGGATTCCGGTCGCACTCCCGGCAGGGACACCCCCGATGGCAGCCCTCTGTTTCATGATCACGATGCTTCTCTACCTTGCGGCGACGGTGTCGTTTCTCGCCTACTTGCTGCGTCGCTCCGAGGCGCTGACCAAGGTCTCGTTGGGCATTACGGCCGCCGGATTCGGGTTCCACACCGCGGCCTTGGTGGCCCGGATGGTGGCCAGCACGCCGTCGCCGCCCAGTTTCCATGAGGCCTTGTCGTTCTTCTCCTGGATGCTGATCCTCGTATTCCTTGCCGTCGAATTTCGGCACCGGATTCATGTCCTGGGATCGTTCATGGTCCCCCTGGCGCTGATCTCGCTGGTGTCCGCCGCCGCCCTCCCTGAGACCGTCCCGACCCTGAGCCCCGTGTTCAAGACGCTCTGGTTTCACGTCACCCTCAGCATGCTGGGGACGGTGGGGTTTGCCGTCGCGTTTGTCGCCGGGGTGATGTATCTGATTCAGGACCGTCTTCTCAAGTCCAAGCGGTTCAACGTCCTCTATGCGAAGTTGCCGGCGCTCGACTATCTCGACCATCTGAATCAGCAATCCATCGTGCTGGGATTTCCCCTCCTCACGCTGGGGATTGTCACGGGGGCCATTTCCGCCGAATTCGCCCGCGGCAGCTATGTGAGCTGGAATCCGGAACAGGTGTGGGCGTTGGTGACCTGGCTGTTTTATTTCGTCGTGTTGCTCGGCCGGCTCACCGTCGGCTGGCGCGCCAAGCGCGCGGCGTACCTCACGGTGATCGGCTTTGGATGCGTGATTCTGACGCTGGTGGGCGTGGTGCTCAAAGGCCACGGAGCACTGTCCTGATATGCACCTGATCGTCGTGGGCCTCAGCCACAAGACGGCGCCGGTCGAAATCCGCGAAAAACTGGCCGTGCCGGAAAGCCGACTCGGGGAGGCGGTCTGCCGGCTTTGCTCGTATCCGGGGGTCAAGGAAGGCATCCTGCTGTCCACCTGCAATCGCGTGGAAGTCTATTCCGTCGTGGAGGATATCGAGGCCGGCTATGCGCGCATCCAGGAGTTTTTGGCCGATACCCATCTCTCCCTCTCTTCGGAGCAGCTGACGCCCCACCTGTACTGGCACACGGGTGACCGGGCCATCGCGCACCTGTTCCGCGTGGCGGCGAGTCTCGACTCCATGATCATCGGCGAGTCGCAGATCTTGGGCCAGCTCAAGGACGCCTTCGAAGTCGCGCTGTCGCACAAGACAACCGGCGTGATCATGAACAAGGTGGTCAAGAAAGCGATCTCGGTCGCCAAGCGCGTGCGGACGGAGACCAAGATCTCGGAGATGGCGGTCTCCGTGAGCTACGCGGCCGTCGAATTGGCGAAGAAGATCTTTTCCAATCTGGAAGACAAGACGGTCCTCCTCATCGGCGCCGGCGAAATGGCCAAGCTGGCGGCCCGGCATTTCATCGCCCAGGGGGTCCGCCACGTCCGCATCACGACCAGGACGCCGCAGCACGCCATCGATCTGGCCGCCAAGTTCGGCGGGACACCGGTGCCGTTCGATCAGTTCAAAGACGACATGGCCTCCGCCGACATCGTGCTGGTCTCCACCGGCGCCGCGCAGTACCTCGTCGGGGACGACGACGTCCAGCGTGCGGTGCAGAAGCGGATGAACCGCCCCATGTTCTTCATCGACATCTCCGTTCCCCGCAACATCGATCCCGCCGTGCGGCACGTGGACAACGCCTTCTTGTTCGACATCGACGACTTGAAACACCGGGTCGAGCAGAACCGGGCCGAGCGTCTGCAGGAAGCCGAAAAGGCCGAGCGGATGGTGGTGGAGGAGGTCGCCACTCTGCGCGACTGGATGAAATCGCTGGAGGTCACCCCGACCATCGTCGCCTTGCGCAGCCGGGTGGATGAAATCAAGCGCGCGGAAATCGAAAAAGTGCTCGGCCGATTGGGGCATCTGTCGCCGCAGGACAAGGAAGCCGTCGAAGGTCTCGCGACGTCGATCGTCAACAAGCTGATCCACAGCACGATGGTGACGTTGAAAGCGGAAGTGCATTCGGCGAGCGGGGCGGCCTATGTCGAAGCGGCTCGCCGGTTCTTCAACCTCGACCAGCCGACCTCCCCGGTTCCGGTGGAAGGAGAGGACGCGCCAGGTCGTCCGTCCTGTCGCGCCCATTCCGCGGAGCGGATGGAACCGGACCGTCCTGAGAGCGAAACGCTGCTGCGGAAACGAGGCGCCTGACGGCTCGTCCATCGGCGCGGAGAAAGGCACACGTGTCTATTCCAACGGGCCCGCGGTCCACGCTCATGCTGGGCACCAGAGCCAGCAAGTTGGCCGTCCAGCAGAGCCAATGGTTTCAGGCACGGCTCCAGGAAGTGGCGCCGGAAGTCCGGGTCACCTTGCGCACGATTCAGACGTCAGGCGACAAGATTCTGGACGTCCCGCTGGCGAAACTCGGCGGCAAAGGGCTCTTCGTCAAGGAAATCGAGGAGGCTTTGCTGGCGGGAGACATCGATCTGGCGGTGCACAGCATGAAGGACGTGCCGGCGGAGCTGCCGGCCGGCCTGGAGATCCTGTGCGTGCCGCCGCGTGAGGACGCTCGCGACGCGTTGATCAGCCGCGGCGGCCGGCCGTTCAAGGCATTGCCCCATGGGGCGCGCGTCGGGACCAGCAGCCTGCGCCGCCAGGCGCAGCTGCTCAACGCCAGACCGGACCTCGCCGTCACGATGCTGCGCGGCAACTTGGATACACGCTTGCGAAAATTGAAAGAGGGGCAGTTCGACGCCATCGTGCTCGCTGCGGCGGGGTTGCGCCGATTGGCCTGGGCGTTCGAGATCACGGAATATCTCGACCCCGCGGTCAGTCTGCCGGCCATCGGCCAAGGCGCGCTCGGCATCGAAGGCCGCCGCGACGATGACTTCCTGCGCGGCCTGGTGGGCCGACTGAATGATCCAGCGACACAGACCACGGTCACGGCGGAGCGCGCTTTCCTGCGCCGATTGGAGGGCGGCTGCCAGGTGCCGATCGCGGCCCATGCGACCTTGTCGTCGGACGGACGCGTCACCCTGGAGGGCCTGATCGCAAGCGTGGACGGAAAGACGCTCATCCGCGACCGCACCGACGGTCCCATCGCCGATGCCGCCTCCATCGGCGCGCAGCTCGCCGAGCGGCTCTTGGCGCGCGGGGGCGACAAGGTGCTCCGCGAGATCTACGGGACCGCATGATGGCCGAATCAGCGGAAAAGGGGAAAGTCTTTCTCGTCGGCGCGGGTCCCGGCGATCCGCAGCTCCTGACGCTGCGCGGACGGCGTTGTTTGGAGCGGGCCGACGTCGTGCTGTACGACTACTTGGCCAATCCCGCGCTCCTAGCCCACGCGCCCGCCGCCGCCGAACGCATCTATGTGGGCCGTCGCGGCAAAGGCAAATATCCCGCCCAGGAGGAGATCAACCGCCTGCTGATCGAGCGGGCCCGGCAAGGCCGCATCGTCGTCCGGCTGAAAGGCGGCGATCCGTTCGTGTTCGGCCGCGGCGGCGAGGAGGCCGAAGCCCTGGCGGCGGCCGGCATCGCTTT
>CAZXRB010000159.1:0-5796 GCA_964642845.1 uncultured Nitrospira sp.
TTGCCGGTTCCCTCGTCGCTGCGCTCCTCGGCGGCGGCTGAACTTACGCGTTAGCCGTCGCCGATACGCTGTGACGAAATCAGAGTTCTTGAAGGCTTACGGTTTCCCCGACGAGTGGCTACTTTGGAATCTGTACCCTGATCCGCTGTTCGAGGGCCAACGCGCCGCTTGCGCTGAAGACGAGGAACCTCACCCCGACGAGCATCTTCGCTACGGTGCCTTCCTCTGGTGGCTGCGACAGCACCGCTCGCTACCCGTGGAAACGCTCAAACAGTTGTCCCATCTGGCGGCTATCGATCCTGATCCGCCAATGTCGGCAGCCGCGGCGCACGACATCATGTTTCACCCTTCGGCGACCGAAGAGGTCGCAGACGAGCTGACCCGATTGGCTGAGAACCATGCCGGTTGGCGCAAATGGGCAAGTCAGCCCTCCCCCCGAGAGTTCTTTCGGCGATTGCTAAGCGACGGGCGCCAGTTCTGGCTCGAACGCCATTCGGCCCATCGTGTAGCTTGTGACCTTGAAGCAAACAAGCTTACGGTTGAGGACCTTCGTGAGCTCTTTGCTCTGCGGTCGCCGCTCGTCCTGCGAGGACTCGTCGAACACCCACGTCTTCCGAAGGAACTCTTAGCTGAACTTGCCAAGCTGGAAAACATGCGTTTTGCTAAAGAGATCCGGAACCTCGCGCGCCGTAGGCTCGAGAACAAGAGCCTTCCGGCCTCGCGTCATCGTACGAAATACTCGACCGATCCTTGGTCATGGCCACGGTGATAGCAACGGCTAACCCCACGATCGACCGGACCCGCTCCGGCGGGCTTCGCCCGCCTGCGCGGGCCGGTCATCGTGAACGTTAGCGCTCAAGGAGTCCCCATGTCCAACACGCAGTATGCGTTTCTTGACAAGTCCCGAGTTCCCGCCAGAGAACCGCTGCAGGCGTCAATTGACGCACTCGGCTTTGACCTTAAGCTCCACCCGGCACTAGATCTCCTCAATGACACCGGCTTCTCCCCTTGCGTGTTCTACGGAACACCAGATGTCGGCTTCGAGCTATTTTCTGAGCCGGCGGCAGACGTGATTGGTGACAACGAAGAGTTCAAAGGCATAGTTGGAACGAGAGACTTCTCCTTGAGCTTGGTCTGGCGCGGAAGCATGAAGGATTGCGCTGCAGTAATGATCGTCAGTTACGCTCTAGCTAAGGACTTCGGAGCTGTTATTTCTTACGAGGGCGAGCCACCAGAACCACTGGAAAGCCTCTTCCAAGCACTGCCCGAAATCATTGCGGTGGCGAAAGTTGAGCGCTAACCCGCCGCTCCAGGGGACGCCCTGCCGGCTACGCCGGCAGGTTCCCTCGCTTCGCTCGGTCGCCCCTGAGCTAGCACGTTAGCCGTCTAGTCGATGAATGCACTACCGCTAAGTCTCGCGCTGCTGCTGGTTGCGTGCAGCGATGTCGTCACGAGCCACTACCCGACGGTTGTCGAAGCGCGGCGTGACGGACTGTTTGACAGGGGTTGGCTTCCTGACGTTCTGCCCCCATCGGCTCGAGATATCGAGGTGTCGAACAATCTCGACATCAACACCTCGGTCGGTGAGTTCTGGTTTGATGCGCCTGAGTACGGAGCAATGGTGGCCAAGCTCACGCCTCAACAGGTTGCTGGCGAGAAAGAGAATGAGCTGGAGTATCAGCCGTACGTGTATTCTGCTGAAGGCTATCGCTCGATTTTCTCGTGCAATCAGGCTAAGGGGCACTGCCGGTATGAGATGCGGCGATCCCGAAGCGACGGCTAACACGCGGTTCGAGGGGAGCGCCGAAGAGCGTCGCTCTTCGGTACCCGTCGCGCTTTGCGCGCCGGCGCCCCCTCAACCGCAACGTTGGGCGTCGTAATCATGCTCACGCGGCTGAAATCCTATTGGTGGAACACAAAGGAGATGCCCCTCGTCCTCCGTGTGCTGTGCCAGGGAGCGATGGTGGCCGCTCCCCTCCTGCTGTTGGCGCTTATGGTTCCGATGGAATGGGAGGTTGACGGTGTACAGATGTCATATGCGGAGCTCTGGGCCTCCGGAAATGGTGCAGCCATGGCCTGCTTTTTCGTCTTAACGGGATTTGGAGCGTGGGGTCTTGCTGCACGCGTTGCCAGAAGCCGATGGCTACTGGTGTTCGCACCCCTCATCCCGTATGTCGTACTAGAAGTTTATTCTCAAGGATCGTCGCTGCCGTCCGAACCTCCCACACTTGATGTGCTTGGGAGTGCCTTTGCAACTGCAATACTTCTCTACGTCTGCCTGTTTCGTCTCCCTTCCGTCGTCGCGTATCTGGATAGGGGTGCTGTTGCCAAATGACGAGGCGTTGGCCTGCATTGATCAACCGAGTCGCAGCGGTGGCAAGTGGGGCGGAAACACGACGCCCAACCTGCGGCTGCAGGGGACGCAGGCAAGCGGCAACGCCGCTTGCCTGCGCCCCTGAGCCGCGTCGTTGGGTGCCTTAGTGTTCACCCGATCTCAGTGGGCTGAGAAGTTTGAACGGTTGGATCTCCACGACGACACTGTGCAGGAGATCCGGTTTCTTCCCAGTTCTACGCGGCGAAGGGCTGCTACAGTGGAAGTGGCGCTACACCGATACTGGGAGGAGAGGCATAGGGTTCTTCGGTTCCTTGGTTGCGCTAACTACGAGATTCTTCTTGATGTAGACACCTTCCGTGACAACGCTCCTAATAACGCATGCTCGGTTGAGGCAAGTGTCATTGATAAGGAGATCGCTCTCCGAATGCGCAGACATAAGCGCGTCTGGAACGTCTCGTACGAGAGGAGCATCGATCCACTGTCTGCCAAGATGGAAGCACTGCCTGACCTTGTCCTATTCCGCTTACGCATGTTTGGTGGGACCCTTGAGGTTATCGCGCGTTCGTTCTCGATTCACCGCACTGAGACCAGCAAGCGTGTTAGGTGAGGCGCGGCGCCCAACCTGCGGCTGCAGCGGACGCGGGCAAGCGGCGTTGCCGCTTGCTCGCGCCGCGGAGCCGCGTCGTTGGGCGTCATGACCCCGCTGGTCACCTTCGAGACTGACTGCTTCAAACCCGAGCCCGGTGAAGATGGAAAGACGAATCCCGGGTGCTCCGGACGATCGCTTGCCCGTTGGCTGAAGGCCCAACTCGAGGGTCGCGGCGCCTCAGTCGAGGAGGTCATTCCGGAGGACTTCGGCTGGGTGGTCAGGGTGTCGCGTGAGCGTCTCCTTCTCTGGCTTGGCCGCGGCAACACTGACGGCGCCACCACCGAGTGGACGATCTTTCCCCAAGCTGAACTGTCGTTGACGCAACGCCTGTTCGGTCGCTCTGACGCTTCGGCTGCTGTTCGGGAGCTATTGGAACGCCTTTGTTTAGGGAGAGGTAAGCAGGATGCTGGAACTACGCCCTGGTTGTGAGTGCTGTGATTGCGATCTGCCTCCGGAATCCACCGAGGCTCGCATCTGTTCCTTCGAGTGCACTTTCTGCGCGTCGTGTGCTGAATCCAAGTTAGGCGGCGTCTGTCCAAACTGTGGTGGAGAGTTGGTGCCTAGGCCGAGACGCCCGGCCGCGAAACTGGCGAAGAACCCCCCGGCGGCTCAGCGCACCTTCAACCCGAAGGGCTGTGCCGAAACCGCCTAACTGCTCACTGAAACGGACGGCCCTAAGGGGCCACCGCTTAACGCAGACGCCGGGCGCATACGAGATGCCTGAGCTTCGGTTCAACGTGTTCGGCACACTTGTCGCGGTTGAGCGCGCGGCCCACGGCTGGCGGCGCACCCCGAGGCCGTCCAACTGAAGTAGCTACCCAAGCGTAGCTACGCAAGCGCGCTCGCCATGTTGCCGCCATCCCGATCTCCTGCCACCGGCGCACGGCTTGCACTGCTGTTGGTCACCGTCGCGGCGGGTGGCTTCGTCGGGTTCATCGGCGACAGGCTCACGGGCAGCGATCTCTGGTACCTCGCGATTCTCGTCTTCGTTGCCATCGGGTGGCTCTTCGTCGCCCATCCATCCGACTGCGAGCCTTCAGTGTCTGCAAACCGCCGCACACGGCCCGGCATCGATCGTGCACCTTAACTTCCTGGTGTCGCTTGGCTATGACGGCTGACCTGCGGTTCGAGCGGGGCTGACGCGTAAAGCTTGAACACGCGGACAAGCACCACGAGGTGCGATTTCCATCGGCCAAACCCCATTTGCAGCCAACCTCTTCGCGAACGGGAACCTCCCCATGCCACTCATCACGCTCACGCTCCGCCGTCCGAAAACCGCCGAGTTCAAGTCACTGGTGCTGGCCGCGTTCGCCGGAGGTCGTCAAATCCACACTTGAACGCCCGCTCGAGACGAATGCCCCGGATTCTGTCGGCTGCGTTGAGGGCACCTGTTGGCCGGAAGTTCGCCACCACAACCGGTTCTGATCATGGTCGAAGCCCACTGGCTGCTGTTTCTCGCTCATCCGCGCCCGAGCGCGTTGGTTTGGCTGTACCGTTTCAGCGGGGTGGTGATGGTAGGACTCGCGGTCCGGCTCGCGTTCTCGCGCCGCGGTGATGCCTGAACCCCGTGGTTGCGGCCGAAGGCCGCCGAGCGGCGCCCTTCACGCGTGACGTTCGGCCGCGCGTCCGGAACGCAGAATCTCGGAGTGGATTGCTGCCAAGGGGAGGGTGGTCTTGCGTTATCTCGCTGTCGTCGGCGGAGCGCTTCTGCTCCAAGCCGCGTTCTCGCTTGCGATCATCGCCGCGAGTCAGGGCGGCGGCTCGTTCGTCGGCTTGGGAGCAATGCTCATGGCGGCGGTCGGTGTGCCGCTTACGGCCCTGCTCAACAGCCTGTTCGTCCACGCGCACAACCAGGACGCCTCCCGGCCCTACCTCGGCAGGGTCATCGTGGCAACGATGGCGCTTCCCGCGGCACAACTGGCTCTGCTGGTTCTCGTGGGCGTCCTGCGGCTGTAGCTTCATGCCGGGAGCGGTCGCGCGGGCCCGGAGCGAGGCCCCCGAAGCAGCCGCGGGCGCGGCCGTCGCGCGCGGGTCTCGCGAATTCACAATAGTTTTCAGTTCCGCGCTGGCACCGACGTCTCGCGGTGCTCTATAGGTCGAGGCTTCGGCACTCGACCGGAGCGCAGACATGGGTCTCACCCGTTCCAACTGGCTGGCGGCGGCAACCTTCGCATCGCTTTCCGTCCTTCCTGCGCACGCGGCCCTCATCGGGATGGCGCCGACGCTGCCCTACAGCCAGGACTTCGACTTCCGCCTGGCCGTGAGCGGCACCGCGTCGACGGTCCCTTTCGGCTGGGCCTTTCTCGAAACCGGAACGAACGCGAACGCGACCTACGCCGGCGACGACGGCGGGTCGAACATCGGAAACACCTACAGCTACGGGGCGACCGCGGACCCGGAACGGGCCTTCGGCGGCCTCGCATCGGGCAGCCTCGCGACGACGATCGGCGCCAGCTTCATCAACGTCCACACGAGCGCCGTCACGGGGCTCTCCATCGCCTACACCGGGGAGCAGTGGCGCCGGGGCTCGGCGAGCGCCGGGGCGAGTCGACTCGTATTCGAGTACAGCCTGAACGCCACGTCGCTCACCAGCGGTTTGTGGACCGCGGTGCCCTCGCTCGAGTTCGTGTCGCCGGCCTGCCGCCAAAGCACCGGAGCGACGGACGGCAACAGCGGCTTCTGCCGGGCCGGCCTCCAGGCCGCGATCGGGGGGGTGAGCATCGCGCCCGGCTCCGGGTTCTGGATCCGGGGGAGGAACGCGGATGTCGTCGGGGCCGACGATGGTCTGGCGGTCGACGACTTCACGATGACG
>CAZXRB010000160.1:0-1831 GCA_964642845.1 uncultured Nitrospira sp.
GTAAACGTCCTCGGTGTTCTCGCGGAAGATGACGATGTCGAGCAGTTCGGGCCGCTTCATTGGTGACGGCACGCCAGGGTAGTACTTGACGGGCCGCATGCAGACATAGAGGTTGAGCAGCTGGCGGAGGCTGACGTTGAGGCTGCGGATGCCGCCGCCCACGGGGGTCGTGAGCGGCCCTTTGATGGCCACGCGGAACCGCTGGATGGCCTTCAGCGTGTCCTCCGGCAGCCAGCTGTTGAACTTGTTGAAGGCCTTCTCGCCGGCGAACACTTCGTACCAGGCGACCTTGCGCTTGCCGCCGTACGCCTTCGCAACGGCGGCGTCGAACACGGCCTTCGAAGCGCGCCAGATGTCCGGTCCGGTCCCGTCGCCTTCGATGAAGGGGAGGATCGGATTGTCCGGGACGAGAAACCGCCCGTTCTGAAACTCGATGGGCTGCCCCTCCGCAGGCACGGGCAGTCCGTTGTAGGATTCCATGATTGGCACCTCTTGCTGATTTGGCCGGACGCTCTGGAACGAGGGCCCAGGTCAAGCGCCCAGCTTCTTCCACTATATATCTCCTCAGAGAATCGGGCCGAATCCTCCCGATAACCCTTGAATCCGGCCGCCCGTGGTGGTAGACGGAACATGGGAGATTCGATCCCCGGCAGAGGGTTGGTTTTGCCGCCGGCCGGCGCGCCGGAGGCGGTGTCGGCTTGCCGGAGCGTCCGGCGTCGTAGAGGGGCACCGGATGCGCCGGCCAGACGCTTCCTGACTGGAGCTGCACTGATGGAAAACCAGAATACTCTCACGATCACCGACAATCGCACTGGGAAGACCTACACGATTCCCTTCACCGACGGCTGCATCCGCACCATGGATCTCCGTCAGATCAGGAAAGACGAAGAAGACTTCGGCGTCATGGGTTACGACCCGGCGTTCATGAACACGGCCTCCTGCCGGAGCGCCATCACCTTCATCGACGGCGACAAGGGCATCCTGCGCTACCGCGGATACCCGATCGAAGAACTCGCCGAGCGCTGCACATTCCTCGAAGTGGCCTGGCTGCTGATCAACGGCGAGCTGCCGGCTCCGGAGGAACTCAAGTCCTGGGAGGCGTCGATCAAGCATCACACGATGCTGCATGAGACGACCAAGAAGTTCCTGGAGGGCTTCCGGTACGACGCCCACCCGATGGCGATGCTCATCAGCACGGTGGCCGCGCTCTCGACCGTGTACAAGGACGCCCGCGACATCTTCAACAAGGATGTGCGCCGGCTCCAGATGACGCGCCTGATCGCAAAGGTGCCGACGATCGCTGCTTACTGCTACCGCCACAGCCTCGGCTATCCCTACATCTACCCGGACAACGACCTCAGCTACACCGAGAATTTCATGAACATGCTGTGGAAGATGGTGGAGCCGAAGTACCACGCCAACCCGGTGATGGCCCGGGCGCTGGACATTCTGTTCATCCTGCACGCCGACCATGAGCAGAACTGCAGCGCCAACGTCATGCGCAGCATCGGCAGCTCGCACGCTGATCCCTACGTGTCGCTGGCCGGGGCGGCGGCGGCGCTCTCCGGGCCGCTCCATGGCGGCGCCAACGAGGAAGTGCTCAAGATGCTCGACGAGATCGGGGCGAAGGACAAGGTGCCGGCCTATATCGAGCGCGTGAAGAAGGGCGAGGTGAAGCTGATGGGCTTCGGCCACCGGATCTACAAGAACTACGATCCGCGCGCGCGCATCATCAAGTGGACGGCCGACCGGGTGTTCGAGGTCACGGGGCGGAATCCCAAGCTTGATATCGCCCTCGAACTCGAACGGATCGCGCTCGAGGGCGAGTACT
>CAZXRB010000160.1:1868-5749 GCA_964642845.1 uncultured Nitrospira sp.
TACTCCGGCATCATCTACCAGGCGATGGGCTTCAAGCCGGAGATGTTCACGGTGCTGTTCGCCATTCCGCGCACGGTGGGCTGGCTGGCGCAATGGGAGGAGATGCTGCTCGATTCCGAGCAGAAGATCGCGCGGCCGCGCCAGATGTACGTGGGCCACGACGTGCGCCACGTTCCAGAGAAGACTGCCAGCGCAATGCTGGCGGCGACGGCGTGAGAGACGAAAATCCATGCGGCGGGAGGCCGTCGCGCGGGCGGCGCCTCCCGCCGTTTCCGTTTGTGGCGGGGAAGGGGCGAGCCATCTGGAGTCGTGTGAAATCCGGGGCCGGCGAACACAACGCCGCTCCGGGCACCGGCACTGCGCCGCCCGGCTCTCCGAGCATCTCCCGCCCGCACCGGACTCAAGGCTGCATGCCTCGCCCCCGGCCCTGTTGTCCCTGCCGCTTTGTTACGCTTGACGGAATACCGTTCGTGTCATAGACTGGGGAGTGATCCGTTCCTTTCGATGTCCGGACACAGCCGCGCTGTTCGCAGACCGGGCGGTTCCGCGCTTCCGCGCCTTCGAACGGGCAGCACGCCGGAAGCTTCTTTACCTGCACGCGGCCCGGCGGCTGGAAGACCTTCGCCGCCCGCCGGGCAACCATCTGGAGGCGCTCAAGGGGGACCGGGCCGGCCAGCACAGCGTCCGGATCAACGACCAGTGGCGCATCTGCTTCGTCTGGCGAGACGGCGAAGCGCATGAAGTGGAAATCGTCGACTATCACTGAGGACACCATGGCCAAGAAGTCACCGCAACTCGAACCGATCCATCCCGGCGAGATTCTGGCCGAGGAGTTCATGAAGCCTCTCGGACTGAGCATCAACGCCCTGGCCCGCGACCTTCATGTGCCTCCCAACCGCATTCACGCCGTCGTCCATGGTGAGCGTTCGATTACCGCTGACACCGCACTGCGGCTGGCGGCCTACTTCGGGACCTCGGCCGAGCTCTGGATGAATCTTCAGTCCGAGTACGATCTGCGCCAGGCGCGCCGCACGCTCGGACCGGAGATTGCACGCACGGTGCGAACAAGACCGGCTGCGTAGCCGGCTGTCCCATCGCGGTGCAGGCGTGGAGCAGGGCCCTCGGTTCCCCCTTGTGGCGCCGCCTCGCCTGCCGCTTCCTCAAGGCCGCCAGCCAGCTCCGCGAGCCCGGCCTACCCCAGTTGGTCCAGATCAGACGAGATCCTCTATGGCTGGCGCGAGGAGATCGCCGCCATGTGGCGCTTCATCCGCAACAACGGCATCACCGAAGGCTTCCATACCGTCATGGAGCTCATCAACCGCCAGGCCTTCGGCTTCCGAAACTTCAACAATTACAGGATGCGCGTCAAAGTCTTATGTGGTTAACTGAGGAGGAATCCCGCCCTTGCCCCCGGATTTGGCGTAGAGCCTGCAGATTCACCGGCTGCGCAGATGGGGGAAGGGGCTGACGGACTCGAGAGGCTTGGTGGACCTGGTGAGATTCGAACTCACGACCTCTTCCATGCCATCGTTTTAGAATCAATCACTTGCAAGCATCGACGCGAGAAACAAAAGACTTAGCGGCGTGTGATTTGGACGCCAATTGGACGCCACGGAGGCGAATTTCACGTTTGGACTCCAAACGGACTCCACGAACGGCGCTGGTCCAGGCGGCCATGGCAGGCCACATGCTACGCGCACGCGCGCGGTTGTCCCCGCCTTTCGACGTTTCTCTCGTGGAGAAAAACGATGTTTCCCTATACATGCAAATCGTGCCCAAGATGCCAGCGGTCTCTTTGATGTGGGCTCGGACTTGAGCGGCCTCGGCTGCTTGTTGCATTGTGTCGGTAGATATGCAAAACTACCGACAGGTAGCAAATGACCACGGCCGAACGCATTCTGAAGCTTGCCGCCCGCCAGCGCCTCGTTCGTCCACGGGACGTGGAGGCGCTTGGGATTGCCCGCGCCTTCCTGACCCGCCTCGAACGGCGTGGTCTGCTTGAGCGTCGCGCTCGGGGAGTCTACGTGCTCGCCGATGCGCCCGTCTCCGAGCACCACAGCCTGGCTCTCGCTGCCAAGCTGGTTCCGCGCGGCGTGGTCTGCCTCCTGTCCGCCCTTCGATTCCATGGTCTGACGACACAAGACCCGCATGAGGTTTGGATGGCGATCGATTTCAAGGCGCGCAAGCCGTCGGTCGAGTTCCCAGCCCTGCGGATCGTGCGGTTCTCAGGCCGATCGCTCGCGGATGGGATCGAGACGCACCTGATTGAGGCCGTGCCAGTCCGGATCTACTCTCCCGCCAAGACGGTGGCGGACTGTTTTAAGTACAGGAACAAGATCGGGATGGACGTTGCCCTTGAGGCCCTCCGGGATGCTCTTCGGAAACGCAAGGCCACAATCGACGAGATCCATCGGTTCGCGAAGGTCTGCCGTGTCGCCAACGTGATTCGACCTTACCTGGAGTCAGTCGCGTGAAACGGCCGCCCCGCAACGTCGCCGCATCCCACCGCGCAAAGCTGCTGGCCCTGGCGAGAGACCGCGGGGAGGATTTCCAGTTCCTCCTCGGGCGGTGGATCATTGAGCGGTTCCTGTTCCGGTTGGCGGCATCCAGGCACAAGGATAGCTTCGTACTGAAGGGAGCGATGCTGTTCCTGGCATTGGGCGGCAAGGTCTATCGCCCGACCCGGGACCTCGACCTGCTCGGGTTTGGCAGTGCGGAGGTCGGCGATGTCGTAGCCAGGATCGCCGAAATCTGTTCCACGCCCGCAAATGACGGGATTATCTTCGCAGCTATGTCAATTGAAGCGGAACGGATCCGGGAGGATGCCGAGTACGAAGGTGTCAGGGTATGGGTTCCGGCAAGCCTCGATGGAGCAAAGGTGACAATCCAGATCGACGTGGGGTTTGGCGACGATGTGGACCCAGCTCCGGTCGAGAGACCGTTCCCCACGCTACTGCCTCTCGATCCCCCAGTGGTGCGCGCATATCCGCTCGAAGCGGTCATCGCCGAGAAGTTTCAAGCGATGGTTGTCCTCGGCATCGCGAATAGCCGAATGAAGGACTTCTACGATCTCTGGACATTTGCAACCACAGAGCAGTTCGACATTCGGCAACTCGCCCGGTCAATCCAGGCGACCTTTGAACGGAGGCAAACTCCGTTGCCGGAAACAGCCCCCACAGCACTTACCGATGAGTTCCTGCTCGATCCCGCAAAGCGTGCCCAGTGGGAGGCCTTCTGCCGGAGGCTCGGCCTGCGCGCGTCGCCTTCTCTCGAAGTCGTGGGCCGAAAGATCCGCGAGTTCCTGATGCCCGTTTTGGAGCGGGCCCGCAAACCAGCGGATCAGATCTTGGTCTGGGTGCCGGCCGGGCCGTGGCGAGAGCCTGAGAGATGAACCAGACTGAGCGTGCGGAATGAGGCGACATCCGGAGACCGTACACATCGTGCCCGGCGCCGGGAATGATCCGGCGAATGTCGCCCCCGGCTGCCACGAGATGGCGTATGTGACCGCGAGTTGGCCGCGCTCCTGGAGAGCCATCTCAAACGAGGCAGTCCCAGCTCCAGCGATTTTCAGGGGCGGCGTGGGCTCGGCAAATACGTCGCCGTCGAAGCGCGGAGTCTCAGCCACCCATGTCACGTTTCATGGGCATTTCGTGCAATCCGAAGACATGCATTGCTCACAAAACAGATATGCGCCCCGGACGGAGTTGCCATTGCCAGCGGAGGGCTCGCGTGGCGCTGCGCTCTGCTCAAGCCATTATGCCGTGGCCAGAATTGGAAACGGATCGTGACGCATCGACAGGCCTCCGGGCAAGGCATCCCAAGTTCGTCCGTCAAGCACGCGACCGGTTCGGCTCTTGAAAGGTCCACCCCATTGCTTGAAG
>CAZXRB010000161.1:0-2027 GCA_964642845.1 uncultured Nitrospira sp.
CGGCGTTGATGGCAAGATTCATGATCACCTGCGCCAACTGTTCCCTGTCGCAAACCAACTTAGGAATAATTTCCGGTGCTCGCACGTCAAACCGAATCCCGGTTCTGGCTGAGTGGCCTACGAGATCGACAACGGAATCAAGCACCTCCCGCAGGTTCACCTCACGCCACTCGGGGCGGCGGGGGCGGGCGAAATCCAGGAGGCTCGTCAACAAGCGGTTCAGCCGGGAACATTCTTGGCGGATAATGCGGAGGGTTTCGGATTTCACTTCGGTTTCGGCCCCTGCCTGCAATACCTCGGCGGCGCCGTCGATGCTGGCCAGTGGATTGCGGATCTCGTGCGCAAGCCCCGCGGCAAGTTGCCCGATCGCCGAAAGCCGATCCGCCCGTTTGACCTGCTCGAAAGTGTTCTGCAATTCTCGGCAGACCCGGCTCAATTGATCTGCGGTCCGCTGGAGTTCAACACGCCTTCGCCGCTCGCGGTCGGAGAGGATCCCAGTCACTGCCCCCACTACCAAGAACATCAGAATCTCGGCGTACTGCCCCATCGCGTAATGCCGCATGCCAGACCAGGTCGTGACAATGTGGGGGATGTAACAGACCCCCGAGAGGGCTGCCGCCCCCAGCCCGCCCCTCCAACCGAAGGCGATGGCCGCGAAAACGACAGGCACGTAATACATCCGTTGGAAGATGCCGTGCCAGAGGAGGAATTCCGGCGGCGTCAGATAGTGGCCAGCGCTGGTCGCCACGATCCCCGCCAGAGTCAAGCTCAGGGCACGCCAGTTTGCCCGTGGCCATGAGCGATCCGGACCCCCGTCAGCGTGTAAGGGTGAAGGGAGCATAGAGGATTGCACGCCCGGCCGGTTGCTTTCGCTCCAGTTCATGTTCTTGATCCCACAGGGGCTGCTCTCCTCCAGCCAGTTGAGCGGCCAGGACCGCAGGCACGTATCCCACGGTTTCCCTGGGGAGCACTCCCGATTCTGCCAGCGTCCAGAAGTCTCTGGTCCCAGCGCGGTTCACCGCGTCCGCCAACCGCCGCTCGCCGGCGTTGTAAGCGGCCAACACCAAATTCCAGTCTGCCAAACTTCGATAGAGGTCGCGCAAATAGCGGGCGGCAGCGCGGGTGGACTTCTCCACGTCCATCCTCTCGTCGTGCGGCGTCAGTTTCAGCCCATAGGCGCGCGCCGTTTCGGGAATCAACTGCCAGATGCCCAAGGCATCCTTGGGCGACAAAGCTGACGGATTGTAGCCGCTCTCGACCAATCCGATCCAAACGAGTTCTTTGGGGATCCCCTCCTCGGCGAATACACGCTCGAAGAGCGGCCTGTACGTTCTCAGTCGCGCCGCCGCCGTATGGAACCGGCGTTTCCCATCACCCCTGTAGTGGCTAAAGAAGTCCGCGACCAAGTAATGCGGAGTGGGGCGGCTCGGCCGGGCTCCCGGGGCAGTCTGGGCACGGTCCGGATTCGCCTCGGCACGAGCCCGCCGCAGAATCTCGTCCAGGACTCGCTCCAAGTCGTGGAAGCGCTCGACCGCCCGGCTCGGGAAGGCGAACGCCAGGGCAAGGAGAGCGAGATGCAGGCACGCACGCACGCTTTCTTCGGGTTGCACTTCCTGTGCCAATCTGCTGATGAGCGGCGGTGAGAGCAGGTTAGCGGGCGCGGATGGCTCATTCTGGACACTCATTGCCTGAATCTCTCCAACCAGGAGGCGGGCCGATCTTGCGCCCACGGCTATCCGGAGCGCAACTGGCTCATTCACAGGAGCTTGCGACGATGTCTGGAGTTTGGAACAGAGGGTGCAACGTGAGCAGCCAATGACTCGCCCGATCGGATTTCTGGTGCTGCTCGCGATGCTACTGCCCGCAATCTCGCACGGCGAGAGAGTCGATCGCGAACTGGAGGCCCTGCTCAATGAGGCGTTACAGAACAATCCGGAGATCGTGGCCGCTCAGAAGAGGTACGAGGCCGCCCGCCAGCGGCCGAGCCAGGCGAGCAGCCTGCCCGATCCGATGTTCTCACCCGGATA
>CAZXRB010000161.1:2127-5741 GCA_964642845.1 uncultured Nitrospira sp.
AAGGCCGCGCAACAGGATGTCCTGAAAGCGCAGACCCAGATTTCAATCCTCGAAACGAAGAAGGTTCAGTTGGAGCGCGAGAAAAATGCGCGCCGGGCGGAGATCAACAGTCTCGTGAACCGGTCGCCGGGCTCACCGCTGCCGCGGCCGGCGGACCTCCTTCCGATGCCCGTTCCCGCAAAGCTCGAGGAACTCTATGCCGCCGCCAGAGAGAATTCCCCCATGTTGCGCCGCGACGAAAAGATGATCCAGCGCGCGGAACTGGCCGTGAACCTGGCGCGGAAGGAGTACTACCCAGATTTCACGCTGAACGGCGGCTACTACAACATGGGCGGGATGCCGGACATGTATATGTTCCGAGCGGACTTCAAGATCCCGCTTTACTTCTTCCGGAAGCAGCGCGCGGCCGTCACGGAGCAGGCGCAGACACTCCTGCAATCGCGGAGAACGTATGAGGCCACGAACCAGAACCTGCACTTCCGCATTCAGGACGACTATCTGATGGCCCAGACTTCCGAGCAGCTTGTACGGCTGTACGGGCAGAGCGTCATCCCCCAGGCCAGCCTGACGCTGGAGTCCTCATTGTCCTCCTATGAAACGGGGGCGGTCGATTTCCTTACCGTGTTCATGAACTACATCACAGTTGTCGAATACGAGATGAACTACTACGAAGAGCTGCAAAACTTCTACCTGGCGCTGGCGCGGCTGGAAGAGATGACAGCGCGTCCGCTCACCCAATGACAGAACGAGAAATGAAACCAGCACGCATTCTCCTGTTCATTGCTTTGGTCGCGATTGGAATTGCGATCGGCTTCGGCTTCGGCCGCTGGTACGGCCCCCGGGAGGGATCCGGTATCACCACGCAGGCCAAGAAGCCGAAGGGTTACCACTGCCCGATGCACCCGAGCTATCGCTCCGACAAGCCCGGGGATTGCCCCATTTGCGGGATGAAGCTGGTCCCCGACGATGATGAGGAGCATCCCCAACACGCCACGGCCCAAACGGCGGGAGACCGGAAGATCCTCTACTATCGCGACCCGGCGATTCCGGACTTCAAATCCGACAAGCCGGGACTGAACCCCGAGACCGGCAATGAGCTTGAACCTGTATATGAGGGCGACCCGGCTTCAATGCCCATGGGGACGATCCGTGTCAGCCCTCAAAAACAGCAGTTGATCGGCGTGAAATTCGGTGAGGCCACGCGGGCCAGCGGAATACATACCTTCCGCGCCGTCGGCAAAGTATCGCTAGATGAAACCCGCGTCGCCAAGGTGCAGACCAAGATCGAGGGCTGGATCGACAAGGTTTACGTGGACTTCACCGGGAAGCTTGTCGAGAAGGGCCAGCCGTTGCTCACCATCTATAGCCCGGAAATGCTGGCGAGCCAACAGGAGTACCTCCTGGCGATTCGCAGCCGGGACGTTTTGCGGAACGGTCCGTTGTCTGGCGCCCGCCAGAACAGCGAGTCGCTGATCGCTGCGGCCCGGAAGCGGCTTGAGTTGTGGGACCTCAGCGAATCGCAGATTGAAGAGGTCGCGCGGACGGGAAAGCCCCTCACGAACATCACGCTGTTTTCGCCGATCAGCGGTTACGTGATGATGCGGAATGCCTTTCCCAAACAGCGCATCACGCCCGAAACCGAACTTTACACCGTCGCGGATCTGAGCAAGGTTTGGGTTTTCGCGGACGTCTTCGAGAACGAGGCGCCTATGATTAGGCTCGGCATGCCGGTGACTGTCTCGCTCTCCTACGCCGGCGGGCGGAAGCTGCGGGGGCATGTGAATTACGTTCAGCCCCAAGTGGACATGACAACCCGCACACTAAAAGTCCGCATAGAGGTCGCCAACCCGGAAATGGCGCTCAAGCCCGAGATGTTTGCGAACGTCGAGTTTCAGGTCGCAACGCCCGCGCGTGTCACCGTCCCCTCTGAGGCAGTGCTGAACTCAGGATTGAAGAAGACCGTATTCGTCGACCGGGGCAACGGATATCTGGAACCGCGCCAGGTGGAGACCGGCGAACGGATCGGCGACCGGCTCGAGATCACGAAGGGACTTCAGGCCGGCGAACGCGTGGTCATCTCGGGCAACTTCCTGATCGATTCTGAGAGCCAGTTGAAGTCCGCCGCGGCAGGCATGGCCGGGCACCAGCACGGCGGGTCCGTCCCAAAGCCGGAAGAGCCGAAGGCGCCCGCGGCCAGCGGAGGGCACAAACATGATTAACCAGATCATTGAGTTCTCCGGCCGCAACAAGTTCGTCATCTTCATTCTCGTCGCCTTCGGTGTCGTGGCCGGCGTTTGGTCGATGCTGAACGTGCCGCTCGATGCCATCCCCGATCTGAGCGACACGCAGGTGATCGTCTACTCTCGATGGGACCGCAGCCCGGACATCATGGAGGACCAGGTCACCTATCCGATTGTGACGAGCATGTTGGGGGCGCCGAAGGTCAAGGATATCAGGGGCTTTTCCGATTTCGGCTATTCCTTCGTGTACATCATCTTCGAGGAAGGAACGGACATCTATTGGGCCCGTTCTCGGACCCTCGAGTACCTCTCGGCTGTGCTCCCAAGGCTCCCGCAGGGCGTCAAGACGGAGTTGGGTCCGGATGCGACCGGAGTCGGTTGGGTCTTTCAGTATGCGCTGGTGGACGAAAGCGGTAAACACTCGCTGGCCGAGTTGCGCTCGCTTCAGGACTGGTTTCTGCGCTACCAATTGAAGGCCGTGCCGGGCGTTGCTGAAGTGGCCCCCCTCGGCGGATTCGTCCGGCAGTATCAGGTGAACGTAGACCCCAACCGTCTTCAGGCTTACAACATCCCGATCATGAAGGTCGTGGAGGCCGTGCGCAGCGGGAACAACGACGTCGGCGGGCGCCTGATCGAGTTCAGCGGCACAGAGTACATGGTCCGCGGCAGGGGCTATGCCAAAAGCACCGAGGATATCGGCAATATCGTGCTGCTCAACACGGAGTCGGGCGTCCCGGTTCGTGTCAAGGATGTGGGCGATGTTGTCCTGGGCCCAGACCTGCGTCGCGGGATCGCGGACTGGAACGGCGAGGGCGACGTCGTCTCGGGCATCATTGTGATGCGTCAGGATGAGAACGCTCTGAAAGTGATCGATCGGGTAAAGGAGAAGATCAAAGAACTGGAGCCCGGTCTGCCACAAGGGGTGAAGATTGTGACCGCCTACGACCGGTCCGACCTGATCTTGCGCTCGATTGATAACTTGAAGTCCACGCTCATCGAGGAGATGACGATCGTGGCCCTGATCATCTTCATCTTTCTTTGGCACATCCCTAGCTCAATCATCCCTGTGATCACGATTCCGGTCGCAGTCATCCTCTCTTTCATCCCGATGAAGATGATGGGCGTCACGTCGAACATCATGTCCCTGGGCGGAATCGCGATCGCGATCGGTGCGATGGTGGATGCTGCGATCGTGGTCGTCGAGCAGACGCACAAACACCTCGAGGAGTGGGATCGGACAGGGCGAAAGAAGGACTATCACCGGGTCGTCATCGACGCAGTGAAAGAGGTGGGCGGTCCGAGCTTCTTCGCGCTGCTTGTAATCGCAGTCTCCTTCATCCCCGTGTTGACGCTCGAGGCGCAGGAGGGCCGGCT
>CAZXRB010000162.1:0-5657 GCA_964642845.1 uncultured Nitrospira sp.
GAATCCGTCTTGAGTTGCGCCGGGCATGAGTCTTCGATTGGTGTCGCTATCTAGCGCGTCTCGGCCGAAGAACACTCGCTCCAAGGGGGGCTTGGACCGCTCTATATTGTAAACGCGCCAATACTCGGGTGCGCGGGCAGAACCTATGGGCCCAGACGCATCAAGCCAGAAGATTTGAATCCACTGCTTGGCGTCAGGCGCGTTTGTGATCCTGTACTCATAGGTTAAGCCGTCGGGACCACTGCGAACGCCACAGTTGACGATTGGCCGAACGTGAACACGTCGCGTAATCGCAATTGTGATTGCCTCCCCTCCTCGTTTTCTCGCCCCCTCCACGACCAAATTGCCAGCCACGTCCAGCCGGACCCTGTCGTTCGGAGATCGGGCAAGTTCCGGCTGCTTCGTCCCCAACACTCGTGGGACGACCCGGAGCTTCGAGTCTGATTGCGTCTGATCTTGGGCCAGCAAAGAAGGGCCAGGGATCAGCACGACAGCAACCGCTATTACACTGTACCCAACCGAGCGAAGCTTAATCGTCTGAGACATGTCGTTACCCTCCAATGTCTACCTATGGCTGTGCCGCCTCAGTCCACAAACCGGAGGTGGTAGTGATCGGAATGGACCAGAATTCCTCCGAGTCCCGCTCCGCCTCCGTTCGCCATTGCTATGTTGAACGCTGTCTGGAGGTTGCTATTGCAGCTAAACGGCACGTCCACGTTGAGGCCGAGTCTATGCTCGGCGTGAGGAGACTGCCAATGCGGGCCGCCATACCGGGGGCCGAGATCGAAGATGCCTCCCCAATTCAGGCTCATGTCGTTGACGCACAATCTCTGGCCAGTCTGCTGGCGGTATTGCTGCGCGATCGTCTGCATTTTCGCGACCGTCGGAACGGATACGTTGAAACCATACCAGTCTGGGTGCTCCGGCTGAGCACCCCCAGGCTTGTAATAAAGGTCCTGGCTCTCGTAAAGCTGCACGCAGCAGTTCCCATTGTTTGCCCAAGCGCCCACCCAAAACTCTTGATTGTAGGCGGTTGCGGCTGCGTAAATCACGATAGGGTGCATTCCTGCCACAGTCGGGGCATAGAATTGGAGCATTGGCGAGCAACCGTCGCCGCTTGTTCTGAAGGAGCTTGGCTGGATGGTTCCCTTCGGGCGCGCCGAGTCGTGGTGCCAATGATAGCCGCTCATTGCGAACACCTCTGGTTGAAGCACGACATCGAGATTCGCGGCGGGTGGGCTCCCAGGCACATTCTCCCAGTAAAAACAGAGCTGAAACTGGACAACCTCCCCGGGCCTGACCTCTATCGGCTGAGCGTCGCTCCGCGCGCTCAGCAAAAGAACTGCCGCCGCCAAGATCGCGCTTGCCCGTACCATTATCATTGTCTCAAACCTCCTTTCCGCGTCTCGATCCACAATGCTCGGAGCGCCTCCCCGCCGTTCGCGCATGGTCGGGCTCCGTGTCCCTCATCGTAACCGGCGTTCCCTGGAAGTGTATGCCGTACTTGCCGTAGTTGCCGTTATTGCCGCACTGAACCAACTGTTTTCTCCACCGAATACAAACGTGGCGTTTCTTTGTTGCGTCTTCGCCATCGAGGACGCCACGAGCTGGGCTTCGGGGCGGGGTTCCTTCGCATGGACCTCTGCTGTGAGCAGGAGGCGTGAGTTGCATCCCGCCGGTGCCAGCACGCAACCACAGCCAACCACTCCGCCGCCACAGCCGGAGGACGTCTTTTCGCGATGGTCCGCGGGGTGGTGCGTCCCCGGAGCGCCAAAGCCCAGGCGAGGGAATCGGCGCGCCAGGGAACCGGCTCCAGCGAGGTGACGGATTACACGAAGACAGCACGCCGCCTGGGCTACTGCTTCACGAAGAACGGATTATCTGTTGCACGCTGGGCGGGCAGCGCTGGCAATTTCGTCGATGGCGGATGTGCAGAAGCCACCGGCAGCAAATTGAGGTAGTAGGCGGTCTCGTTCGGGTCGTAGAGTAGCTGGTAGGACGACGTGGGGATCCTAGCTTGGTTGAGGATGTCACGGATCGCGTCCCGAGCAGGCAACTCCGTGACGCCATATGAAAGCATTGTGCCCGGAGCCAGCGGGAACGTCAGAAGGTGAATCTTAACTCCCGCCACACGGGACAGGCTGTCAGTGAGTGCTTGTAGAGTTTCAGGAACGGACCGTCGGCCAAACGGCACCGAAACCGTTCTGCTCATGACCGGTGTGAAATCACGATACGAGCCATTGGAACGGAGAAGCCGCGACGGCGCTACTTCGACGCCTTCACCTGAGTACACAACCCCGTATGTGCCCGGAAGCCTGGCCGCGGAGCTGGCCGCCACAATCGATTGAGCAGCGGAGAACGCGTCGGAGCGTCTGTCGACTCCGGTCGGTGAGAGCGTCACTGACAAGGGCTGTCCTTCGCGCGCAATGATTCTTGGCCGCAATCCGGGGTGGCTTGCCGGAGTTGTTCGGACGAGATCCCCCGGGTGCTCATGGGGCGCTTCTTCGAAGCTTACAGGAACCCCCATCAATTCTTGAACACGCGTGAGCGCCGAGGCCAACGGACGGGCGCCTTTCGCCTCGACAACCAATATTGACGGGTCTGGCGGTGCCGGAATCTGAGACTGCGCCAATGCAGGAGAGGCGAAGATTGTGAGAACGTACACGCCAAATACCAGACAAAGACCTTGAAAACGCCTTGGAAACCACTGCTTTCGGAAACGCATAATAGACCTCCCGCTTGCACCTTGCAACTACTGCTGCGATACCTGTGTTACGTTGTCCCTGACAACTTGTAAGGAGGTCAAGTCGATGACCGCCTGCAAGTACAGGCTCTTATAGACGATGTTGCCGCCCGTATCACCGTTCACGACGATGTTCATGTTCTGCGGAATAACGGCCGCGCAAGGAAACTGCGACGGCGCCAAATTCGTTCTGTACCAGTTGACGCCCGCTGGCGGCCAGCCGATTGTGTCCCATCCCCAAGTATTGCCCGAAAAGGCGGAGGCATATCCGACGTTCCAAACCGAGCCTCTGATGGCGAAACGCCCTCCAGGGTAGAGACCGCCAGACCGGTCGTAGCAGTTGTCTGTGACTAGCCCTCCGCTAGTTTCGAAGACTTGTCGGCCTTGAAAGATGTTTGAGTTCGGATCGGGTGGGTCGTTCGGGTCTTTGGTGAGCACTTGGCGAAACCGCGCCATCGTCGTAGTCAGCCCCGGGGTGACGCCGAATCCATCCCCGATTGTCGTCTCATTGATTGGTTCCACGTAAAAGCGACGAAGCGTGAGCGAGCCCGATTGGCCGTCACTACGGGTCCATGTGCCGGACGCGAAGTCGATGCTCTTGTTGAGGATGCTTCCTGAGTGGTTCATGCTGGAAACGGGAGTGTACCCACCGCACGAACCCGACGGGGATGGATTCGACGCCGTCCACGAGAAACTGGTGGACCCTCTGGTCCCGTCGGTCTGCTGCGATGGTGAAATCGTTCCGCTCGCGGTGTAGTACACGTCCGGGCAGCCCGCAGCCGGTGACGGCACCCGAACTGATCCGCTAATTGTCCCAACACCTCCGGGGGCGACAGCGCCTGTTGAGAGATACCACTGAGAAATCACACCCCATGTCGAGTTGTAGTGGACCCAGCTTCCGTTATTGGTGTCGCCATTTACGTTCGTCGCCGGTGTCGGATTATTGCACGATGTGAAAGGCGGATACTCGCAACCAATCTGCGAGTACACCGGTGTGGCTATT
Source organism: uncultured Nitrospira sp. (assembly GCA_964642845.1). Lineage (GTDB taxonomy): Bacteria > Nitrospirota > Nitrospiria > Nitrospirales > Nitrospiraceae > Nitrospira_D. The sequence continues at coordinate 3,747 of CAZXRB010000162.1, forward strand.
GCGGCTGTGAGGACAATGCCGAGTCCCCACGCTCGAAGGATTCTCAAGTTCATAGCGCATCTCCTTCTGTGGTAACAGGTTGATGGTTTGTGCGCCAGCTCTTGCACTTTGCGCGCCGATCGCTGACCGTCGCAACCACATTGCTCGGGCAAAAACAACTGATGGCCTTTGATTGGGGCCGGTGTGGGCGCGAGCGGTCCTTGCGTGGGCATCTCAAATCCAACGACGTCGTACCAGAGGCCGTAAAGGGTTTGATCGCCCCGGAGCGCCAAGAAATCGTCGGCTTGCTCATGTGCATGGAGTCGACCCTCAGCAGCACTCTAACCGAAAAACCGCGAATCTGTATGCCGTTGATGCCGCTAATGCCGTTAATGCCGCTGGCCCGCGATTTTTTTTCGATCCGCTCCGCCTCGAAGCCAGTTTTCGATATCTGTTCGGCGAAATCGCCACTGTCTTCCCAGCTTGAAGGCGGGGATGATGCCCACTTCTGCCCATTGGCGCAGCGTTCTCGCTGCCAAGCGGAGCCATGCGGCCACCTCCTTGATTGTCAGGATCTCATCGTCACGGGCAGGTCCGAGAGATGCCATCGGCTGCGGTGTCTGGCTGCGATCCTCCTCGTGTTGCTCGGACAGGAGCATCACCTCCATGTCGCTCACGAACAATTCCCGCTCGGCGGGGCTGGCCGACGCGGGAACGAGGCAGCGATACATCTCCAGCGTGCGCCAGGTTTCGACGACTTTGGCCTGAGGGACGCTGAGACCGGACACATAGATGTCGAAATCAGCCTTCTGTGCCTCCAGCCCCATCTGGAGCCAATGGCGGAAGGCGCGCTCGTGTAACCGGCGCAACTTGTCGTGGACCTCTTCCGCTCGGGACCGGCTGGGGACGCTCGGATGGGTATAGGCTCCAGTGGACGGATCTCGCAGATGCGCCAGCTCCACGATCTGCTGAAGGACAGAGGGTAGCGCGCAGATATCAACCTCAAAGAGTTCCACAGGGTCTGGTTTCGGCGCTTGCGGTGGCATTGGGAGCGCAACCGAGATGGCCTGCGGGAAACTGGATGCGGCCGTGGGCGGCGGCCGGCAAGGCCAGACACCGCAAGGATACGCGGATTCGTGCTTGGGGGCTACCGGTGAAATGACGGGGCGGAGCATCGGGAAGTTCCACCTGATTTCGCGCATTTCCGGAGTAGAATATGGGGGTAGTATCCCTGTTCGGTTTGGAGACCCGCAGAGGCGGTAGGCGTCGACGTATGAAATACACGGACAGTCAGCTCAACAGGATTTACGATCGAACGTCAGGATACTGCCACATCTGCTGCAAGAAGCTCTCTTTCAAGAACTACGGCCGGTACGGCGAGAGAGGGGCGTGGCACGTGGAGCATTCGCGGCCGCGGGCGAGAGGCGGCACGGACCATGGGAACAACCTCTATGCCGCCTGCATTGACTGCAACCTCGAGAAATCAACCGCGAGCACTCGCGCCGCTCGTGGATGGCATGGCAGGCGGAAAGCCCCGCTCTCTCGGAGCCGTCGGATTGAGGCCAAGAGGTCCGCGGCAGTGGCAGGGGGAATTCTCGGCGCGGCGGTTGGGGCGTTGGCCGGGCCGTGGGGCGTCGTAGCCGGCGCGTTGATCGGTGCGAAGCTCGGACAAGAAGCCGACCCGAACGAACGCTAACCTGGCGAAACGCTGCCTGTTGGAATCGAGTTCTTGCCCAGCGGAACATTAGAATCCCATCGCGGGGACGCAGTGCGTAATGTTCATCGAGGCCTTGTTGGTATACACGCTAATCGCTTGATTTCTAAGACGCTCTTCCGAGACAAGTCAGCCGATTCTACCGATTGCATTTGCCCCGGACGCTTGAATTAGGATGGAAATTGGTCTCGCTTTTTCCATCGCCCAAGCGGGAGTCA
>CAZXRB010000163.1:0-5606 GCA_964642845.1 uncultured Nitrospira sp.
CCGACTGAGCCTGTGCAACCATCCGTGGCAGAGAGGCTTTGCCGGCCACCTGTACAGCCTCCTTCAGGGCAGCCTCCGCAGCGGCGTAGTCCTTCATGTTGACCCAAGAGAGCCCGGACTGAACGAGCAGTTCGGCCTGTGCACCGAGGATCTGTTGCGCCCGGGCGAAGATGAGGGCTTCAGCGATCAGCTTCTGCGCTTCTTCGTCGCGCTTCAAGGCGCGAAGCGCCCGGACCTTGCCGATCACCGGAAGCACCTGGAACCCGGTATCGGGGGATCGCTTCGTGGCATCAAGTGCGGAATCGAAGAAACTAATCGCCTGGTCGGGGCGGTTGTTGGCCGTGAGGCCATTGCCGAGGAATGTCTTGAAGTAGATTTCTGCCGCAACGTCCTTCTGCTCGGTAGCTTTCTTGATCGCTCCCAGCAAGGCTGTCAGGGCGGTCGCGTAGTCCCCTTCGAGTCCGGCGAGGATGCCCAATTGTCCCGCAGCCCTGTTGGACCAGCGAGCCTCACCGAGCTTCTCTGCGGTAGCGCCGATCTCCTGCCAGTCCCGTTTCGCATCGCTCGTGCTGAGGTTCATGTTGATTGAGGCTCGAACGGAGAGTCCACGAAGTTTCAGTGCTGGGTCAGCGCTCACTTCGGGCGTGGCCAGATCCGCGTCGATCTCCCGCAAGTATGCATCGTAGGAACCGGATTCGACGTCCCTTCGAAGCCGACCGAACTTCGCGTAGAGCGCTCGATTGCGGTCACCCGATTGGGCGAAAGCCTGTTCCGCTCTGGCGTATAACGGCCGGGCTGCAGCCAAGTTGACGGCATCGGCCAGTTGGTTCGCCTGTCGGAGAGGATCTTCTGGCTGATCCTGTCCTAGTAATGTGCCAACGAACCCCACAAGGCGCGCAAATGCAATGACATAGCGGAGCGTCAGCTGCAGCGGAGGATGGACAAGCCCCCCCCGAGTCCTCCGAGAAAGCGCTGTGCGACCGGGTCGAAACGGTCCCATATCCCTTATGAGAGTTGGGCAGAGGAAATCCTCACCAGCTTTCTTTTCATTCGAGATATCAATCAGGTTTCCCACGAGGCAGTGCAGATACTCGCGGACTTTGTCCGGCTCGGCTAGCCCCCTTACACTGGGCTACGGTATCTCTTCTGCGAATTCGAGTCACCGCAACTTCAGTTTGACGTGGTCCAGTTTCCGGGTTCTGGGTCACGGGCCTGTTCTCCGAAGATATCTGGAGATATCTGGAGCCCGCCACGATTGAACCGGCGACTTGCTGATCACGAAGAATACGGGCTTGGCTCCAAGGATTCCAATGGCTCTGTGCTGATCCTTCTGTTATCAACAACTTGGAGAATCTGCTCTCGCTCGCTCGGTCGGTAACTTATGGGCAGTCAAGTGACCCCACCGATGACGCGACAGGAGTGGGCTGCAACCTGGAGAATCCGAAGCGGGGAGAGAACTACCTGTCAACTGCGTGGATTGGAATCAAGCGGATTCGTACTGCAGGTGGGCCGGGAAACGTCTTCCCTCTCAGGCCGAATGGGAGAAAGACGCCAGGGGGGAGCCGAGACAAGATATAGTTTCAGTAGCAACACATCCTGCTGTGGAGACTATGCATGGGATTGCGAGAATTCCGGCGTCGACGGTAATCGCACGCGGTTCATAGCGGGAAGGTACTTGCACCACAGGAACTATGTGGATCGTTACGGCGGGCTGACGCATCCGTTAGGCCAAAAGATGCCAAATCAGTTTAGGCTCTGCAACGCGTACGGGAACGGCTGGGAATGGGTGTCTGACTGGTATGCCGAAGGCTAGTACAAGAATAGCTCGCAGAAGAATTCTCAAGGGCCTGCCATCGGTAGGTTCCGGAAACAGGGGATGCTGAAGCTCTATCGAGCGTGGCGCCGACAGGGTGAGGCCGTGCTCTGGCAGGCTCACACGACCACCCTGCGCGACGACCACTCGCACGGCTGCGTCAACAGGTGGTACAGCGGTCGGATTGTCGAGGACATGATCAGGTTGGTCCACGTGCCTGCGTTGCCGACCCGCCGACGAGTGTGATTGGAAAAACAGATGGCCATACGCCGAATTGTCGAGGACCTCAACGAGGCCGGCAGCGGGCCCTTCGTCCTGCTGGCCGGCGCCGGCGTTTCGATCTGGCATCCGTCTTCCCTCCCAACTTGGGGCTCACTCGTAGCAGAACTCCTTGGCGAAGCGAAGGCGCGCGCCAGGCGAGCGCTTCCGAAGCACTCGCCCTTGTATCAGGACATCGGTGCCCTGACCGTCGAGGACATCGGCGACACGACATTCTCGAACGCCCTGGTCGACATGCTGGCGGGGAACGCGTACTTCGCCGTAATCGGCGCGCTTGCAGCCTCCCGGCCGAACGACGCGCACCGGGCCATCGCGCGGCTCGTCAGGCGAGGCGTTGTCGCGGCCATCGTGACCACCAATTTCGACACCCTGATTGAGCAGGCGCTCGCTGATGAGGGACTGCCGGCGAACGTCTATTCCAGTGTTGACGACTATCGGCGGCCCGCCCATCCAGGCGTGAGCGTTCACAAGATCCACGGTTCCGCCACCGAACAGACCGACTTGATCGATACAGCCGGACAGAAGCTCAGAGGCCTGCCACCTGTCGTACGCGGACAGCTATGTCACTTATTCACAGAGTATCCGGTCATCGCCATGGGATACGGCGGCGGCGATCTGGCGTTCGGCGCCGACTATCTGGCGCTTCAGGCCGTCCCGCCGGGAACCCACCGCCTCTGGTGGACCGTGCGCGCCGAGGAACGTGACCGATGGGAGCCGGCGATTGAATCCCTTGTAAGCCAGCGCGGAGCATTTGTCGTGATGACGCAGCAGGCGGCGCTCGAGGCGTTGGGCGCGGGGCCACTCGTGCTCGAGCTCAATCCGGTCTCGAGACAGGAGAGGTTGGCAGCATTCCGCGCCAAAGCTGGCGTGCTGTTCAGGAAGCTCGGCGCCTTGAACACGCTTGCATTCTGTATGCGCCTCCTGTCTGCGGCGGGACACGGGCAGTCTGCCGCGTCGCTCTGGCAGGTCGTTTCCGCGAGTGTCGATCGTCGCAAGCGTCAGAGCATCGCATCTGTCGGTCCGGCGATGCGGGCGCTTGCTGCCGAGGGAAACCGCCTGGCAGGAGTCGTCGAACAGGAACGGTGGGCGTGTCGGGCACTGCGGGATATCCGCCGGCGGCGCGAGGGAACGGCCAGACGCGGCAACGAGGCCGACCTGGTCCGCGACGTTCGAAGCGAAGCGGCTGCCTGCCTGATGATCGGCGACGCCAGAATGCGGCGTGACCAACCCGGCGACAGAAAGCTCGTGCAGCTCGCGAGCCAACGGGCGATGCAATGTTGTGAATACCTGGCCGACATCACCCTGCTGCCTGGCGTCTTCCGCCTGTACGGCTGGCACGAGTCCAACATCTTGCGAGACGGCCTGGAGAAGATGAAGCCGCTCCGTCAGGCGCAGGACGAGCACGTTCGAGAGCTGATGCGCCTTGAAGACAAAGCGTTGACGTACCTGACCGCTGCCGAAGCGACTGCGCTGCTGGCCGGCCACGTGGACGAGATGGAAAGCGCCAGGCTCCGCGCGGAACGGCTGATGGAACTGGGAGAGTACGACGCCGCGGCCCTCTGTCTAGAGCGTCTCTCCAAGCGCCTGATCTTCGGCCGGTCTCGCGAAATCAGCGTCCGAATAGAAGCCACGCTGGGCGAGATCGATCTCCGGCAGGGATCGATCGACAGAGCGATGGCGCGGTGGTGCGCCTGCCTTGCAGGGCCCGCTTTCGGAAGCCCGATGCTCGACGCGCATGTCCGGAGCACGATCGTGCATCGTGGCCCCTGGTACTCGCCGTGCTGGCGCCCGACGGTGATTGCGCACTGCGACGCCCTGCTCGGCAGGATGGCCAGCGGAGAGCTGCCGGATGATGGGCGGTCGGATCTCGTGCTGTCTCGCGACTACCTGGAGAAATATCGAGGGGTATTGGTGGCCTATGGGACGACGCCCGTGGAGCCGGGGTTCATTCACTACCTGGATCGGTCGAAAACGCAGGCGGAGTTTGACCGCTGGCCCGCCTACTACGTCAGGCAGGACATGATCGATCGTGAGTTCCGCAGCGATACACGGGCCGTTCTCGAGAGACTCGACACGCTGGTTGCCGAGCAGTTCGTGGCCGGCTTCATGGCGAAGGCGTTGACGGCCGCCACCGCCCACGTCAGACGCGCGCAGCGAGATGGCACGGACGACGAGCAGTTCGGCGCCGAGGTCAACCTGAAAGCAATCCGACGATGGCACGGCGATCCCGAGGCGGAGCGCTGGTTTGTCGAGACGCTTTCGAGTCCCAGCGCGCGGGACCCGCGCGTCCGCGCCGGTCTCGAACAGCGCGTGCCGCATGTTCTCTGGTCCTCGAACTGGACGGCGCCCATGGCCGGCTCTCGCAGCGTCCTGCTCGAACTGGACGACGCGCTGGCATTGAAGTGGATGCCGCCACCGAGCGGCTTCGAGCGCGAGCGGGCGGCGTCGGCACGTTTCGCGCAAGACGACTTCGTCATGGGCCGTGTACTCGCCCTCCTTGCGGTCTCGGCGTATCGGGACGAGGGCGATCCGGGCGGCATGAAGCGTGCGGCCACGATTCTGAGAGACGCTGGCGACCACGATAGCCGGCCCGCCGAGGACATCTACCATGGCCTCTGCCATCAGATGTCGTGAGGGAACGGCCCTGTGTTGGCGTCAGGGCGCCGGGCAACACCACCGTGGAAGTCGTGCCTGGCAGTCGTTGACGACATGTAGCTGGGCGCATTCTCCAGCGAAGCGAGGAGCGACGCATTGAACTTGGAAACTCATCCAAGGCTGGGCACCCGACGGAGGGCATCCCCCGCGAGAACGGCAACTCGTAAAGCTCACCTCTGGGGACTACTCATGACTACTTGTCTGCCGCACAGGTCCTATGGCGGCTGCCGCCGGAGAGATAGGGCGACCGGCGGCCAACTAATCCGGCGAGCCTGTTCCGATTCCCCTAGTCAATCTCGTTTGGTGACTCAGGGATGGCCAACTACTCTGACCACACGTGCCTCAGCTCAGCGACCCCAGCCCTCCGACGGGGAGTGAACTGCGGGAAATGAAACCGCAGGAACTCCCTTCCTGCGCCAGAATCTACGTACGCGCCGGCGATCGCTGTTTCAGAGTCGGCAAACGTTCGGGATCTCCGCTTCTGATTCGCTCGAGCCAGAAGCAAAGTGCCGATCTTCTCCATGCCAGAGTGCGCTTGGTCACACGCCCGAAGGCAGGTTCCGGCGGTACTTGGTTCGTCCGGGCACACCTGAATGATGGCTCCGCTCTGAGAAGCATCGTTATACAGGGAGAAGCGTTGGCCCGCTACTTCTACATGTCCCAGCCAAGGCGAGGCGAGACGCTGTACTCAACCCTCGGAGTCAACTCCGACTGCTCCCCCGCCAGCCTCCGGTTTGCCTGGCGAATGCGCACTGCCGAAACAACGGTTGCTGAGGATGAAGCCCTCAGGCGAGGCTGCGAGAAAGCGTTCAACATTCTTGCGAATCACGATCTGCGTGCTTGCTACGACTCCTTCCTC
>CAZXRB010000164.1:0-4711 GCA_964642845.1 uncultured Nitrospira sp.
CAGGGCCGCACGACCACCGACAGCATGTACGATCTGGTCGCCGGCCCCAAGCCCGCCGACGTGGAACCGTCACCCGTGCCGGAGGAGATCCTGCACGACACCGGCGTGCCAGGTATCGTGCTGGGCACGCCGAAGCTGGGCGATTACGGCACCATCGCGCTCGACGACATTCAGGTGCAGCCGGACGCTTCGGGCAACATGAACATCGCCGGCGCGCACCAGATCGCAATGGCGCTCTACTACGTGGACGAGCTGGCGACCGATCTTTGGGCTCGCCTCGAAGCTCCCATCGACAAGGACACCGACCCGGTGACCGTCTCCTGCACCGTGAATCCGGACAGCACGCGCGTCTTCTGCATCGGCGATTTCGTGGTCTTCAACGACGAGGCCGCGGACCCGGATCATCCGGGCCGCCGCTCCTATGAATGCGCTCAGATTGTCGGGCCCGGCAACGAGGGCGACGTAGTGCCTTCGGGCAACTTCCTGATCCAGCGCGCCTGGCCCGGCGTCGATCCCGGCTTCGCCACGTTCGGCACGTTGCGCTGCGCTCACGCGAAGGGCATCCGCTTCTTCAAGCTCGACTACAAGATCTTCACCTACTCGGTGAAGAAGGGCTTCTTCCGCACGCCCGGCATCCCGGCGCGCGTCGAGGCGAAGCTCCCCTCGGCGTGCGTGGTCGCGATGCTCGTGGGTGTGGCGAACCACTTCGGCTTCGGGCCGTTCACCGTCTGGCCGCTCTCACACCACAACGAGCCGTTCATGCCAGGCGACCGGACCTGCTCCGGCGGCGCCTATACGTTCCAAATTCCGGGCCCGCTCGCGGTCGCGGACACCGTGGCGATTCCGATGAAGGTGCAGGATCCGGCTTCGATCCGCTGCGTCTACGCCTACTTGCAGCGGGGCACTTCGGACGGCCAGTCGGCGTACCTAGTCAAGATCAGCCGGGACGGCGGCGCCACCTGGGAGCCGCTCGAGTACATGGGGATTGCGCAGTCGCTGCCCACGCCGTCTAAGACCACCTATGACTTCCTGGTGGAGCGAGGGTATGGGCGGCCGGAAACGCGACGGCTGCCCTACAACGACTTCGGCATCGTGCTCTATCAGGCGGTGACCGCTGGTCCAGACCCGCAAACGGCCCCGACCACCTCCTACGGCGCGAACCGGCTTGGGTTCGACGTAGGCGAGTTTGTGCACATCAACCTGGGGCAGGCCGACGAGGAGTACGTCGAGGTGCTCGCGACCGACCCGGACAACCAGGCGTTCACGGCGATCTTCACGAAGGATCACGCCTTGGGCGCGACGGTTCGCCCGACCATTTGGCCGACGCCCATCCTGAACGAAGGCGACGACCTGGCGTTTGACATCCTTGCGGTGGCATCGCCGGATTCGGGCTCGGATCTGACGGTGGTGATTCAGACGTGAGCGTGAAACGCCATCTTCAGCCGCAAGCAAACGGACGAAGCTGTGTCGGTTCAAGGCAACCCAAACGGCTCCAAAGACGTATAAAAGGATTTACGCGCCTTATGGGATCGATCTGGTCGGCGGGTGGATCCCGCAAATTACCTCTTGCTGCTGCGGTCCTCAAGGCCGCAAATTTCCTGGTGCCGGGCGCCCTAGCTCAACGTTTATCGTTCGGTGTGGTTGTGGGTGGTTATGCCAACCGCGACTTCGATTCGCAGTACGTCCCGGTCGCCGGATTTCCGCCTTTAATCAGGCAATCCGACTCTGGTGGGTACGTGGTCGGGCCTTCATTCGGCGTTCGCGTGTCCCCGCAGCTCTCGCTCGGCGTAGAGGCATTGTACAAACCGCTGCGCTATAGCGATGCGGTTTCGTTCCAGGACGGTGCGGTTATCGGCTTTGCGCCTGCCACCGTGGTGACCTGGCAGTTCCCGGTCCTGGCCAGGTACCGATTGCCGGTCGGCCGCATAAACGCGTTCATTGAGGGTGGACCGTCGTTCCGTGCAGCAGGCAATCTCAATTCCGCCAACCCGTCTCACTTCGGAGTGAGCGCCGGCATGGGAGTGGAAACGGAATGGGGGAGGCTCAAGGTCGCGCCCCGGGTGCGCTATACCCGCTGGGCGGAGGATACGCGATGCGGCGCATGCACGCGTGCGGACCAACTGGAGTTCTTGGTGGGGTTCAGCTACGCCGCAACGTCCGATACCTATCCACTCGGGCGACGGGTCTCGTTTGGAGCGGTAGTCGGGTCCACTGTATCCGATGATTTCGCCGCCTCCACATACACAGCGTTTGGCGACCTAACATACCGGACCTCATCGGTGCGTAGCGTCGCAGTCGGGCCGCTGGTGGAGTTGAGTCTCTCGCCCAGATTTTCCATCGAGGGAAATGCCATCACGCGCTCGATTCGCGGCGTCAGCGAAGTCATCAGCGGTGCCTGCCCGACACAAGAGCTTCGTGTTTGTAGTCTGTCCCATTCTTCCGGCGGTTTCTGGGAGTTCCCGGTGCTGGTGAAATACAGGCTGTCCACCGGTTCTTGGCGGCCGTTTCTTGCGGTCGGGCCGTCTTTCCGGCTGCCGAAAGAGATGGGCGGGTTTTGGCTATCGAACTATGGTGCCACGGTAGGACTGGGCGTGGAGATGCCGTTGAAGAGGATCAAGATCGCGCCCACGGTGCGCTATACGCATTGGGGCCCTGACCGTCCTCGGGTAGCAGGCGCGCAAGGTGATTCGGGGATTTTCCGCAACCAAGTGCAAGTTCTGCTTGGGACCTCGTTCTGAAGACCGCAGCCGTAGGCTTCGACCTGCGTGTGTACCAGGGCAAGTTCTTTTGGTCTTTTCGCGGGGACCGGCGCTATTTGACGCGTCCTCCCGCCGTTGTCATTCTCTTCCGCAATCCGAATGGCGTCGGAACACCAGCATATCTTCGACCCGAGCCGGAACATGCACGTCCAGGGTTTCTCCGGCCGCGCCGCGACGATTACGATTCACGACGTCACCGAGACCGATCTGTCCATCTCGGGCATCTTCCAGGTGGCACGGAAGGACCATACTGCACGACGCGTCGGCACCAGGTGTTGAGGGCTCAATAGTTTATTGCTGGTTTATAACGGCGGCGCCGTGGTTCTGCCACCAGTCTTTCCAAAAGGCGACATGGTCGGTGAGACGGGCCGCTTCCTCAGGCGTGCCGCCCATCCAGCAGAAGCGATCCGTCTCGGCAGTCCGAAGCGGCGCAGGCTCGCGGGAGGACATCCAAGACATGGTGCGGACCGCATCCGGGGTCACGGTCACCGCGTTCCTGACGAAAAGGCAAATTCCAGCCAGTGCGTTGGCGCGAACAGGCGCATCATCGGAGTCCAGCAAGGCGATCAGTGCCGGCGCGGCCTCTTTTGTGTGCATGGCGCGCAGTGCGTAACTGGCGTTCTCCTTGAGTAGTGGGATCGCCGAATCGGCCTCGGCAAGCCGCGCAATGGCTCGTACCGCGTCGGGATCGTTCGCGTTGTGGTAACCGGACAGGCTCTGTGCGATTGGGTTCACGTGCGCAGATGCGGACAGGGCCTTGAGTTCTGCCGCCGCGCGCTTCGGGCCTTCCGGATCGTTGATTGAGATCAGGCCAGCAATCGCGATGCTGCGGAGGTGTGGCGACTCCTCGTCTGCGAGTTGTAGGTATGCGGAACGAAGAATCTCAGCTGGCAGCGTGCGGAGACTGTCTGCCAAACCCGCGGCCTGACCTCCGTACTTGCTGAAAATGATATGTGGAACGCGGCGGTTCCCCACGGTCTCGACCTGGGTTGTGGGCCTGAGTTCGTCACCGTGGGCGCGAGTAAGCCAGCGGAGTGCGGAAAGCAATTCGTTCCTCACCGACTCAGCGGGCGTCCTTCCTTGTTCGCCGGCTGGCGCCTCGGCTGGTAGCTGTACGACCGCGCGATAAAGTTCACCATAGTCTGGCGCGGGCGGCAACAGGGTATACTTGCCATCTTCCGACTTCAGGAACCAGATCCCATACAGGTCTGGGGCAGGTCGTACGGATGTTTGGGGAAAAACGAAATCGCCGCGTCCCTCAATTTTGGCATTGATGTCTGTGCCGGAGACGAGGACGCCTTTCAGCACACGGTCCACCCGCAGCACGAAGTCGCTGGAGACCCGATCGCCGGCGACCGACGTCGTCCCGTTAAGGATTCGTGCGACAACAATCGTATCGGATTCCTGAATCTGGCGCCTGAGGTCGGGACCCGGGAGCGGGCCGGCCCATGCGCTTGAGACCAAGAGAGACAGCCCTACAAGTACAAGACCGGAGCGCATAGCCATTTTCGACGTGTTTGCAGCGGAGGGGGTTTCTCAAGGCACTACCCAGCACCATATGTCCGAGGTGCCCAGGTAAGCACCTGGGCGACAGCCGGAAATCCAGGCGGCACTGCATCCCACGGATTGAAATGCGGTGCGGGGACGTGAACGTTGATTCCGCAGCGGACCAATGCGTCACAAAGACCATATTGCCATCAACTTACGAAGGGGGCGCACTTGTTGAATGGCTTCCGAAACCCTCCACATCTTCGACCCGCGCCGGAACATGCACGTCCAAGGCTTTTCCGGCCGCGCCGCGACGACTACCATCCATGACGCCACCGAGACCGGTCTGTCCATCTCCGGCATCTTCCAGGCGGCCGAGGATTTCGCCGTCCTCTGCCTCTACAACGCTTACGACTACTTCAATCACGTGCGCCTGAAGCACCTTCCGCGGACGGACCTCTCCA
>CAZXRB010000164.1:4721-5602 GCA_964642845.1 uncultured Nitrospira sp.
TGCGCCTCGAGTTCGACATCGAGTACGACCACGATCTCGACGGCGCCATGCGATTCGACGTACCGAAATACCCCAGCGTCTCCTGGGACGCGATCACGTTCGTCAGCGGCGCGGGCGACGTGCACGAGGTCCCCATCCTGCCACGCGCCACGGTTATCTCGGGGTCGGAGACGCCCGCCAGCCTTCAGCTAGACCTCAGCGCCGGAGCGCCGGCCTTCGGCGTGGATTACTATCATCTTCACTTCCGCGACACGCGGTATACCGTAGCCCACACTGACTGCATCCGGGAGACGCAGTTGACCCAGGACGTGCCGGGCGGCGGCGAAACGTGGTTCGAAGTTGAATCGGCCGAGGGCTTCCGCGCCGGCGACTGGGTCTACATCGAGCGCCCCGGCACCAACGAGGAACTGCTCGTTCTGCTCGAAGTGGACCACCTCCAGAATCGCCTCCGGGCCAACGTGACGATCACGCATCCGGCCGGAAGCTACGTCACGCTCCGGGTCGAGGGCTACCACATCGCCGAGAGGTTCGCCGCCCTGATCAACGACCCCAGCGATCCGCCCGGGCGGTACGGCCCGTGCCAGGCGGCGGTGATCACGGCGGAAGGCGGCGCCACCGGCCCCCGCACCGGTCCCGGCGACCCGACGGCCTCCTACCTGCGAATTTCGTTCAAGCCGGATTCGGGCTACGGCAAACTCGGCAATCTCGACCGCGTGCTCGCCACCTCGGGCCACGTTCCGCTCGGGCCTCCCTACCCGCCGAACTACGATCCGGCCAAGGACGCGCAGTCGGGCTACTGGCTCCACGACGGCGCGCGGTTCACCGGCGGCGACATCGACAAGAAGTACCGCGTGACACTCGACTTCACGCAGCCGCTCCTC
>CAZXRB010000165.1:0-5547 GCA_964642845.1 uncultured Nitrospira sp.
GTGTCCCCGCTCGGCGGCCATTGTGCTGCAGTGGCGATGACTCGGGTCTGGACGCTCCTAATTACCAACGGCTCGTTTTTGGAACGTCCGGCCTGAGGTTGGACAACCCGCGCCGCGCCGTTAACCAACTCCTGGTTTCGGTCTGGAGAAGGGGAGAAACGGCCTCCGGCAAACGTCGCCGGGGCGCACGGCTGGCGGATCAGGCGGGAATCGGCTCGAAACGGAGAGACGCGGAAGTGCCGAAAAGACGACCAGTTGCGGGGTTACGGACGGAGAGAGGCGTGAACGGGCGGGCCGGAATCGTTGCGGGGAAAAAATTTGGCTCGTCAAGCCAAACAAAGGGTATTTTACGAGGTAGAGACACTGGTAAAGTGATTGATTCGGAATGCATTACTGAAAACTGAGAAGCCCCGCGATCAATGACGGTGGTGGAACCAGCGGCTATGGTACTCCGGAAGAAGACGCCGGAACAGGAGGCCGAACAGCAACATGCCAATGACCGCAAGGATTATCTTCAGCGCAACGCGGCGCGCCTCCAATTCGAGTCGCCGCCGTTTGATCGAACGCCGCACGGCGCGCGCCATTACACTCTCGCCAGTTCGGCCATCCGGCCAGACCGCAGGAGCCGCAACGCGTTGAAGATCACGAGAAGTGAGACGCCCATGTCTGCCGCAATCGCGGCCCAAAGGGACGCGTATCCGGCGAACGTCAGCACCACAAACACGACCTTGACCGCGATGGAAGCGGTGATGTTCTCCCGGATGATCGCCACGGTGCGCTGAGAATGCTGGATGAGCCAGGGCAACTTGGTAAGGTCGTCTGACATCAAGGCGATGTCGGCCGCCTCAATCGCCGCGTCGGTGCCGACGGCGCCCATGGCGATTCCGACGGTGGCGCGGGCCATAGCAGGCGCGTCGTTCACGCCGTCCCCTACCATGCCGACGTTTCCATGTGCTTCAACAAGCCGCTCAACAGCCTTAACCTTGTCGGCGGGCAGGAGCTCAGCTTGAAACTCGTCCACCCCGCTTCGCCTAGCGATCTCAGAAGCCGTGGCCGTGTTGTCACCGGTGAGCATGACCAAGCGCTCGGTCCCGGTTTCCCGGAGGGCCTGCATCGTCCGCGCTAGTCCGGGCCTCAGGGCGTCGGCGAGCGCCACCAGGCCGCAGACGTGCTCATCGTTGCCAATCACGACAACCGAACGGCCGCCGTTGGACAGCTCCACCAGATGCTTGTGAACCTCAGGCGTCTCCTGACCGCGCTCCTCTAGGTAGCGGTGTGACCCCAGCCAGTAGGCCTTTCCGCCCAACTGCGCCGTCGCGCCCTTTCCTTTCACAGCCTGGAAATCCTGTACGGGCTGAAAGGACACTCCACGTTGCCGGGCGTTCTCAACGATGGCCCGGGCCAGCGGATGCTCGCTACGCGACTCGATTGAGGCGGCTCGCTCCAACAATTCCTCTTCCGAATGTCCGTTGAGCGGCACCAAGGCAACGACCGAGGGCTTGCCCTCGGTGAGCGTGCCAGTCTTGTCAAATGCGAGCGCCTTCAGGCGCGCCGGGGCCTCCATGTAAATTCCACCCTTCACCAGCACACCGTTCCGGGCGGACGCGGTCAGCGCCGCCACGATGCTGACCGGCGTCGAGATGACCAGAGCGCAGGGACAACTGATGACCAGGAGAACGAGGGCGCGGTATATCCACTCTTCCCAGGGCGCCCCAAAGAGCCCCGGTGGAATGACCAGGATGGTCAGAGCCAGCGCGATGACGGCCGGGGTGTATACGCGCGCGAATTTCTCCACCCACTGCTCGGAAGGTGCCCGGCGGCTCTGCGCCTCGGCTACCATTCGAATGATGTGAGCCAGCGTCGTATCACTGGCGGCCTTGGTCGATTCGACCTCCAGGGCGCCGTCCCCGTTGATCGTGCCGGCGAAGACCTCGGACTGCGGCTGCTTGGGAACCGGACGACTCTCGCCGGTAATCGGAGCTTGGTCCACGCTGCTCGATCCAGAGACAACTCTCCCGTCCAGCGAAATCCTTTCGCCCGGCCGGACGAGAAAGCGCGTGCCGGGAGCAACCTGTTCCGCAGGAACCTCCTGTTCCGTTCCGTCATCCGACACCACCCGCACGACTGGCGGCGCCAAATCCATCAGGGCTTCCACGGCACGCCGCGCCCTCCCTACGCTCCATGCCTCCAGCAACAGTGAAAGCGAGAAGAGAAAATAGACCGTGGCCGCCTCGAACCATTCACCAATGCCGATTGCTCCGGCCACTGCAATCGTCATCAACAGATTCATATCCGGCCGAAATCTCCCGAGTGCAACCCAGGCCTTTGGGAGAACCAGCCACCCGGCCGAGAGGATCCCCGCCAAGTACACGAGCCTTGTGGAGAGCGGCACCTCGTGCCGGACACCTGCACCCTCTGCCCCGATAGCCGAAGCAATCCCACCTGACATCCACACATGCATGGAAAATCCGGCCACCAGACAAAGACCGCTCACCACGGTTGTGACCAGCCGGACGCGGCCTGCCGGCGTATGTGAGGGGGACCGTCCGATCGGCCCTTCTTTCCATGGTTCTGCCCGCAAACCCGTCCGGGCCACAGCCCGGACAATCACATCGGGATCGATTGGCCTCGTTCCCTCGGTCACCGTCATCTTTGCGTTCATAAGGTCAAAGAAGAGGTTCTCAGTGCCCCCCACCAGCGGGCCGATCTCATCCTTGAGAAGGGCGACTTCTTCGGCGCAATCCATTCCGGTGATCTTGAATTCAAAGCGGCGATTCACTGCCACCTCCCGCGGCTACATCATCAAATGGCCGCCTCGCCACGCTCGCCGGTTCGGATCTTGACGGCCTCGTCAACCCCGTACACGAAAATCTTTCCGTCACCCGGCCTCCCGGTGTGCGCATGGGCGCGAATGATTTCGAGAACCTCCTCAACAAGGCGTTCGGGCACCACGATCTCGAGCTTCACCTTCTTGCTGTAATCAATACCGTCCTCGACTACCCGCTCGATCCCGTCTTGGGCCCGGGCTTTGCCGAAACCTTTGACCTCTGACACTGTCACGCCGGGCAGCTCTTCACACTCCTTCAAGGCATTGATTACCTTGGACAGCAGGAATGGCTGAATGATCGCTTTGATCTCCCTCATGTTTCCACCTCGGTTCTAGATTTCGGCCTCAACCCTTTCCTTCTCGAACCACCGATAAATCGCCGGCAGAACCAGCAACGTGAGCAACGTCGAGGTGATCAATCCTCCGATCACGACTGTCGCGAGCGGCCGTTGCACCTCGGCGCCCGCACTGGTCGAAAGCGCCATGGGAACAAAGCCCAGACTTGCCACCAGCGCCGTCATCAGCACCGGGCGCAGTCGGATCTCTGCACCTCGGTAGGCCGCGTCCGTGGGCCTAGCGCCTTCCAGGCGCATCTGGTTGATGTAGCTGACCAGCACAACCCCGTTCAAGACCGCGACTCCGAAAAGTGCGATAAAGCCCACGCCGGCGGAAATGCTGAATGGCATGCCGCGCACATAAAGCGCAAAGATCCCGCCGGTCGCCGCCATGGGAACGTTCACAAAGATGAGCGCCGCGAGTCTCGCGGAATTAAAAGTGGTATAGAGCAGCACGAAGATCAGAAACAGCGCCAAGGGCACGACGATGGCAAGCCGCGCGCTGGCCCGCTGAAGGTTCTCGAACTGTCCGCCCCACTCGATCCAATAGCCGGGCGGCAGCTTCACTTTCTGAGCGATGGCCCGCCGGGCCTCCGCAACAAAGCTGGCCACATCTCTTCCGCGCACGTTCGTCTCGACCGCGATCCGCCGGTGGATGTTTTCGCGGCTGATCTGCGCCGGCCCCTGTTCGACCCACACCTGCGCAAGCTGGCTGAGAGGTATGAGACGTCCCTGAGGATCGGCGACCTTGATGTTTCGGATCGTGTCAACGTCCTGCCGGTCTTCCTCGCGGAAGCGCACCTGAAGGAAGAAGCGTCGCTGGCCCTCCAGAACCTGACCAGTGATCTTCCCTCCCATCGCCTCGACTACGTTCAGGATCTGCTCGGCGTTGATGCCATAGCGGGCGATGGCCCCGCGGTCGATACGGATTCGCAGGTAGGGCAAACCGGCAGTCTGTTCGGCTTTCGTGTCAGCCGCGCCGCGGACCTGGGAGACGACCCGAACGATTTCGTCCGCCTTCTGTTTGAGAAGATTGAGATCTTCGCCGAACAGCATGATGGAGATGTCGGAGCGCACGCCGGCGATCAGCTCCTGCATGCGCAGCTCGATCGGTTGGGAATAGCTGAATATCGTGCCCGGGACATTCTTCTCTAGAGTCTCGTTGATCTTGGCAATCAATCCTTCTCTCGTCTCGGCGGTTACCCATTCGTCGTGCGGTTTCAAGATGAGGTAGATATCGCTGAGTTCGATCCCCATCGGGTCTGTCGGGATCTCGGCCTGACCGGTGCGCGACACGATCGTCTGGATTTCAGGAAACTGTTTCAGTGTTTTTTCAATGAGGGTCGTATTGGCGATCGATTCAGAGAGGCCCACGCTGGGAAGCCTCCACGCCTGGAGCGCGATGGCGCCCTCATCCAGACGTGGAATGAACTCCGCCCCCATGGTGGAAGCGGCAACCACGCTGCCCAGAAAGACGACGACCGCCACTGCGACCACGGTTCGGGGATGCGCAATCGCCTTGCTCAACAAAGGCAGGTAAGCCCGTTTCACCTGGCGTAGGATCCACGTCTCGTGCTCCCTGACGCCACGGCGGAAGAAGAACGACGCGAGGACGGGCATCAGAGTCAGGGACAGGACGAGCGAAGCACAGAGCGCGAAAATCACGGTCAGCGCCATCGGCCGGAACATCTTGCCTTCCACACCCTGAAGGCTGAGAATCGGCAGGTACACGATGATGATGATCCCCACTGCGAAGAAGACCGGCCGCGCCACTTCCCGTCCCGCCTCGATGACGGCAGCGATCGGATTGCCCGGATTATGCTCCTTCTTCTCTGCCAGTCTTCGCACGATGTTTTCGATCATCACGACCGATCCGTCCACAATCAGCCCGAAATCGATCGCGCCCAGGCTCATGAGGTTGCCGGACAGCTTGGCCTGGACCATTCCGGTAAAGGCGACCAGCATAGAAAGCGGTATCGCGGAGGCCACAATCAGCCCGCCGCGCACATTTCCGAGCAGCAGGAGCAGAACGGCAATGACGAGGAGGCCACCTTCGACCAGGTTCTTGGTCACGGTTCGGATCGTCTTGCGGACGAGGTCGGTGCGGTCGTAGTAAGTGTCGATCTCCACTCCGGGCGGAAGCGAAGGCTTAATCTCCTCCAGCTTCTGTTTCACGCTCTGGGCCACAACGCGCGAGTTCGCGCCTATGAGCATCATCACTACTCCGGTTACCGCCTCCCCCCGGCCGTCCCTTGTGACGGCGCCCTGGCGAACACGGGGCGCGAACGCGACCCGCGCAATATTCCGGATATAAACGGGAATGCCGTCCTGTGTGGCGGCCACCACGATGTTCTCGATGTCCTGCAAACTCCCCACCAGGCCTTC
>CAZXRB010000166.1:0-5471 GCA_964642845.1 uncultured Nitrospira sp.
GACGATCTCCGCTGCGCGGTCGAAACGCCGTCTGGTGGATGGGATCGACGCGGCGTGTGGCCGCGTTCGTTAACTATGTACGCCGCCCTGTTTCGGAACGTCCGGCTTGGGGTTGGACAACCCTCGCGATGCTGTTAACCAATTCCTGGTTTCTCTCGGAGACGGGGAGAAAACGGCCTCCGGTAAACGTTGCGGGGGCGCAGATCGGCGCGGCAAGCCGGACACGGCGGGCAAAGTAGAGACGCGGAAGTGCCGAAAACTCGGCCAGTTGCGGAGTTGCGGGCGGGGAGAGGCGTTAACCAGCGGGCGGGGCGGGGTGCGCAGAAAAGGTTTGGCTCCTCAGGCCAAACAAAGGGGATTTCGGACAAGAGATGGATCTCGTAACTTATTGCTTAAAAGCGGCTTACTCAAATCGTCACCCCCCCGAATCTCCCCGTTCTCGCGGCCCCTCGCGCGAATCCACTTCACACACGGCAGGCTCATCCCGTCGAGCCGAAACAGCACGAGGGAACCTTCCTGGTCGAGCGGTCCAACCAGATGTGGGGCATCGGCGCCACGGCCGGCTTTACTCTGCGGGATGGGCAGGTCCCGATCTTCGCCATGACCGACCACTGTTCGGCCTCCTGCCTGGGCATCCATGTGGCCGAACGCGGCACGCGGTTCGAGGCGCTGGAGCCGTTGCGCCAGGCCGTGCGCGAACAATTCGGCGGCCTCTCCGAGGGCATCGCCCTGGGCGTTGGACTGGGTCATGACTATGGCTCGCCGTTCATGAGCGACGACTTTCAGCGCGAGATCCGCTTTCTCGGCCTGGAGTCTTCACCGGCCTTCGTCCGCGAGCCGGAAGGCAACGGCTGCATCGAACGCTTCTTCCGCACCCTCAAGGAGCAGCTTCTCTGGGTGCGCCACTTCGAGACTCTGGAAGAACTGGCCGAAGCGCTCGAAGAATTCCGCCAGCGCTACAACGAACAGTGGCTGGTCGAACGGCTCCACTTCCAATCCCCGCGGCAGGCTCACCAGGCCCTGCTTGCCCTCGAGCCTGCTGCATGACAATAATTCAAAAAACTGTCCAAGAAATCGGGGGCGGTACACGCACCAGCTGCTTCAAAGCCCATCGGAACACCGCCTTGTGCGTCCCCAGGCTCATCAGCCGCCGTGTCTTGGACAGCGTCGAGTGGTCCGGCGTCTGCTCCTCCAGGCTCAAGCCCAGGAACTCCCGCAAACTGAGCGGGTCCGATACCCGGTAGGCGATCCCGCGCTCGGAGTCGATCCCCTCCAAGTAGCCCACCAGAAAACAGCGGAAGTACACCCCCGGGCGCGATCGAAGGGCGGTCCATTGTCGGGGCGTAGTACTTACGGCAGATCCGCTCCGCGTAGGTGTCGAACTTGGCCCGGTCGAGAACCTTGTCCAGCCGACTGTAAAAGGGGTGCGGCCCGCGAGCCTGCAACTGGCTGGTCTCCACCCCGAAGGGAGTCTGCTTTTGTCTCCGCTTGCCGAGCGCCATGTCCAATTAGCTGTTAAGCCAGAGCGCCGCAGGCGATGCGCTGCCACCTAACCGATTTCGACCTCACTCAATCGGGAACGACGAGCGTGATTTGCAGGCTCTGGGACTTACCCACCACCGATTCGGCTTTGGTCAGTTGACCTTGCGGCCGGCGAGCTGTAAGCAGCACTCGTCCTTGCGGGACGCCACGGAACTCGAAGCGCCCGGCGCTGTCCGTCCAAGCCAAGCGGTTGGAAGCCGACAGGAACGCGGATGTTTCCTTTTCTTCGATCGAGTATGTTTCGCCGTCAGCGTAGGCTGCTAGACGGACCGTCGCACCAGTGATCGGTGCGCCGGATCGGTCGACGACCGTGCCATAAACGACCTGTGGCGCGGGCCGGGTTATGACGACAACGCCTTCAAGCATGTCGCTGAAAGCCATCATGGGCGGCGAGAAGCCCGGCAGCGAGTCTTCCCTTACGACGGCAAGTCGAAATGGCGTCCCTCGCACTACAAAAGGTAGCGTGAAAGCACCCGACGCATCGCTGGTCGCCCCATCTTCGTTCTCATAGACGAACCTCCTTTTCTCTCCCGGATAGACCACGCGGACGGCCGCCGACGGAACTGGGATGCCATTGTCGTCCAGCACACGGCCTGATACCCGGCTGACCGGCGAAAGTCGGATCTCCACCGGCGCCGCCAATTCGGTTCCAACCGGGATTTCGCGCTCTGCGGACCTGTGGTCATCGCTTCGTCCCACTAAGAGCGCCGAGCGGCTGCCGTCGACTCTGATTCGTGCCACACCGTCGGCATCGGTTCGCACTGTGTCCATGCGCACCGGGCCTCGACCGAGGGCAGGGGTGGAGAGTATGGTAACGTCGCCAGTTACAGCTCTACCCGCGGTGTCTCGGAGTTGGACCGGCACGATGACTTCGCGAACCACCTGGGAGTACAGGGTACCGAGCGAGGCTGCGCAGGAACATAAAAGCAGAAATATACGCATGACTTCTTACCCTTTTCAGTACACGCAATTGTAGGTGTAGTCATAGGTTCGTAGGTATTCGCAGTAAGGTCCGTCGTAATACTGTGCGAAATTGACCCGCAACTTGAACTGAGCGTCCACTATTTGGGGATAGCTCGGCGTCTGATAAAACGACACGCCGACGTAAGCGCTTTCGTTGGGCAAGCAGCCAGCGACCGTGCAACTGACGCTGACCGAAGTGTTCGGGAAGTAGAGCGACTGAACCAGATCGTCGGCATCGGGCCAGTCCAACTCGTACAGAGTCATATAATTGTTCGTGGTCGTCCAGCCGCCCACATAGAGGCACCCACCGGTGTCGCAAACGCCGTCCGAGTCGGTGTCCCTCGGGCAGTCCGCCCAAAGGTTGTAACCAACCGTGCCAAGCACGTTCACCGGCATAATGGAAGATCCGTAGAGCCGCGTAACCTGCTCAGTGCAGTTGTTCCAGTTCATGTAACTGCAGCCGGTGTAGGACGAGGTACAGCTGTTCCATTGATACTTTCCCCCGCTGTAGTACCAACCTTCAAATTGGGCACCATCCACTTTGGGACCAAAATTAGATGTGGCACCCCAGTTGCCAAAGGGAGCGGAATGGGGAAAGCCTATGCACTCTACGTTGACCGGCCCCATAACGCGACGCCATGAGTTCAATCCTGCGGTGGAGATGACGCATGTCTGCCCGCACAGAACCGCCGCTTGAAAGAACGCCGCGAGCCGAAGGCTGCGTCCGATCCATCGTATCCTTTCGCTCATAACACCTCCAAACAGAAGTCGGCACTCTATCCTTTTTTAAGGCGCACTTCGCGCCACGACACGGAGGATAACCGTCCGGGTGTCGCGATGTCGCCCGATTACGTAGCCTGCGGCAGCTCCGCCTAAGGTGATAGCTACGGTGGCAGCGACGGCCGCAGCACCGCCATCCTCGCCGAAGGTCTCCGCGGCCCCAATGAGCAGTCCCGACGAAGCACCGGCGAGCGCGAGCACGGTTGACCAGATCGCTCGGCTCTTGCCTTGTGCTCGTTGGAACTCGATTGTCTGGACACGGCCTCGAGAAATGTTTTCTGTGGCAGTCGCCGACGCTCCAGCGACGGTGCGGACCCGCAGCTGAATGTGCGCGTCTGTCACCTCCTCCACAACGCCCGCAGTCACGTTACCTTCATCATCGGCAATTTTGACGTGTCGCTTTAAAATTAGAGGCCGAAGTTCCTCCCAGCGAACGTCCATAGCTGGCACTCGCGGAGCACCGCTGCACGGAAACGCTAGGACAGCGACGACCAGCCACACTAGGTGACTTCCCCACCTGGTCATTGCCTTTCCTTCGCTGCGCGGGGGCCTGTCATTTTTTCAATCTCGCTGGCCAAGGACTGAATGGAGACTATCCTTAGATTGTTGAGAAAGATCGTTGGCGTCCCATCCACGTGTACTGCCCTTGCAAGTTCCATGTCTACCTTCACCTTCTCCTCCGTCTCGACCGCCAATAGGCACCTCTCAAAAGTTGGGAGATCGGCCTTAAGGTCTCGGGCGAGTTGAACAAGTCCCTCCGGGCTGAGGTCGACTCCGGGAACCATTAGCCGCTCGTGATACGACCAAAACAGGTTTTGTCGCGAAGCGCAAACCGCTGCCTTGGCGACCTCCATCGCCCTTGGGTGCCTCGGGAGGGGGAAATGCCGAAATACCAAACGCACTTCGGCGGGCCAGCGCTTGACCACGGACGCTAGTTCGCGATGGGCATCACGGCAAAACGGACACTGGTAATCCCAGAAAACGACGATCGTCACGGTGGGCTTCTCGCTGCCATGGCTCGCAAATTCACCCTCCAGCAGGTTTATGCTCGCGGCTGCATCGAGGAGATAGTTTCGAATCTCCGCGCGGCGCCGCAACTCCGCGAGGAGACGCCGCAACGCTTCGCCACGCTTGGCGTCTTCCAGATTTCGGCGCGTCCGATATCTTGCCTCTGCCGGAAGCACCGCTGGGCCCAGTTCCCGTCGACTCCGGAGCGCTAAATCTACTTCCCGCTCATCGACGGTCACCTCTTCCACATGTCGCCGAAGGTACGCTTCAACGGTTGTCCCCTCTCTGGCGGCGGCCTGCGCGATCAACAGGTTGTCGATCATCTTTCCGGCCACCGCCTGGCGCAGTTTTCGCGCCTGCTCCTCGAGTTGCGCTAGCTGCGGACGGATCTCGGACTCCAACTGGCTGGCCAGGATCACCTCGCCGTTGACAGTAGCGATGATGCTGTCCGAGCCGACGGGCGGAGTGGTAATTTGGGCCCAACCGAGAACTGGTCGCAACTGGAAGCAGATGCACAAGGCGAGAAGGTCCAAAAGGAGAGCACGAGATCCGTGGACTAACATGCTTCTCAGGGAGTAAACCCACGCTGCTAGGCTGTCCACGCCTATTGTGTAATCCAAATCGGAGCGAATGTCAATCCAGACCGATCCAGATCTCACCTAAATTCACCAATCCCAGCTCTGTCCACCCCGTCCACCCCTCTATAATTCGCCTATTCAGGTGCGGGGAGGGGAAAGTCATGGGTTCGAGTAGAGCAAAATGTAGCCGAGCGTGGCTCCAGCGGGCGCCTTTACTTTCAGCACACCGGACCAGCCGGAGGGGTTGTTGGCGGCTCCAAGTTCGGCGAAGCGGTAGCCATTGCCCGAGCCGCCGGCGAGGATGAGTTCGCCATTGGCGGTGAGTTCGAGCAGCGTGCTGTCGTCCAGATTGGAGCCGGGGCCGTGGATTTTGAGGGGTGAGGTAGTGGTGTCCGGCGCGGCGATGACAGCGGGGCCGGTGGTGAGGCCGGAGGCGATGTGCGGCGTCTGGGAGGCCCAGGTGCGGGCGTAGGCTTTCTGTGGGTCGTTGCCCTGCTGGAGACAGGCTCCCCAGAGGTGGATATCGCCCGTGGTCCAGTCGTCGCCGTTGGCGGCGTACTGGCGCACGACGAACCAGAGTCCGGTCTGGCCGCTCGCGAG
>CAZXRB010000167.1:0-5167 GCA_964642845.1 uncultured Nitrospira sp.
AGCTCCTTGCGGCGGCGCCCGGCTGGACGGCGCCCGCCGAGCCCGCCTGGGCGCGCAGCAATTGGCAAAGCTACTGCGTGGGACTGCCGCCGCAGTGCGACCAACGAGCCGTGATGCAGTCCCTGCTGGATGCCGGCGTGGTCACGCGGCGCGGCATCATGTGCGCGCACCGCGAGCCCGCCTACGCGCATGGCGCGTGGCGGGCGGGGAGTTCCCTGTCCCGAAGCGAGCGGGCGCAGGATCGCTCCGTGCTGGTGCCGCTGTTTCCCGACATCACCAGCAAACAGCAGGAACAGGTCGTCCGCGCGCTGTCGGCGGCGGGCCAGCCGGCGCACTTTGTCGGAGGACGGCGATGAAGATTCTCTTCTGTGCCCCGGATGCGATCCGTCCCAACGGCGAGGGGGCCTACGCCCATCACAACATCCGCGCCAGCCTTCTGCAGTTGGGGCACGATATCGTGGATTACGATTTCCGCCGCGGCCTGCGCGCGGGGGGATCGGGACAGGTGGAACGTGAGCTGCAAGCCCTGCTGCGGCGCGAGCGCCCGGACATCTTCTTTCACATGCATTGCACCGATGAAGTGTCGCCGGATCTCGCTGCCTTCATCAGGGACGAGACCGACGCGCTGTCGGCGGCGTTCTTCAGCGACGACGATTGGCGCCTTCAGGACTCGCTCGCGATCGCGGACCGCTATCATTTGATCGTGACGACCTGTCAGGAAGCGGTCGATGCGTACCGCGCGCGGGGCATGACGGACGTCGTGTACGCGCCCTATGCCTGCAATCCCGCGCTCTACTATCCGCTGGAGGGACGTGCGAAGGAATACGACGTGGCCTTTGTCGGCCAGGCCTATCGTGGCCGACCCGAATTGGTGGAGTGGCTCAAGGGGCAGGGCATCCGCGTCCGCGTGTGGGGGCAGGGATGGGAAGAGCACCCGCGGCTCCGTGATATTGCCGGCGGGTTCCTGCCCCATCACGCCATGCTGGAGGTGTTCGCGAAATCGAAGATCGTGCTCGGCATGTCGTGGGTCTCGGGCGACGGCGTCACGCTGCAGATTAAGGGGCGGACGTTCGAATATGCCGCCTGCCGTGTATTTCAACTCACCACGTACGATGCGCGACTGAACGCGCTCTTTCAGGAAGGCGAAGAGCTCGTCTTCTACCGCGACCGGCAGGACCTGGTGGAAAAGATTCGGCATTATCTGGCGCACGGCGACGAGCGTGAGGCGATCGCCCGACGCGCGTACGAGCGTGCCTTGGCCTCGCATACCTGGACGCGGCGGCTCCAGGACGTCTTGACGGAGGCTGCGCGGCTCCGCGCGCGCCGGCCCCGTCGAACCGGCCCACCTATGACGGCGACGGCTCCGACCGTGGCTGTGCTGACCTACGTGTACAACGGCGGCCGGTACATCGACGAGTTGATCCGCTCCGTGCTCGCGCAGTCCTTCACGGATTTTGAATTCCTCATCTTAGATGACGGATCCACCGACGACACCAGAGCGATCGTGGAGCGATATCGTGATGATTCTCGCATCCGGTATGTCTACCAGGAGAACATCGGGCGCAAGCTGGATGCGTTTCATGAATTGATTAACCGATGCGTCGCGATGACGACCGCGCCGTATGTGTGTTTCGCGGGCGCGGACGACGTCTTTCTGCCCGAGAAACTTTCCGTGCAAGTCGGCGCGCTCCGAGACGAGCCCGATGTGGCGATCGTATTCTCGGACGCCTATCACATCGACGCGGAGGGACGGACCCTGCCGTCCGACTTCCGGTTCGCTGAGTCACGGTCGTTCACCCCCCGCAGCTTGCTCAGGACCCTGTTCAAAAAAAACATCGTGCCCCATCCGACGGTCATGATGAGACGTCAGACGATCCGGGAGTTGGGCGGGTTCGAGGACGGGTACACGACCGATCCCCACTTTTGGCTGAAGGCGGCCCCGCATGTCCGCTTCCGGTACATCGACCAGAAATTGGTCAAATACCGTATTCATGAAGGCGGCTCTTCGACCAGCTCCCACAACCGTACGGCTCCCGAGACGGTCGGCCTGCTCACGAGAATGCGGACCCAGTACACGATCCTCGATCTCTATCCGGAGGTCGAAGAGTGCCGGGATCGTCAGCGGGCGCTCTATAGCGCGTATCTCCATTTCGGCAATCTGCTCTGTACCGCGAATATCCCCGTGCCAGCGGTGGCCATCATGGACTATGCCCGGGCCCTGGACCACCGGCCTGGCGGCGTCGAGGCGATGAACAACGCCGCCGTCATGCTCTGGCTGATCGGTGCGCGGGAGAAGAGCCTGCCGTTGTTTGCGGCGTTGCAGGAGCGGCATGCCGGGGAGCCGGCCGTGGCGCACAATCTCGCGGTGTTTCGGCATCTGCAGGCCGGCCACGAGCGGGCCGACCACGGGTTCGTGCTGCTGCGCGAAGCCCAGGCTGCGAGTGAACTGCTTCGGCGGCTCGATCCGCCGCATGAGGACACCGCCGACCAGGTGCACGGCGGGTGGCCGCTGGCCGGCATCCGGACCTCGGGTATCGCCGCCGGTGAAGCCGCACGGGTGGTCTCCGCGGCATCGGGGGAGCGCGCGGAGATGTCATCCTCCGCAGGGGAGTGCCCCCTGGTCTCAGTCATCATTCCGACATTCAACCGTCCCCAGCAGTTGCAACGGGCCGTCGAAAGCGTGCTCAGCCAGACCTATGCGAACGTCGAAATCATCGTGGTGAACGACGCGGGCGAAGACGTAGCCGGGGTGCTGGCTGCGGTGCCGCATCCCGAGAAGATCGTCTCTGTGCGGCACGGAGTCAACCGAGATCGCGCCGCCGCGCGCAACAGCGGGCTCAAGTTGGCGCGCGGGAAGTACATCGCCTATCTCGACGATGACGATCGCTTCTTGCCCGAGCATCTTCAGACGCTGGTCGAGTTCCTGGAGACCCACGACTATCGCGTCGCCTACAGCGACGCGTGGCGCGTGCATGAAGAGCGGCGGGGAGACGTGTACGTGGAAACGACGCGCGACGTGCCGTACTCCTACGAGTTCGACGCCACGCGCCTGCTGATCTCGAACTATGTCCCGGTCTTGTCCGTCGTCCATGAACGGGCCTGCCTCGACGAAGTGGGCCTGTTCGACGAACAATTGACGTCGCATGAGGATTGGGATCTGTGGATCCGTCTCTCGAGGCGGTTTCCGTTCGCCCATCTCAAAAAGGTCACCGCGGAATTCACCTGGCGCACGGACGGTAGCTCCACCACGAGCCGGAAGAAATCCGACTTCGCGCGCACCGCCGCCATCATCTTCGAGAAATACCGCGCGATCTCCGACGCCATTCCCGGCGTGCGGGAGATGCAGGCCCGTGCGCTTCAGGAGCTTCATGCCGTCGCGCAGAGCGCGCCGGCGTATGCCTGTTCCATCATCATCCCTGTCTGGAACAGGGTCGAGCTCACGGCCCAATGTCTCCAGGCCCTGGCGTCGGCGACGAGGGATGTCACGTTCGAGGTGATCCTTGTCGACAACGGATCGACGGACGGGACGAAGGAGTTTCTCGCGGAGCTCAAGGGCGACGTGCAGATCATCCGCAACGAGCAGAACCTGGGCTTCGCCAAGGCCTGCAATCAGGGAGCTCGCGCCGCGCGCGGAAAATATCTGGTCTTTCTCAACAACGACACCATCCCCCAGGCTCACTGGCTCACGCCCTTGGTGCGCGAGGTGGAAGAACATGCCGAGGTCGGTATCGTCGGCAGCAAGCTCTTGTACGCCGATGGCACGGTGCAGCACGCGGGCGTCGTGTTCATGCGGGCTCGGGTGAGCCCCTACCATGCCTATCGCGGGGCCGCGGCGGACTTGCCGGCGGTGAACCAGCGGCGGGAATTCCAAGCGGTCACCGCCGCGTGCATGCTGATCCGGCGCGAGCTGTTCGACGCAGCCCAGGGCTTCGACGAGGCGTTCGTCAACGGGTTCGAGGACGTCGATCTCTGCCTGAAAGTCCGTGACAAGGGCTATCACGTGATCTATCAGCCGCGCAGCGTCCTGTATCACCTGGAAAGCCAGACCCCCGGTCGCAATGCGCGGGATGAAGACAACAGCCGGCTGCTGCAAGCACGATGGGGAGACCGCTGGTGGCTCGGCGACGAGGATTTCCACTATCACACCGACGGATTCAAGCTGGTCGGAGGCCCGCAGGATGTGCAGTTTGCGACGCAATTGATGCCGATGGCCGACGTGCGTGATCGGGCTGCGTGGGCCCACGTCGCGGCCGCCCAGGCGGCCGCGTTGAAGAAGGACTGGGCGGCCGTGCGACGAGAGCTGCGGCTCGCTGACGATTGGCCCAACGATCGATTCGTGCTCTCCTGGGGCGCGACGGTCGCCGAGCGGCTGCACGAGCCGCTCTGCCGCACACGCTTCCTCTCCCGGTATCTCGCGTTGGTGGATGCGCCGGCGGAACGGCTGGCGCTGGCCCGCGCCTTCCTCGAACAAAAGAACGTGCCGGAGGCGGAGGAGCATCTCCGGATCGCGCTCGCCGCGTCGCCGAATCACGCGGAAGGCTTGCTGCTCAAGGGCGTGCTCTGCATGCAGCGCGAGCAATACCTGGAGGCCGAGCGGGCGTTCTCCTCGGCGTTGCGGCAGGGCGCGGATCGCAGGAAGTGCCTGATGGGCATGGGCATGGCCGCGCTGGGGCGCTCGTACGCGCAAGGCGCTTGGGAACGGTTCCTTCAAGTGTTGGCCGACCGTCCCGATGATGCCGAGGCGATCCATTGGTTGTTGCGGGCGGGGACGGTGCAAAACCGGTGGGAGGAACTGAGCCGTCATGTACGGGCCTATGTCGCGCGCAATCCCGGCGAGCTCGCCGCACGGTTTGCGTTCGCCGGCGTGCTGCTCCGGGCGGAACAACTGGACGCGGCGCGCCAGGAATATCACACACTCCGCGCGCTCGCCCCGACCTACGACGGCCTTCATGAATTGGGTCAGGCATTGGCCAGCAAGGAAGCCGTGCTGGCCGCGGAGACGACCCCGTCGTAGGGGTCCCGGAGGTCTTGGTGGAGCAACCGACAGCTTGTATGACCCGCGCGCTTATCATCCAACTGGCCCGCCTCGGCGATCTGCTCCAAACGGCGCCGGCGATCGCGTCGCTGACGGCCCGGCATTCCGGCACCGCCTTCGATCTGCTGTGCC
>CAZXRB010000167.1:5184-5399 GCA_964642845.1 uncultured Nitrospira sp.
ATCTCGCTGAGGTCGGCCGCCTGCTGCCAGGTATCCAGACGGTGCTCGGTTGGGATGGTGGAGCCTGGTGCCGGCGAGCGGCATCGGCGTCGGCATGTCTGGACGCCGGCCAGCTCCATGACGCGCTGCGGCACATCGAGACGCTGGTGCCGGTGCCGTACGATCGTGCCTATGTGCTGAACCAACACCCGCGGGCGCTCCTCGCCGCGGCCTTG
>CAZXRB010000168.1:0-5374 GCA_964642845.1 uncultured Nitrospira sp.
CAGTCTCGACACAGCCGTCAGGCCTGTCCAGACGGGGCACGGCGAGCACTTACGGCGCTCCAGCGGTTCCTCGGCCACGACCACCTCACCACAACTGCAATCTACCTCAACCTCGCGCCGGAGTCGGCTCTCGCCGAGTACGAGCAGAAGTGGTGATCCCACAGGGTCTGGGCGCCCCCCGATGCCACTGGCCAGTTCGCATACTACTGCAACTCGTTTGCCAGGACACCATCAACGTGCAATCGCCATCCGATTCCGGGATTCGCTAAAAGGTTCTCAGCCGGCTTCGGGCGATCACCCCCACTGTCGCGCGCGCGACTCAATTGCGCTACGGAACATCACCGTGAATCCGATAGTACGGCGACAGCGCGTCTCCCCCATAGTTCTCCGTGCAATCGATACACACAAATTCTCCGCCGTTGTCGAGTGGCGACCCGCGCAAGACCACCCAGTTCCCAGATGTTTGTATACTCACCGTTAGCGCGTAGACCGCTGTTGACACAAACCTGAACTCAGGTTCGGATGGATCGTCATTTTCATCGAATGCAATTACCCCGAACTGATTCTGAATGTTCGGCAGATCATACAGTTGTTTAGACCAGGACGTATTCCCCGGCGTCCCGCCGGCGCAGTTCGCAATGCACGACAATGACAGATATACTCTGTCGATATTTTCACGGAAATATGATCCTCGGACCTTGAGAAATATTTCTACGCGACGAGGCTTGCCCACGACACCCACGGGCAATCGGTATGCGATCCGGCCGTGGCTATTTGAATCGGCGGTGGCCGCCGCCGATTCGGTCTGTACTGCAACCGCACCCATGACCGGAGACCCTAGCCACGGGTCGTAGTCAACATGGTCCGTAGCCCAGCCGCCGGCTCCAGACGGATTGTATAGCCCGCCCGACGATCGATCATCCGAAGTGTCGAGCGGCCCGCTGGCATGACCCCAGAAATTTCCCTCCGCAACGATAACCGGCGAAGATCCGTAGTTGCACACACTGCAGCCAACATTGTTTGCGATCGTACTTCCCGACACCGTCAGCGCCGTCCCTAGGGATGCGACACCATTGCCGGCTGAGCCCGTGATCTCGCATCCCGAAATCACCAGGTCTGCGGCCTCACTGTACACGGCGGTCTGCTTGAGCCAGCTGCAACCAAACGGGTAGCAATCGAAGATTCCACCAGCATAGCGAACGATGGCATTCGTCATGAGGCTACCCGAACTTGAGACGCCGAACTCGATCCCCAACCAGTCACCAGGAGTCGGCGACGTGGTACCGCCGTCCCCATTGGAGTCACCTCCAACCGAATCGTCCTTCAATGATGTAAAGATGATCGGCGATGTCGACGTCCCCTGCGCAACCAAGGTCCCGTCTACAACAACTCGGCTATTGATCCCGTACAGACCGTCCTTTCGTCCTTTTGCTATCACCCCCGGCTCGATCGTCAGCGTCCGTCCGGGGTAGACATTCACTGTTCCCGCTATGAAGTACACAGGGATATCGGATGGCCACGTGGCGTCTGCCCGTACGTCTCCCGACGTCCACAAGCCGTCCAATGCATTGCCAACATACGTGTTCCCGGAGAATCCACTAACCAGCCCCGGCGGTCCCGAGATCGCCTTTTCGTTGGCACTAACACTGTTCCCGGTGACGTTCGCCGCAACGACTCCGCCCACACAGATACCAGTGGTATTATCCTGCACCCGGTTTCCTGCGATCATCGATTGCGTGGCGATATTGAGACCGCAGTCGGCCGCGTTCCGAATGATGTTGTTTGTGATCGTGGAATTTCCCCCGCCGATCGTCACTCCGTTCGCTGCTCCGTCGATCGTGTTGCCCGAGACGACCGGGTCTCCGCCCGCAATAAAGATGGCATCCCGGGCCGACGCCATGATTCGAGAGCTTACGACGATTAGATCGGGCGACTCCGTGTACACACTACTGGATCGGACGTATGGACACCCAAATGGGTAGCAGTCGTAGTTGCCACCGGAATACCTAATCTCAACATTGGCTAAAACACTTCCGGTGCTTACCGGAGCAAACTCGATACCCAACCAGTCACCAGGACTTGGCGCTGTGGTATCTCCATCCTCGTTAGTATCGCCTGCGACTGAGTCGTCCTTCAGTGACGTGAACACTATCGGCGCTTCCGGAGTACCGTCGGCAACGAGACTCCCGTACACCAAGAGGCGGCTGTTGATTCCGTATAGCCCGTCCTTTCTTCCCTTTAGCACAACACCGGGTTCGATTGTCAGCGTAATGCCTTCCCGGACACTGACATTCTGCAGTAGGTACGGGCAGCCCGTCAGGGTCCAGGTCGTATCGGTGGTGATTTCGCCGACGACAATCGTGCCAGGCCCTGCGCAGGAGCCAGTACACAGCGGGCTTCCCACACAGGCCGTATCCGCACAGTCCTCAGCACCGTTGCAGTCGTTGTCTCGGTCGTCGTCACACACTTCAGGCGATGGCAGCACTTGCCCCTCACATGTTGAATATTCTCCCGATGCACAAGAGCGACTTCCTGCACGGCATTCGCCAACGTTCGCCGTAACAGCGGGGCCATCGTAGCAGCTACTTATTGTACCGTGGTGGATGCTTGCGTCCGCTTCATCGCAATCAGTGAACACTCCGAATCCATCACTATCTGCATCATGGGTGACATCCCAGAACAGACGGTAGAGACCCGAGACTGCGGCGAGAGTATGGCCCGCAATGTGCCTGGCCATTTCAGCCTCGCCCTTGGTATCGAGTGCCCTTATCTCACAGGGCTGGTGGATCGGGACGACATCATCCCATAAGTGCGATGGAAGTCCCGGGGTCCCAACTTCACCATTACTTAGTCGAAATAGACCAGGGCTCTGTGGTGCATAGTCGATACATATGTAGTTGGCGTCCGCGGTATACTGCGGAGCGTCACATCTGGCACCCGTGACCTTAACCAAGGGTGAAGGGTCCTTATCACCATCGCTCGCCCAAAACTGCGTTTTCTGGGCAGTAAACCAAAACAAGCGGAACAAGCCGTCTACGGATGACTCCCCTAGCGCCGACCACAAGCTCGACGACAAGAGCTGTTCGTACCTGTATGGAGATACGGATAGACTGTCGAAGCTTTGAAGGAGCTGTTTGCCTTTAACCCTATCCTCAAGAGTATCCGTGTCCTTCTCGTCGTGGGCCGCACCACAGCAAGGAGACGCGACGAACAGCCCAGCAAGGACACCCCCGTGCGTGTCACCATGAACATGCGCCGGAACAGTTAGGTCAGATAGCAGATGGGCGACCCGACCGAGGATGTAGTACGCTTCACGTTTCGCACCCGCTCGATACAACTCCACAGCATGAGCCCATAATGAACGCGCGCGAGAATACGCAGTCTCACGTTCGGCACATTGTGGTTGATCCGCCTCCGCGCAAGCAGGAATATGAAGCTTACGCAGTACGCTTCCGAGCTTCTTCCCAGGCTGCAAAGCCAGCGACAGGCCTCCCCCAAGTCCACGCGCGTCGACATCCGGGTCCCAGAAGTGGGTAAGGTATCTTGGGATTCGCTTGCCCGTCTTGCTATCCAGAACGAACCCACCATCTTCCTCGGCCGCACCCATCACAATATCATCGCCTGGGTAATCGATAAGTCGATCGCGAAAGAAGCGGACACCCGGCGGCGTATAGTTCGCCACGTCACTGCCTCCGCAAACAGCCTTTGTCATTCCGAACGTTCCCGACTCCGAGGTGCTGAGTTCGTAGTGGAGTTGAGACAGTCGATCCGGGCGGAAGACGTTTCGACATGAACCGAATATGCTACAATCATTGCAATGAGCATTTGCCCGAATCTCCGCCGCTACGCCTGGATAAGTATCCAGTCCTGCAATAGACTTGCACGCAAAGTATCGGTGCGCCGTAATTCCGAAACCGACGGACGGCTTAGGAGATACGAATAGGTATGCAGTGGATAAGACTACAATGAGAGGAATTAAAGAGGACTTGGCTTTAGCAATCGGCGGCGTCCTGGTGGCCGCGTTACCAATCATCGCCGGCTTCATCTTGTCGCGGGACTTTCCACTCAACGACATCGGCACGCCCTCGTTGTTGTTGACAGCCGCTATCGTCGGCTCACTCAGCGGCATCCGCGCAGCTAGGATCTCGACTGGATGGAGAAGATGGACCTGCGTTGTTGTCGCATCTCTGGGGATCGTGCTCTCAGTGCTCTACGGCGTCGCGACCCTCACCCTTCTCGCATTCGGGCCGTGGTGAACTGCAAATGGGTCGTCCGAGAAACAATTCGGCGTCGGGACGATAGAGGGGCCGCGGCTTCCTGGTCAAGGCAAACCGAACTCTCCGTTGGAACACGTTCCAGAGGCCGCTATCCACAGTGCAGAACGCGACTTGGCTGTTATAGTACCTACATGCGCCGCAAGATCCCGATAACGTTCACAGTTGGCCTCGACCAGTTCGAGCGATTGGTCCGCGTCGCTGACCGCACGCGAACGAACCGCAGCCTCATCGTCCGTGACGCCCTTGAGCGGGAACTGACCCGATACGAAGGCGATGCCGATCGAAAAGTCGAGGAGGTGCTCCAAAATGACACGCCATGACGAAGATCATCGCGGTAGCCAATCAGAAGGGCGGCGTCGGTAAGACCACGACGACCCTGAACCTCGCCCACGCCCTCGCGGAGGACGGACGCAACCGTGTCCTGCTTTGCGACCTCGATCCTCAGGCGAGCCTCACTGCCCTCCTCGGCCTCGAAGTCCACAGTCTCCCCGCATCGATCTACGACCTCCTCGTCGAGAAGCCCAATGTCTCGTATCAGCAGGTCATCCAGCCGACCGGCATGGCTGGCGTGAGCCTCCTTCCCTCGACCATCGACCTCTCGAAGGCCGAGAGTGAACTTCTCGCGGAACCCGGCCGGGACCACCTGCTTGCGGGCCTGCTGGAGCCACTTCGGGCCGAATACGACTTCATCCTTTGCGATTGTCCGCCGTCGCTCGGCCTCCTCACGTCGAACGTCCTTGCCGCTGCCGATGAAGTCCTCATCCCCCTCTCAAGCGACTACCTAGCGCTCCGCGCGCTCGAACATTTGCTAGCCAACGTCGAAAAGATCCGCCGTCGCGTGAATCCCAACCTGAAGACGGGCGGAATACTCGT
Organism: uncultured Nitrospira sp.; assembly: GCA_964642845.1. Lineage (GTDB taxonomy): Bacteria > Nitrospirota > Nitrospiria > Nitrospirales > Nitrospiraceae > Nitrospira_D. Next base: position 5,151 of record CAZXRB010000168.1, read on the forward strand.
CACTATGCATCACCAGCGCACCGCCCATGCACGCGCCATCCTCGATGGCCTCCGAGAAGCGCATCCCGAGCTCGTGCTTGAATCGGTCGTACCGTACTCGGTGCGAGCCAAAGACAGCATCGCCACCGGTCAGTCGGTGATTGCCTACGATCCCAAAGGTCCTCTGGCCGAAGCGTACCGGAATGTCGCTCGGGAGATTGCGAACCATGGCTGAGCGACCCGAC
>CAZXRB010000169.1:0-220 GCA_964642845.1 uncultured Nitrospira sp.
TCATCGAGCGCCCGTTCGACCCAGGGACGGTCATCCGGATGCACGCGATTTTTCCAGTCATAGACGTTGTTGAGGGGGATGTCATGGCCCTCCAACCCCAACAGCTTGATCCAACTGGGACTATAGTGGGCTTGGAGCGTCCGAAGGTTCCAGTCGTACAGGCCGTCCGTCGAGACCTCCAGCGTGAGTCGGAGACGGGATTCATTGTCTCGCAACAGAG
>CAZXRB010000169.1:230-5311 GCA_964642845.1 uncultured Nitrospira sp.
TTCCGAGCCGAGATGTCCCGAATGATGCCCGTAAACTTGCGCGTCCCGTTGATCGTCATCTCACCGACGGATAGATCAATGGGGAAAACGGCGCCGTCCTTGCGCCGCCCCACGACCTCTCGACCAATACCAATGATCTTTTTGACGCCGGTGGTGAGATATGCTTTGAGATACCCATCGTGCTCCCGATCATAGGGGGCGGGCATCAGGATGTTCACGTTTTGGCCGATCAATTCGTCCGGCCGGTAGCCGAACAGGGCCTCGATCGCCGGATTGACCATCTCGATCACGCCCTGCTCATTAATCACCACAATGCCTTCGACGGCCGTTTCGATGATGGACCGCAAGCGGATCTCCTGCTCTTCCAATTCGGCGGTCCGCATTTGCACCTGATGCTCCAATCCCGCCATCATGAGGTGCAATGCAAGCGTCCGCTCCCGCACCACGCGAACGATGTCGCCGACGACGACCTCCAGCCGATCCAAATCATAGATGTGATGGTCAGGAATCGCCGCCAGTTGTTCCCCCTCCTTTTGCCCCTTCTCTGTAGTCCCAATTCGCAACCCTTCGATCGACAGCGCGATCGCTCGCCAACGGGCCACAATCCCCCCCAAGAGCACCCTCCCCAGCGCCATGGCCAAAGCCACTACCGCCAGCAGGATCGGCAGCAGCCGCCACATCATGGCGACCTGCGCATCGCTCACTGTCTGAAGAGAATAGACGACCCTCACGGCCAGGAGGGGGCGGCCTTTCTGATAGACCGGCTTGACAAGAATCAGCAGCGGCTCGCCAGAATCCGCCCGATGTTCAAAGACAGTGTCGGCCCCGATCGGTCCCCCCATCTCACTACGGGAAAGAACGGTTCCCACCCGTGCCGGTGATGACGAGGCGACAATCAGGCCCTCCCGATCGACAATCGCGACCTCGCGCAGGTTCGGATCGTTGGAAGGCAGGACCAGGTGTTCCCTGACAAGATCAATATCATCGACGGCGACGACGATCGCCACAATGGCCTGGGCCGCCGCCTCCGCGCGGGCCATGGCCGTTTCTCGACCGAGCTCCGCCTGCTGCTGCAGCCAGAGTAATGCAAACCCTACGGTTGTCAAACCGATGATGAGCAAGAGCCCAACGATCAATCGCACATGGAGATTCGTACGACACTGGCTGATCCATGCACCGAACGAGAGTGGCTGGTCGTTTTGACAATTCATATCCAAGGCCAAGCGGCGGAATGGCGCTCACCTCGACACCGCATCTCCCCATGGCCACAGGCCACCCCCACGGGGACGCAGCCGGTTCCGTCAGGCCCCTTGACGCCGGAACCAACGATTTTGAGGGGGCACACCAGTTCGCTAGACTCCGTTCTCTATCGGTCCGTCAGCGCCAACCTTGAGAACAGCGCGACCGTGAACGCCCGGAGTAAGGCAGCCTTTCAATTCCCTGACTAGGCAAGACGGGATTTTCTTTACGCAAGACAGGCCGGCTGGGTAGTGACTGCGAGTGGCACCTTCAGGATCACTTTTGTGCCTCGACCGGAGCGAGTGCGGACGGTGAGTTGTCCGCCAATCTGTTGGGCGCGAGAGGCCATCGAGGATAGCCCAATGCCATTTCGTTTCTTCAGACGCCGTTCAAAACCGATGCCGTTGTCGCCGACTTCGAAGCGAATCCTTATTGCCGACACGGCATATGCTTTCTGGGCCAAAGTTGTGAAGCTTGGTTAAGGATGGTAGGCAGCCATCATGAACTGCTTTTTTGAAGAACAATTTTGAAGGACAAAGGGAGAAGAACCCCACCCGTCACGGGGGACAAGATCAGTCTCTCGTCAGCTTGCGGTACCGAATCCGGTGCGGCCGGTCGGCTTCCTTGCCGAGTCGTTTTTTGCGGTCCGCTTCGTAGTCGCTGTAGTTTCCCTCAAACCAGACGACCTTGCTGTCGCCCTCGAAGGCCAGAATGTGCGTAGCGATCCGGTCCAGAAACCAACGGTCGTGGCTGCTGATCACGGCGCAGCCGGCGAAGTTCTCCAATCCTTCTTCAAGGGCGCGCAACGTATTCACGTCCAAATCGTTCGTCGGCTCGTCAAGAATGATCACGTTGGCGCCTTCTTTCAGCATGCGCGCGAGGTGCACGCGGTTCCGTTCGCCGCCGGACAGATCCTTGACCTTTTTCTGTTGATCCGTCCCGGCGAAGTTGAAGCGGGCGCAGTACCCTCGCGCATTCACCTCGGTCTTCCCGAGCTTGATCGTATCCTGCCCCTCCGAAATCACTTCGTAGACCGTTTTATTGCCGTCCAGGCTGCGATCCTGATCAACGTAGCCGAGCTTTACCGTCTCACCGATCGTGATCGTGCCGACATCGGGCTTTTCTTTCCCCACGATCATTTTGAACAGGGTGGTCTTGCCAGCCCCGTTCGGCCCGATCACCCCGACGATGCCACCCTTCGGCAAACTGAAATTCACGTTCTCATAGAGCACCTTGTCGCCGAATGCCTTGCCGACCCCCTTGGCTTCGACGACCACGTCGCCCAAGCGCGGACCGGGCGGAATGTAGATCTCCAGATCCTCCGCCACCTGTTCCTGCTTTTGATTGACCAGTTCTTCATATCGATTCAAGCGAGCCTTGCCCTTTGATTGCCGGGCCTTGGGCGACATGCGGATCCACTCCAACTCATGCTCCAGCGTTTTCCGCCGTTTCGATTCGGCCTTTTCCTCTTTCTCCAGCCGATCTTTTTTCTGCTCCAGCCACGCACTGTAGTTGCCTTGAAACGGAATCCCATGGCCGCGATCCAGCTCCAGAATCCAGCCCGCGACATTGTCCAAGAAATACCGATCGTGCGTCACCGCGATGACCGTGCCCTTGTACTGCCGGAGATGTTGCTCCAGCCACTGGACCGACTCAGCGTCGAGATGGTTCGTCGGCTCATCGAGCAGCAGAATATCCGGTTCTTGAATCAACAGCCGGCAAAGCGCGACACGCCGTTTTTCGCCGCCGGATAGGGTGCCGACCTTCTGATCGGCAGACGGACAGCGCAAGGCATCCATGGCAATGTCGAGTTGGTTTTCGAGTTCCCACCCATTGGCCGCTTCGATCTTTTCCTGGAGCTGAGCCTGTTTGTCGAGCAGCTTTTCCATCGTGTCGGGATCGGCCGAGCCGATTTGGTTGCTCACGTCTTCATACTCCTTGAGCAACGCAACCAGCTCGGCCTTCCCTTCTTCCACCACTTCCCTCACGGTTTTGTTCGGATCGAGCTGGGGCTCTTGCTCCAACAGCCCGATACTGTACCCCTTGGATCTCGTGATCTCCCCCGTGTAGTTTTGATCGACCCCTGCAATGATTCTCAACAGCGAGCTTTTCCCGGCTCCGTTCAGCCCCAGCACCCCGATTTTGGCCCCGTAGTAAAAACCCAGATAGATCTCCCGCAACACCTGCTTCTTCGGCGGATAGACCTTGCCGACGTTGACCAAGGAGAAAATGACTTGCTTATCGTTGGTAGCCATTGGCGTCCTTCGTCTCCCTTCTCGATGGAACAACAGACGTGATTCACAAACCGGCGGAAGAACCTTTCTTCTCCGGCCGAACCGGGGCGGGAGTCTATCACAAGACAATCCCCCACAACAGGGCACCCTGCCTGTTGCCCTGCGTAGATTTCACACCTTCACGGCGCGGGCTAATGAGAGAAGGATCCAGATGGTGTCTTATTTATTATGTGGAGAGCAACGGGGCTGACGATCCCTTTACAGCTCCGGTACAATACCGGCCTCCTTCTTGTTTGATGACCGGAAGCGTGCCCCATGGCTCGAACCGTCTCATTCCGCTTGTTCTCCAGGTTGATGGCCGCCGCCTTGCTTGCCGATCGTCAACATTGTTCGGCGGGAGAGGCGATCGGTCTGCTTAATAATGAAGTGACCAAGGCCTCGGGCTCCGCTGACACCACCCGCCGGGAGTTCTTGAAGGGCGCGATGGCGACCGGCGCGACGTTGGCTCTCGGCTCCCTCACGGGGTTTCCCCTCCGCGCCGAGGCCAAGCCGCTTGCCTCCTCCCTCTCGGTCGGCATCGTCGGAGCGGGGCTCGCCGGCTTGGCCTGCGCCGACCGGCTCAAGACCGCGGGAATCAGCGCGTCCATCTATGAAGCGGCGGGGAGGGCCGGCGGCCGCTGCTGGTCTCTGCGTGGATTCTTCCCCGGTCAGGTGGCGGAGCGAGGCGGTGAGTTGATCGACACGCTTCACACCACGATGTTGGGGTACGCGAGGCGGTTCGGCCTTGTCTTGGAGGACCTCAAGAACGAGCGGGGAGAAACGTGTTATTTCTTTCTCGGTCAACGACGCTCGGAGGCCGAGAAAGAACGAGCGGGGAGAAACGTGTTATTTCTTTCTCGGTCAACGACGCTCGGAGGCCGAGATCGTGTCTGAATTTCGAGACTTCGTCCCGGTCATGCGACGGGACCTCAACCGCCTGTCCAAGGAGGTCACCGCCCTCTCTCATACCGAAGCCGATGTCATCCTCGACCGAACGTCCCTGCTTGCCTATTTGGAGGGGCAAAACAGCTCCTCCATCCCAGCAGGCTCCCTGGCCAAGGCCGCGATTGTCGCGGCCTATGAGGCTGAATATGGGCTGGCTGCGGCCGAACAGAGTTGTCTCAACTTTTTGCTCTTTATGCACCCGGACCGCCGATCCGAGTTCACCCCCTTTGGCGTCTTTAGCGACGAACGGTATCATCTGGTGGACGGAAACGATCGGATTGTCGAAGCGTTGACCAGAGAGCTTGATGGGCAGTTCACCTATGGCACGAGGCTCGTCCGCGTCCGCCGCGCCGGCGACGGTCGGATCGAACTCACGTTGCTCTCCGGAAGCCGCGCGATCGTGCGAACACACGACGTGGTTGTGCTCGCCATCCCCTTCACGGTCCTCCGCGAGGTCGAGCTGGATGAGAATCTTGCCATCCCTCCTCGGCGACTGACGGCGATTCGAACACTGGGCTACGGGACCAACGCCAAGATGATGGTCGGTTTTTCCGCTAGACCTTGGCGGACGTTGGGATCCGGTGGAGTATCATATGCCGATCTCGCCGATGGCGGGGCGGCATG
>CAZXRB010000170.1:0-5253 GCA_964642845.1 uncultured Nitrospira sp.
GCTGGAATACACGAGGGTGTCCTGCAGTTCTACGTCGTAGCGCCGCTCGCGGATATTCTGGTTGGCATTCGCGCAAGTCGGGATTGCGGCCCGCGGACCAAGGCCGGCCAAGTGCGCGATGGCCGCAGCGGCAAGTGCGTTGTCCTGGGCCGACCCGCCAGCAGGGACACCGCCGGCCAATAAGGTATTGACGTATGCAGGGTTGGACTTCCAGAGCTGGAACAGCTCCGGTAAGAAGGTGGCTGTTGGAAGACAGGACGTCCACTGCTGCTTGTGGGATTGATCGGCCAGGTATGCCTGGACTTGCAGATCATGGTCGGCGCTAAGACTCCACCGCCATCGTGCATTGAGGTAATAGTGGTCGACGTCAATGTCCGGGAAAGTGATTTGACCGGACTGTATGAAGTCTTTTTGCGTAACCCCACTAATCAGAACGCCTTCGATATCCAGGTCGCTTTGTCCATCGATATCGGTGAGAGAACGCCAGGTGAGCTTGTCCAGCCGTACGCTATCGTGATCCTGTCCACTTCGTGAGGCCGCATCGAAGCCGCGGTCGTACTGATGGTCGAGCGTGACCCGGTAGCGGGTGTGATCTGCGATGCTCCCTCCGAATCGAGCGAGGCCTTGCGCCGTGCGGCTTCCACCGCGAGCGATCAAGGTTGTGCCGTCGCTTTCTGCCGGATGCTTCGTGATGATGTTGATGACGGCCAACATCGAGTTTGGGCCGTACGCTGCGGAACTTGGCCCACGGGTCACTTCGATCCGATCGATGTCGTCGACGGATACCGGCAATTCAAGCCAGTCCGCCAACGCCAACCCGGCCCGATATACGGACATGCCGTCGACCAGAATGTTCATGCGCCGAGGTGAAAGGATATTCGTCCCGTGATAGTTGATTCGATAGTCGCTGCCAGAAACTCGGGTCACGGCCATCCCTGGGACGAACCGTAAGGACTCAGGTATTGAAGTGACGGAAAATCTCTCCAGCATGTCGGCAGTCAGAATGGTGACGCCCGTCGGGGAATCCGCCAGGGATTGCCGCAGCCGCGTCGGTGTCAGTACCAACGTGGGGCCGAGATCAGCGACTGCGGGATCTTCCGCGAAGCTGGATAGTGGTCCGGCCAATACGAAGGCGAGGAACACCAAGGCAGACTTTGCATTCGCCATACTCTCACGCGCTCGAAGATTGTCGAAGAAGTGGGTACGAAAACGCGAAGAAGTGGATCGCGTTAGTGGAGAAATGCGCGAGGATCGAAGCTTCCACTCTTCGAGTCCTGTCGTACGCATAGGCGTAACCGGCGCCAGCGATCGTTGCCAGGCCTGCATAACGAAGGCCGCCAGCGAGGTGTGCAATGCCGAACAGAAGAGCAGAACAGGCAATTGCGACGAGTGGAGACTCTGGGCGATCGCCAAGCGCTGTGAGAATTTTTTCCTGAACCACGCCGCGAAAGAATGCCTCTTCGGCAACACAAACGAATAGCAAGTTCACAATCAAGAAGAGCGGGGCAATCTGCGGAAACTTCGGGTCGAAGCGAACAATGCCAAGTACTAGAGCGCTTGCGACCACTACGAATGCGGTGGTCAGCGCGATCGGCCAGGATGCTGCCATGACTTGACGTAATTCAAGCCACGAAGTTGCTCGCGGGGCGAAACAAGCGAGGATGATCAGCCCAGCAGCCGCCTTGTCATAGTTTCCGTATTGGGTGAGGGGGGCAGAATCCGGTGAGAGCCTCACCGAATTGATTAGTATGGGGTTGTGGAAACCGGGGATCAGATGAAGGGCCAAAGCCAGCGCGATGACGCAGGCGGCGAGCAGAAAGGTTGTCTTTGCTCTGACGCTCAATCCGGGGTGCTGCGCTCCCATGGAGCAAGCGAGTAGGACGCCCAGCGAGGCGGCGGCGGGGACGGTGACTATCTCGGCGATGAGGCTGCTGATCACGGACGCAACGAGAAGCCAGGCCCACACCGAGGTACGCGCGATGGGCGGGCGTGTCGCCATCGGGAACCAGGTGGCAGGTATTGCGAGCCCGAGGAGGACAAGAGATAGCGCGGTCGCAGCCGCTCCTGAACTCACGATAAGTACACCAGGTTGCTATGGTTCCAGCAGATTGTGTTTGACTGCCAGCCTGGTCAGATCCGCTTGCTTGGATATCCCGAGCGACAGCTTTATCTGCTGGCTGATGTTGCTGATGGTTTTCGGACTGAGCTGCAGCGCCTCGGCAATTTCGACATTGGTACAACCGCGGGCCATATAGACGAAAACGTCCAACTGCCGTTCGTCAAGGAGCGCGCGTGGAGAGGTTTCCCCGCGAATGGCCATGTTCGCGAGCCGCTGCGCAATGCGCGGCAGGAAGTAGAGCTCACCGTCGTTCACCTTCTTGATGGCGGCTGCAAGCTCTTTCGGGTCGCAGTCCTTTGTAATGAATGCGCGCGCGCCCAACCTATAACCCTCGCGTACGAGTGTGTCATCGTCGAACTGGCTCAAGAATATGATCTTGGCGTCGGGATGTTGCTCGAGCACGGTTGTGGCAGCTTGCAGCCCGGTCATGTGATCGCCAAACCGGATATCGAGCACAAGGACGTCCGGCCGCAGACGCTTGAATTGCTCCACCGCCTCCAATGCACTGACGGTCTGTCCTGCGACATTGATACCGTAGTGCGCGAGCGCGGCTGCGAAACCATTCAAGAGCAAGGGATGGTCGTCCGCGAGCAGGACCTTCACGTGCCGGGTAGCTGTTGAAGTCTTCTCCACGCGATTACCGTCCGCTAGCGTCAAATGTGGAACACAAAATGTACATTTGCATGCTATGTCATGGCAACAAAAAAAGATACAACTGGCCTATGCAAGGCATTGGGTTCACGCGACGCTTCGCCTTCAAGTGGTAATGAACGAGGTGAATGGTATGCCACGTAGTAGAAACTCGGCCATACTATAGCACTCACAAATTCTTTTAACTAGCACCATTTATTGCTAGCATATGGCACCGCACGATGGTCTGGTCGGTTGGATGTCCCGATGCAATCGCATCCCGAGGGTAGTCAGAAGATTCGTTTGGAGCGATTGAGGCAAGCGGGAGCGATTGAGGCAAGCGGAACGGACTGGGACGGGCGGCCGACAGCAATATGGCAATGTGTCCCAACACGAGCAGTCCTCAGGAGGTTGCCGTGGCCGATGGCATTTACTGTGGCCGAGGCCATTTCGGAACACCTGAGCGGAACTACGAGGCCTGATCCAGCGGTCGCATATACCGCGGGCCTTTTACAGTAACCGGAGATCAGGACCATGAGTCACGCGACCCTTACGGATGCCGAATGGATCAACTTGAATGTGCTCGTCGTCATACGCGCCGGTCTTCAGTATGACGCGGCTTCGACCTGCTGCCGCTACGGCCTCAACATGGAGCAAGCCAACTACCTCCGGGGCTTGAGCCTCGATGACTTGTGGTCCCTGGTAATCCATGTTGGGGACACGACCCTGTTCCCGCCGCGCGCCGACCTGATGACCCTTCTAAGCGCTCCGCGGCCGTTGGCAGGCCCCATGGCACTCGTCCATCCCCCCAAACCCATGGAAGGCCGGCCGTAGGAACCAATACCCATGCCGACCCGCGGCGACCGGCACCTGCGCGCGGTGCAACTGGCAAAGCAATTGGCGACGCTCGGCGCAAGGCTGAAGACCATCCACCTCATCACCGGCATCCCGCCGCGCCAAGTCCAGAGTCTCTTTTTCCCCGATGCCCGCACCATTCCACGCGGACGCGCTCCCGATTCGGCTGAGTGGTACCACGGCGCCAACCTCATCCTGCGTACCGACGCCTGCCTCATCGGCGCCAAATACCGCCAGTTGCGTAACCAGGGGCTCACGGCCGGCGAAGCCCTGGTCTTCGCCTACCGCGCCTACCAGGCCGCCACACTGCCGCCATATCGCATCAGCTTCGACCGGGCCTTCAACCTCGTCTCCTATATCGATGGCATCTGGCTTGCCAGCACACCGGCGCTGTCCGTGCTGACCTGCCCCGATTGCGGCGGTGAGTTCATTGCCGCCGTCGGCACCGTGGCGCACTCCGGCGAATCTTGCCCCTTCTGCAAGCTGCTGGAGCGCTTTCACCTGGACCACCGCATCCAAGCGTCTTACCCGGCTCGCCCCGCCCTCGACATGAACGACCGTCAACTGGGCATGCTCGCGCTCTTTCACAAGCTCAGCCCTGGGACCGGAGGCGATACCCCCGACGAATAGGTCCTGTTTCGGGGCGACAGGCAACTCAGCCGGCCCAAGAATGGCCACTTCGCTTCCTCTCTGGTATCGCGGCGCCGCCATGCCCACTCCACCAACGCCTGTCCCTTCTTACCCCGCATCCGACCCCGGTTTCGCCGCAGTGCCGGTCGGGGACGTGCTGGCCGGCGAAGCGGACATGATCGCGCGCATAAAGTTGTGCTACGGCGCCGACCGGGACAGCTTCGAGCGCGACATATTGGCGCTGGTGCGCCGCTACGCCGCCTGCGTACATCTGCTGCCGGCGACCGCCGACAACTACTTCAGCACCCCCGGCGGCCTCTTGCGGCTCGGCCTGGAGACCGCCTTCTTCAGCCTGCAAGGCACCGACGCGCACATCTTCTCGGGGCGCATGAGCATCTCGGCACGCCGGCAACTCGAGCCGCGCTGGCGCCATGCGACCTTCATCGCCGGGCTGTGCTGCGAACTGCACCGCCTGATGAGCCATGTCATCGTCACCGATGCCACCGGCGACACGTGGCCGGTCTTCCTGCGACCGCTGACAGACTGGCTGGCCGCCCGTGGCAGCGAGCGCTATTTCCTGCGCTGGCGCCCCCAGGCCGTCGAGGCGCGGGGCCTGGGACTCTTCGCCCTGCCCCACGTGGTGCCGCCCGCGGTGATGGCCGATCTCTCCGAGGGCAACGCGGTCATCGTGCCCCATCTGGCCAGCATCGGCGGCATCCCGGTCTATCGCGACCACAACATCCTCGACGAACTCGTGCGCCGCTCGCTGGCGCTCGTCATCGACCGCAATCTGATCGCCAGCGCCGACCGCTACGGTTCGCCGCAATACGGCTCGCACCTGGAACGCTACCTGGTCGATGCCCTGCGGCGGCTCACCCGCGGCAACTCGGGCTGGGTGCCCAACCGCGAGAAGTCGCGCCTGTGGTTCGGCCAGGATGGCCTGTTCCTGGTCTGGCCCGGCGGCGCCGAGGATGTCCACCAGTTGCTCGAAGCCGACCAGTTGGCCGGCATTCCCAAGG
>CAZXRB010000171.1:0-5235 GCA_964642845.1 uncultured Nitrospira sp.
CGAGTGTTTTATTGCAAAAATGGCCTTGATTTCACGCTTGATCAGGGACTAGAAGCTCGATGAGGGTGAAGGCCAGTCGTTGCACCACCCCGATCCGAGGCAACGCGATCTCTCCGCTTGCGCTTGGACGTACCACAGCACAAAGTGATTGCCAGCCCCCCGACCTCGTGCTACGCCGGTCGGGCACACAACTTCAAGCCGACGGACCGGGATGAGCAGAGGCCTAGACAACGTTGAGATAGCCATTCTTTCACGATTGAACGAGCTTGCGGAACGGCATGGCCTTTCGCCGCTCGACTTCGGCGCCGTCTTGGAACGGGAAGACGATGGGCAAACCACGCTCAGGTTCTTCGACGTGCCCGACGAGGCCGTGCCTCAGGACCGATTCGCTCGCATGCTGGCAGGACTGGGAATCACGGACGATGAGACACTCGACATCACCGGCACACGCTTACAGCTCTACGACACCTTGCAGTGGGCGCTTCAGCAAGCGCCCAAGCCTCCGGCCCGAGGACGTTGACACTCATGCTGCCATCAGTGTGCCGAGCACGGGCAGCGGTGCCCAATCCCGAGGGTCCATCCCATCAGCCACGCTGAACAGCCGGACCAGGTACCTGCAGCCGATCCGCTTGGGTGCCGACAGCCTGCGCCGGAGCCGATCATGCACGATTGCCCGTGCCGCCTCCGCGTCGGGACTCCCGAAGCGGAGCTCCCGCAGCGGCCCGCCCACCCGGCCGTAGCGGACGGTGACGACCCAGTCGCCGAGCAGGTCGCGGCCGACGGAGACTTCGTACCGGCGGTGATGGTTCCGCTCATCGCTGTGCGCTTCAAGCGCAATCGTCAGGAGGTCGAGCACGCGGCCTCCGTCGGTTCCGATTCGCGGAGGTACTGGTAGAGCGTCTCGCGGCTGATCCCGAACTCGCGGGCAAGCCCAGCTCTCCTCTCACCGGCGGCGGCGCGGGCACGGAGTTCCTGCACCTGCTCCGGCGAGAGCGCCCGTTTGCGTCCCGGGTACCCGATTCGCTGTCCCTTCCCCGAAACCGTCATACTGAACAGCATTGTGTCACACTCCTCTTCAGTGACATAAGTGCCACGCCACACCTGTTCACGGCGGTTTCCCTCATCCCAATGCTATTCGCCGCATAAGGTGCGGCGAATAGCCGGCCTAATCACCGCACGCCGGTCGCATGGCGCCCTGCCTGTGTGTCATGTTTTGTTGCAACAAAACTTGACACCATGAGCTCGCTGATGAGGTGGGGACGCGGCCCCTTTCCCGCTCTAAGGCTGGCCCTCATCCTCGCCCGTGGTCTGGAGCTTGAAGCCATCCGCCACAGAGGCATCCGCCGTTGCATGCTCAATGCGGCACCGCCGCCCCCAGCAGCACGATCCGCTTGTGTGCGCGCTTGCAGCGGGATTGCAGTTCGGCGTCGGCTGTGACCAGCGGAGCGCCGCTTCTGGCCGCCACCGCCACGTAGAAGCAGTCGGTGAGCGGGTGCGAACACGCGATTGCGATGCGAAGGGCGGAGTCAAGGAGTTCCTCAACCGGAATGACCCGGATGTTTTCCCGGAGCAGGTCATCCCAGAGCGCGATGCACTGTTTCGCCTCCGCTTCATCGAGCAGACCGGCCCGGAGTCTCCGCAGCACGGCTCCCGGCACCTCGATGGCGGCGACCGACGGCACGAGCAACGGATCGCGGCCGGCGAGCAAGTCCCTCGCCGCCTCCGCCCCGTCTTCCGGCAGCAGCCACTTCACCGCGACGCTGGCGTCTACGACGATCATCCGCGCTGATCGCGCTTCGTGCGAATCTCAGGCGTCGAGTCCGGCAGCGTGCCGTGGCGCTTGGTCAGCTCCTCGTGCCACGCCGCCAACCGCGACAGCATTTCGCGGCGGGGCCGCATCGCTTCGGCGGTCAGCAGTTCGCGGATCAGGCTGGCGAGGCTCCGTCCCTCGCGCTGCGACCGCTCCCGCAGCATCGCGATCGTGCCCTCGTCAACGTTCCGTACACGAATCTCCATCAGTGCCTCTTGCCCATAGTTATCCGCATAGCGCCGATTATGCCACAGACAATGGTGAGGCGCAAGCCATTTGTCATGGCCACATGCATCAACTCTCGGGCTATGCATGGATAATGTCCCGATGATCACGGAATGGGGACGCTCGCGGATATAGAGGCGTGTCACGCAACTACAACGGATAGTGGTTTACAGCACACAGAAAGTGTGACAGGTTGTGTGACACGATTCCCATGCGGCAGGGATGCCGATCCCGGTTGTCACGTAACCGAACGTTTGTGTGACACGCGACTGCGCAAGAATGGTGACCGCCGAGCAACCAACAGGGAGGAATGCATGCTGATGGGGTATATGCGGGTGAGCAAGGCGGATGGCAGCCAGGTGACGGACCTTCAGCGTGACGCGCTGCTGGCGGCGGGCGTGGAAAGCCAGCACATCTATGAGGACGCCGTTTCCGGCAAGCGGGACCAGCGGCCGGGACTCACCGCCTGCCTCAAGGCGCTGCGGCCGGGCGACACACTGGTGGTGTGGAAGCTCGACCGGCTGGGCAGGGATCTTCGTCACCTGATCACCACTGTCGATGACCTGCAAAAACAAGGCATCGGCTTCAAGGTGCTGGCCGGCGCAGGCGCGGTAATCGACACGGCCACGCCAAGCGGCAGGCTGCATCTTGGCATCTTCGCAGCCCTCGCGGAGTTCGAGCGGGAGCTGACGCTGGAGCGCACGAAGGCAGGCATGGCCGCCGCCCGCGCCCGCGGCCGCAACGGCGGCCGGCCCTACAAGATGACTCCGGCCAAGCTCCGGCTGGCAATGGCGGCGATGGGCCAGCCGGGAACGAAGGTGGGCGAGTTGTGCGCGGAGCTCGCGGTCACCCGGCAGACTCTGTACCGCCACGTCGATCCGAAGGGTGACCTCAGGCCCGACGGCAGAAAACTCCTGAGCCGGCGAACCAAGCTCGACCTGGTGCCTGCTCCATAGGTACGCAATGTCGGTCATGGGGTCCGCTGCTGAACATGACTGCGACAATCTGCCAGCTACTGCAATCGACTGTGACCAGCAGTGCAGCGGATTAGGACACCCACTATTGAGGTACATCAATAGGTATCTATGAACCGCACTTCGAGTTATGACAATTCACCAGATTTTACATTGCCACTACCTGGAGCATGTGCAACACTAATCATCCCATGCCTGCCGCATACTTCGATCTTCCGCCTACTGAGCTGTTGACAGATGCCACGCGCACGTGGCGTTGACGCATGCCTCCGAGCCATGTCCATCATCGGCTACGGCTGCGTGATGTTCGTCGCCGGCGCGACCGTGCAGCATTACCGTCTCCCGCCGCGTTTCTGTCGGATGCATTTCTGGCATTTGACGCCTGGTACGGTGTGCTCACTCAAGCGTCCCGCTCGCACCCGGATCATTCACAGGAGGCTGTTCAGGCGGCTGGTGAAGTACGAGTACATCGCCAAGGCGCGCTCGACGGATACACGCTGCTGTCATATCGCGCCTCCACGACCGTTCATCTCGTCGATATGGACGGCAAGACCGTGCATCAGTGGAGCGTGCCCTTTCAGAAAGCCTGGCCCGATCCTCCGCACGTTCACCTGAGAACAAAGCCTCGCGTCTCCATCGACACCGCTCACGTCTTCCCGAACGGCGACTTGCTGATCCAGTACTCCGGGCTTGGCGATACGCCCTACGGCTATGGTTTGGTCAAGACTGACAAGGATGCCAACGTGCTCTGGAAATACGCCGCGAACGCCCATCATGACTTTGAAGTTGACCCCGATACCGGCAACATCTATGCGCTGACGCACTCAGTGCTCACCAGCGCTGAGCCCGGGCTCGATGCTCTTACTTACCCCCTGCTGACGGACTCGATCGTCATCCTGTCGCCCGATGGGCGGGAACTGGACCGCATCCCTCTCCTGGAGGCGTTCCGTGATTCGCCATTCCGTGACCTGCTCTCCCGGCCCGCTCGTTTCTTCAAGCAGGAGAACTGGGATGCGCTCCACACCAACAGCATCCGCAAGGTGACTGCCGACCTTGCGCCGCAGTTCCCCTTGTTCCGCGAAGGCCAGGTGCTCGTGTCAGTCCGCAACATGAATGCCCTGGCCGTCATCGATCCGACCACCCGGGCGGTCGTCTGGGTGTGGGCGGCAGGCGGATGGAAGTGGCAGCATTCGGCGCGCCTCCTTCCCAACGGGCACATACTACTGTTGGACAATCTGGGGTACCGGATTAAGAACCGTACGTACGTCAGGGCCATTGAGCTTGACCCGGTCGCACGCAGTGTGGTCTGGCACTTCGCCGGATCCCCCGATCTCCCGCTCATCAGCGACAAGTACGGACGCGTTCAGCGGGTGCGTAACGGCAACACCGTGATTGTGGTGAGCAAGAGCGGCCGTGTCGTCGAGGTCTCGCCTTTCGGGGAGCTGCTATGGGACTACGTGGCCTTGTCGCCGTCGGGAAAGGCGCGCACCGTGGTCAACGGCCATCGCTACGAGCCGTCTGAAGTTCCCTTTCTGTCCGGACGGTTGACATACTGAGCGGCAGCCACTGTGCATCCTGACCTGAGCGGCCCGTGCCAGAATATCGAGTGTTCATCGGCCGGCATGAGGCGCTCTGGTCCATACGGCCACCAGGCGCGTACAATGTCACAAGATTGTCATAAAAGTGTCATAAATATGTCACAGTCGCATGATAGTGTGGTAATGCAAGCGAATCACAATCTCACGTCTATAATGGAGGATGTTTATGACACACAATCTTGCGAACTATCTGAAATATCTCTGTATCGCCCTGGTTGCGGCTTGTATCGTGACCGGCGGCCCCAGCTATGCCGCCTTCAGTGGTGAGCTCGCTGTGCTGAATGATCTTGGCCTAAGCGTCGGAGCGGTAGGCGAGGGCGACGGCAAATGCCCCGAAGCTGTCAGAAGTGGCGGTGGGACCTGCGATGATGCCATCGCGGCTCTGTGTAAGGGCGACCCGGATTGCCAGGGGAAAGACGATGTCACATGCAAAGGCAAGGGTGGTAATACCCGTCATTGCAAGTGCGGCACAGACGGTAAGACTAGCGATTGCTGGACTACCAAGGGAAGCACAACGGTAGGTGCACTTGGTGATGCTGTTGGTGGCTTGGATCTGTACTAAGAAGTCGCCACCTAGTCCCAAATCAAGCGTTAAATAGTGCCAGGTTGCCACGTTGGTGTCACCGGT
>CAZXRB010000172.1:0-5146 GCA_964642845.1 uncultured Nitrospira sp.
CTGTGAACCTCCTGAAGAAGATCGCGGACGCCGGACAGTTGAAGCGAGCACTGTTTGTCTGCGACCGCGACGAACTGCGGGCGCAGGGACTGGGCGCCTTGCAGAATGTCTTCGGCTCCGACGCCGCAGAAGTGTACCGGCGGCAGGACGGCACGAACAACGCCCGCAACGCCCGCATCCATGTGGCGACCTACCAGACTCTCGAAGTCTCGAACGACGACGGTACGGCGACCTTCTTGACAACCTTCTACCCGCCCAACTACTTCAGTCACATCGTCATTGATGAATGCCACAGGAGCGCGTGGGGCAAATGGTCGCAGATCTTGACCAGAAACCCGGACGCAGTTCAAATTGGCCTCACGGCTACGCCGCGCGAACTGGAGATCCCGGAGGAGAGTGAGGCGGCGGCCATGGACCTCGCCATCAGCGCCGACAACATCCGGCATTTTGGTGAACCTGTCTACGAATACGACATGGCTCAGGGCATCGAGGACGGATACCTGGCGGCCTGTGAAATCCAGAAAGGCCGCGTCAACCTCGACGACACGGGCATCACGATCGACGACATTCTCGCCCGTGGCCCGGTGGACGCGAATACCGGCCAACCCGTCACTCACGAACAACTCCAGGACCTCTACGAAAAGACGGAATTTGAGGACCGGCTCTTGCTCCCGGATCGGGTGCTCGCGATGTGCGAGGACCTGTTCCGGTATCTGCTGGAGACGGGCGGCCCGGAGCAGAAAACAATCATCTTCTGCGTGCGCGACCGGCACGCAGACGACGTGGCGATCGCCATGAACAACTTGTACGCGCAGTGGTGCGCCGCGAATGGCAAACAGCGGTTGGAGCCCTACGCATTCAAGTGCACGGCCAGCGTCGGCGGGGCTCAGTACCTGGCAGACCTCAAGGGCGCCTCGCGATCCTTTTTCATCGCAACCACGGTCGATCTTCTCACCACGGGCGTCGATGTGCCCCGAGTCCGGAACATCGTTTTCTTCAAGTACGTCCGCTCTCCGATCGCGTTCTACCAGATGGTAGGCCGCGGCACCCGGCTCGACCCAGCGACCGGCAAGCTCATGTTCCGCGTGTACGACTATACGGACGCAACTCGGCTGTTCGGGCAGAATTTCATCACGAAGATCACACCCCCTCGAAAGCCAAAGGAACCGGGTGAAGGACCAGAGCCGCCACCGCCGCCCCCACCCGAGCCGTCGATCATGGTCCAGGGCTTCGATGTGATCGTGACCGACGCCGGCAAACTGATCCTGACTTCGGTGGATGGGAAGGCCACGCCCGTAACGGTGGAAGAATACAAGGAACGGCTCGCCGCGAAGTTGGTTGAGGAAGCGCCGACTCTCGACGACTTCCGCGCGAAGTGGGTCGCACCCCAGGAGAGGCGCACGTTGATCGGCCAATTGCCCGATGCCGGCCGGTCCGTTCTGCTTGTGCGAGACCTTGAGGAGATGCAGGATTTCGATCTGTACGACGTGCTCGCCGAACTCGGTTACGGAATGCAGCCGCGTACGCGGGTGGAGCGGGCGGCGGCGTTCGGCTATAAGCACGCTCCGTGGCTCAGCGCGATGCCGCCGCAGGCTGCGGACGCCGTGCGCGCCCTGGCCAGCCAGTTCGCCAAAGCAGGCACGGACGGCCTGGAGAACCCGCAGATCTTCGCCACCCCGGAGATGCGCGGAGCGGGCGGGCTTGCTGCTCTCAAACTCGCTGGCATACCTGCCCAAGTGCTCGCTGAAACCAAGCGGAGGATGTTCTCGGCATGAGTGTCCGCAACATCCCGCTCAGCGAGGCCCTGATTGAGGTTTCGTCCGGCGTAGGGCCCAGGTGGTCGGAATATCGCGTGCTCGGAGCCACACGCGCCGGCCTGGCCATGGCGAAAGATCCCGTCGGCAAGCACCCTGAGCGGTACAAACTGGTCGAACCGGGAACGATCTTCTATAACCCGATGCGCATCATGATCGGGTCCATTGCGATGGTGGACGACGGTGAAGAGCCGGGGATCACAAGTCCGGATTACGTTGTGTTCCAAACCAGACCAGAGATTCTATCGCACCGCTGGTTCTACTATTGGCTACGCTCTAAGTATGGAGGAGAACTTATTCGTTCACTCGCTCGAGGAGCCGTAAGGGAAAGAATGCTGTTCCGGCGGCTCTCGAGTGGCGTCATTCAAGCACCGGCTATCGAAGTCCAGAGACAAGTGGGTGATCGATTGAAGAGGGCTGATTTATTGACCCGCCGAATTGAATCGTCCTACCAAGAGATCATCACCACTTTCCAGAAGCTGCCGGATGCAATTCTGCGCGAAGCGATAAATGGGGACAATGGGCAAGACTGACCTGAATCGCCGTGACCGTGCCAGGCGCCTGGACACGCAAGGTTCCGTGAACGCTGTCATCAAGGTCATCTGTGACATTCTCCGTCGGTCGAACTGCGCTGGGGCGATGCAGTATGTGCCCGAGTTGACCTGGATTCTGTTCCTGCGAATCTTGGACGAGCGTGAAGAGCAGGAGGCTCAGGAAGCGGAGGCCGTCGAAGCCGATTTTCAACCCTCTGTAGAGAAACCCTACAGGTGGCGCGATTGGGCTGCCCCCGATGGAGAAAAACGGCTTTCGCTGCAAGAGGGCTCGCTCGGTGCGTTCTTTGGCTTCGTTAATGGCAAGCTGCTACCCTACCTCCGCGGTTTGAAGAACAAACCCGGAGCAACAGCACGCCAGAAGGTCATAAGCGAAATAATGTCCGGTGTTGAACGCGTTCGAATCGACACCGAACGTAACCTGCTGGACGTGTTGGATAAAGTCCACGGAATCACCAGCGAGGCTGTTGACCCCACCCATGTCTTTACCTTGTCGCAAGTGTACGAAGGCCTGCTCCTCAAAATGGGCGAGAAGGGTAACGATGGTGGCCAGTTTTTCACTCCGCGCGAGGTCATCCGAGCCATGGTCAAGGTCATCAACCCCCGTGTTGGTGAGACAGTTTACGACCCGGGTTGTGGGACAGGTGGGTTCCTCGCGCAGAGCTTTGAGTACATGAAGGCCAATCTCGGCCGCGATGCGACGGCCGACCAGCTTGAGACTCTCCGGGAGCGGACCTTCTACGGACGTGAAAAGGAAAACCTGATCTACCCGATTGCGCTCGCCAACCTTGTGCTCCACGGCATCGACCGGCCAAACTTGTGGCACGGCAATACGCTGACGGGGCAGGAGATCTACGGTGGACTCTTCCAGGACGCGCCGCCGCTCCACGACGTCGTGCTGACCAACCCGCCGTTCGGCGGCAAGGAGGGCAAGGAGGCCCAGACGCGGTTCGCATACAAGACCGGCGCTACACAGGTGCTGTTCCTCCAACACGTCATTGACAGCCTGAAGCCCGGCGGCCGGTGTGGCATGGTCCTCGATGAGGGCGTGTTGTTCCGGACCAACGAAACGGCGTTCCTCCAAACCAAGAAGAAGCTCCTCGATGACTGCAATGTTTGGTGCATAGTAAGCCTGCCGCTGGGGGTCTTCAATGCTGCTGGGGCAGATGTGAAAACGAATCTCGTTTTCTTTACCAAGGGGAAGCCTACCGAGAAGATCTGGTACTACGACTTGTCTGATGTGAAGGTATCCAAGAAGAAGCCGTTGACAGGCGCGCACTTCGACGACTTCTTCGCCCGGCTGGCAAAGCGCAGCAGCTCCCCGCGGAGCTGGACCGTCACCCGCAGCCAGATCGAGGCGCGAAACTACGACCTGAAGGCGGTCAACCCGCAAGTCATCGAAGAAGAAGACAAACGGACGTCAGCCGAGCTGCTGGACATCATTGAGGCCAAGCAGAAAGAGATCGCGGGGTTGATCGCAGAACTGCGATTGACTCGGTAGCCTGAATGGGAGGTGGTGTTCTTGAGCATCGAATGGGCGACGAGGATCTGGATCGCAGAACGACGAGGCGCCCCGCTGTTGCTGGTACCAACGATTGGCGGGATTCCAGAGGCCGTTACCTCTACATACCCGCTTCTCCGCGTCAGCTATCTCTCGATTGAGAAGGCTGGAACTGACGATGGGATCAGGGCGGCAAAGAACGAACTTGAAAGCAAGTGTCCACTCTTGCTTCTGACTTTGCGGTGTCCGGACGGAGAGCCGAATCGGTCCGGGGTTATTTTCAGCCGGAACGCAACAGTGCAGATCAACTGGACTGATGGCCACCACGGCAGAGCGCAAATCGAAGCAGAGGAGTACTTGGCGGCGGTCTCCCTCAACCTGTACCCATGGGGGCCCGACATCCAGCGGGGACGTCCGGGATACTTTCTCACCGGACTTGGCGAGACCAGCAGCCTCTGGCGGATCGCCCGAGTCGAATCGGACATCGCCGGGAGGCAGATGTTTACTCTCGCGCCGACCAGGTTGGCCAGTGGCCTGCCGGAGATGGATTTCTCATCAATCGACGACGAACTCCTCCGGCAGAAGGTCGAGAGCGACTGGAAGGAAGTGGAACGCTGCCTCGCCAACCATCTGCACTCCAGCCTGATCACCGCTGCAAAGAACGTCGCGGAGTCCTTGGTCCTCTTCGCGCTTGGTGGGCCTCCAGACAAGAAGACGCTCGATCAAGCTCTTGCCGAACTCGGTGAGAGGCTCAAGTCGAAGATTCCCATTCGCCTGCCTCTTGGATTCCTCGACTACCATCTGCTCAGCAAAGTGCGCATTCTGCATGGCCACACGCACTCTGACCGGGTTGTGATCTCAGGACGGCTGGTTGATCCAGAATTCGCGTTGACCGTCGTTGCTGATTTGGTGCAGGTGCTGTCGTCCGCCGGACTTGTCAGGCCGATTCAAAGAAGGCCGTGAGGCAGTTTCGGACCTGCTGGTTCGGAAGGCGTGAGGGCCGGCCCGATCTTACCAATGCTGGATTCCGTTTCCCACGCGAATGTATAGTAGGTACTGGACAGTTCGCGCCACCGGATACGCAACCATGCCGCCTCGACCAACAACAAGCGAGAGTCGCACGACCGCCGTCCTCTACGCCCGCGTCTCGTCGAAAGACCAGGAGCGGGAAGGCTTCTCCATTCCCGCCCAGCTTCAACTCCTGCGCGGCTACGCCGCCAGCCGTGGCCTGACGGTCCTGAAGGAGTTCGTCGACGTCGAGACGGCCAAGCAGGCCGGCC
>CAZXRB010000173.1:0-5076 GCA_964642845.1 uncultured Nitrospira sp.
AGCGCTCGCGCAACCGGCAGGCCGGCGACAAGGGCTTCACGCCCCATGAACTCGCCGATCTGAATTCGGGCGACGAGCGGCGCTGGTTGCGCGGGCTTCAGTCCTACACGATTCGCTGGGTGGACCGGCACCGCGACCAGGCGGTCGAGTTCGTCGATATCGCCGAAGGCCTGGCTGCGGCCGTCCCGAGCAGCAAGCCCAACTAATTCCACAAGGCACAAGGAGGCAGCACATGCCCAAGTCCATTTGCGATTTCTGTTCCAGCCCGAACGTCACCTGGGTTTACCCGGCGCGCACATTCGCGGCATACGTCTTCGAAGGCATCGTCGGCGAAAGTGTCGGAGACTGGGCGGCATGCCAGATTTGCCACGGTCTCATCGAATCGGGCCGGCATGCGGAACTCACCGAGCGGTCACTGATGACTCTGCTGGAGCGCCAACCCGAGATGAAAAGCGCGCAACAGGAACTCCGGACCCACATCCGCAGCTTCCATACGATGTTCTTCAGAAACCGCGTCGGCGCGGCGATGACGATTTCGTAGCAACAACCTGGCGCTGACTTCCTCCCTGCGGTTCACCTCTCACCTTTCGATGACGATGATTCGCGACTGCCCAATTCTGGATGAGGAAATAGCTCAGTACGCTACCCAATCCCGCCGTGCCCTGTCACATGCTGAACTTCGCGATACCAACCGCAGCCCAGCCAGGGCGACCTGCTACACATCGTCAATTTCAGCCGCCAGTCCCTCGCGAATCCTCTGAACCTCCTCGGCCCGCCTGTTCGCACTGTTGGCTTCCGACGATTTCCCAACTCTGTCTAGCGTACTCGCCAGCAAGCTCCAGGTCTGTGCCTGCCAAGGCGCAAGGTCAGCGGCTCGTTCGGCGTTCGGGACTGCGCCGCTGTAGTCGCCCGCTCTCAATCGGAATGCCGCGCGGTTGAACGCGAACTCCCAATGGTCGGGATAGAGTGCCTCGCCTTCACTGAGAACACGGTAGGCTTGGTCGTCCTCCTTCAGCCATTCGTGAAGTCGCGCCAAATAGCAGAAGTCGCCAGCCTTTCGCAAATCGGATTCGCGCACAATGTGGGCGAAGAACTCGGCGGGGACCGGCGTGATCACACGTTGGCCGTTCTCCATCTTGCCGATGCAGTACCCGTCGGCGATCGTGACGGCTCGAACCCGTTCCAGGTGAACCACGGTCTGTCGAGGTATGGGGTTCGTCTGCTGCACTTCCGCGATCCGTTCTAGCCAGCCATCGCAGAACTTCCAACACCGCTCGTGAGCGCCGACTCCATCGAGACATCGGGCGAGAATCGACGCCAGGACGACCCGATCTGAGACGTGCATCGAAAGGCCCTTGGTCTCGCCGATCTCATCCGAACATTGCCTATACGCAGTAAGGTCTTCTAGAGCGATCGGAAGTTGCAGACGCACGGGTAGGAACCGAGGATTTAGTTCCTTTGCTTCACGAAGCAGGCGTACAGCGTATTTTAAGTTCTTCACTGCAAGTGGCCAGTCGAGTTCGCGAGTCGTGCGGGCGTACTGGCAGTGCAGGGCGGCCACCTCGTGGAGCGAATGCACGTCCCTCTTCGCGCTGAGCCGGGCCTTCGCTGTTTCAGTAGCCTGCGCGAAATCGCGCATGGCGGTTTGGGCGATTAGCAGGTTCCCGACCAGATCCTGATCGCCCTGATAGATCCGCAATCCGGTGGACGCGGTCTCTGCCGCCGCTGCGTAATCATGGTGCTTGATTTGGGCCAGCGATAGATTGACGAAATACTCGGCAGACTTGTTGTCCGCGTTCCCAAGACAGCGAAGGGCGTCGAGTGCTTCCTCAATTCGTCCGAGAGCGATCAGGCAATTCGCATAGTTGATGGTGACATGCTGATTGTGCGGATAGTCGGGCACGGCCGCGACCATTTCGGGTACGAACAGGCTGCCGTAAATTCTCGCGGCCTTGGCGAAGTCCCCGACAGCGGATAGAGCTTGCGCTTCTCTGATGTATTGATCCACTTCTGCCGCTTCGATAAGGGCGTGGGTGCCGCCCTGGCTTCGAATCCCGGTCTGGCTTGACCGCACGAAACGCTCATAGTCGCCTGCTCCGACCATTGGCATTTGGTAGCGAAGCGAAGGCTGATACCGCACATACCGAACCCCTCGCCTATTTGCGGCATCGGCGAGCGCGGCGTCCAGTGCAGCATAATCTTTCGGCCGCCTTGCCGGGTCCTTTTCGAGGCACGCCAAGATCACCTTGTCGGCCCCGAAAGCCGACTTACGAAGAAAACCGGCGATGGGCGCCGGCGCTTGGAACAGATGCTTGAGTCGGACCTCGTCCGCTGTAGCGCCGGAAAAGGGCCAGGCACCTGTCTCCCATTCATACATGAGGCAACCCAGGCTGTAGATATCCGTTCCGTGATCAAGGGAACGGGCGCCCAAAAGCTGTTCCGGGGATGCGTAATAGACCGTGCCGAGAAAGCTTCCAACCGCGGTGAGAGCGGGCGGAGTATCGCTGTTGTCCACAACCCGGCGATGTTCGGTCTCGTCCACGAGTGGCCGAGCGAGTCCCCAGTCTGACACGTATGCCTGGCCCGCCTCGTCGAACAGGATGTTGTCCGGTTTGAGGTCACGGTGGAGAACCTTGTGCTGGTCGTAAGCCCAACGCAGTGTGCCAACGATCCGGGACATTGCTGAGTAGAAAAGCTCCGGTGAGCGGTTCCTCAAGTGCCGGCGAAGACTGCCGCCGGACATCCAGCGAGAGCACACAACGGGAAGGTCGTTCACCCGTATGATGCCAAACGCCTCGACAACTCCCTCGCAGGCCGATAAGGTCGCCCAGATACGTACTTCGCGGAGGTATCGGTTCCATGCTTCCGCGTCCTCGACGAGGCCGGATTGGATCACCTTCAAAGCGAATGACTTATCCTCTTGCGTGACCCGGACGCACTCGCCCATCCCACCCCGCAGAATGGTTTCCACTCTGAAGCGGGGAGATGCTAAGCCGAGAATGGCTGCCAGTTCAGGCAAGTGCAGCAGGTCATTTTCTTCAAAGCCCATTCGAGAACCGATTGTCGTATACAAACACTGTAGAACAGTGGGACGCGCCACCTTTCGCTGCTCTGTGGCGCACTAGACGGGGGCGCAGGCAGCACCTGCAAAGAAGAGGGCGCACCCAGTGCACATGCCCGAGTTCATTCATGCTCACCAAGACTCTTCCTTCAGCGGGGGCGACGCCGCCGCGGTCGCGGATGGGAAAGCGATGGCCACCTTCGTCGTTTGACCAACCTTCGAATGGTCCTTCAGGACGCTGGCGGCATACGGCATACAGGGCTGGACGGGAGCGCAGCTAGCAACTTGTCTTGGAGCCATGGAGCAGCTGCTAGGAAAGCCGAGTTCAGAAAGGAGGTACATCCGTGCGTTCGCAGGCCAGGCTGAAGCTCGGCTATTACCCGTTAACTTGGTCCGAGGCGGAGCGAATGCGGCGCTTGGTCAGGTTCCCCGCAGAACAGTGCCAGGTCCTGGACCCCTGTAGTGGCACCGGCGCGGCGCTCAAGTCGCTCTCGTCCGACAGCAGCGCTCGGATGCATGGGATCGAACTCGACGCGTACCGGGCTGCGGAGGCGCGCGATGTCCTCGACGAGGTGATCCAGGGTAGCGCGTTCGACACGCACTCGCCCGTGGAGTCGTTCTCACTGCTCTACCTGAATCCGCCCTACGACTTTGAGATGGGCGAGGGCAAGAACAAGCGGATGGAGCGGCTGTTCCTGGAGCACGTGGCGCGGTGGTTGAAGCCGGGCGGGGTGCTTGTCTTTGTTCTGCCGTACGACCGGGTCTACGACTGTCGTGGCACGCTCACGGCCCAGTTCCGGGACAAGGCGATCTACCGTCTGACAGCACCGGAATCAGTCACCTACAAGCAGGTCGTACTCTTCGGCGCTCGCCGCTCGCGCCAGGAGCGGGAGCGGATGACCGACCGCGCGGTCAACGAGGGCAACTGGAAACTCCAGCAACTCACCCGGTCGTACACCGCTATCCCTCCGCTTCCGGATGAACCGGACCGGCAGTATGCCGTGCCTCCCGCGCCGCCGGCGCGACTCGAATACCGCGGGTTGCCCCTCGACCTCATCGAAGACCTTCTCGACAACTCGGCGGCGTGGCGGCAGGCTCAGCGCATCACGCATGCGCCGAAGACCGAGTTCTCCGGGCGGCCGCTCACCCCGCTGCACAAAGGGCACGTCGGTTTGCTCTGCACGAGCGGGCTGCTGAACGGCATCTTCGGACCGGCTGAGGACCGGCACGTCGCCTGCTGGGAGAGCGTCAAGGTCGTCGACCGGATTGAGGAAGAAGGGGAACACGCCGATACGACCGTGATCCGCGAGAAGGAGCGGTTTTCACAGCGGCTCACGCTGCTGTACGCGGATGGGCGCATTGAGCTTCTCTCGGAACGGGCCGACCCAAACAAGAACGGAGACACCCGCGATGAAGAACGCACATCTGCGAATGGGCAAGCTGACCTTTGCGCGCCAGACGCGGGAAACAGTGACGAACGTTTCGATTCACCTGCATCGGCTTGTTGCTGAGCGGGCGCCCGAGCCGCACGCTTCGGCTCAACTCCATCTTGCCTCGGCGTTCGGTGGGGACCAGGAGATCGGCGCCACGATTGCCGCGGCGCTCGAAGGACTCCGGTTTCAGATCGCGGTGGGCGGTGAGGAGTTCATTGCCGACTTGGGCGAGAAGCCCGCCATCTATCGCTCCTCGCTGCAGATTCCCGGGCGGAAGCGGCCAGTCCGGCATGTCGTCCTTCTCTCGCGCGAGTTGATGGAAACGACCCTCGGTGCGAACGGCGACGCACAGCGCACCGTACTTTTCGATGAACAGGCAGATTTCGTGCTGCATCGCCTGTCGGTCCGGTTTGGTATGCCGGTGCTTCCAGAGTGGGGGGAGTGGTTCCGGACGGAACTTGATCGCCGCCGCCTAATCGAACCGATCTTCGGGTGGAACTGCTCACCAGTTGTCGTGAAGGGGACGAAACTGCGGATGCTTCGGGTGCTGAGCCAGGGCCTCAAGCGCGGCTTGATTCAGGT
>CAZXRB010000174.1:0-848 GCA_964642845.1 uncultured Nitrospira sp.
ACCGGGCAGTCCTTGCACAGTGCGCTGACTTCGATGACACTCAACTGGCCTGGCTTCGCCAAGAGCGCCTGCACATGCTCCAGCGAAGCGAAGATCATCCGGTCTTCAGGGCCGCCGGTCTGGCCAATGATGCCCACGATGCGGTGCTCACTGCCGGCAATCGACAGCCGCTCCTTCGCGATGTGCAATCGCTCGTCAATGACGGCGTGGTGTTGCGGAGTCTGTCCGCCCCCATCCCCAGATCCAGGCGCAGTGTGAATCGCAGAGACCGCCTTTCCCACTTCGTAGCCCAACAGAACCTCATCAGACTTCTTGGGAACGCGACCGTTGATCCGCCACCACCGCTTGAGGCGAAGCTCGTTAGGGAAGTCGACACCGGCGAGCACGGTTCTGCGCCCCTCGGCCTCCACTGCTCCGAGGAGCTTTGGAGCTACGGCGCTGAGGCGCCTGCGATAAGGAATCCTGTAAACGGCGGCAGTGTCGTCGTTGGTTAGCCGGTGCTGGTCGAAGGCCACACCCGCCACCTGGATCCCGCCATAATCCATCGTCATGTTGTCGGAATGTGGCGTCACTACGATATTGGCCCCGAAGCGGTCTAGTTGTGAGCCGATCTCGTCCCGGAGTGAGCCGCTCAGGCTCAGCAAGGCGACGACCGTCCCGATCCCTATCCCTATGCCGACAGCCAGAAACGCCGCCTTCCCCTTCCGGCGTTTCACGTTGGCGTACGCGATGGTGCTGATGCGCATGGACGATCCCACCAGTTCTCAGAAGTACGTCTTTCCTGCTTCAAGATCGCTCGCGGCGATGACGACTTTCCCCTCTGCGAGAGCCCGGGGGAGACCGACAGG
>CAZXRB010000174.1:934-5070 GCA_964642845.1 uncultured Nitrospira sp.
GAAGTATCCTTTCTTGGCCCGGTAGCATACGTCGCATGTATCCAGGGCGGCACGGTAGACGCCGTCAGAACTCTTCATCACGAAGAAACGCACAGTCTTTTTGTCAGCGGTCTTGTACTCATAGAACTTGGCTTGTCCGGAATCGAGTTCCGCTACAGGGATCGTCACCGAGGATGGACCGGCTGTCGCGACGACCGGTTTTGCCTCCGTCGGCTGACTGTTCGAGCGGCCGGCAACGACGTATCCGCCGATGCCCACCGCCACGACCGCCAGGCCAAGGAGAATCTTCTTCCTGGTCGAGGCGGCGGCACTTGCATTCGAGAATTGAGCGCGTTTCTGCTCGCGCGCAGACTTGGTTCTTGCGTGATCGCGATTTGACATCGATTACGTCCTTCCGATGAATCAGTGAGCGTGGCCGCTGTGTCCCGAGGGAATTGGTGTTTGCGGAGGTGTTGGTGGCGCCGGCAGGCGGATCTCCCGTGCCACGATCTCTCCCGACCCCTCGACAGGGCCTACAACGGTCACCTTCATCCCGCGCTGCAAAGTGGAGACCGAGACCTCCGCCTCCCCCATCGAAATTCGCGGTTTCTGGCTGAGAAGAACGGTCACCTTGCCCTTCTTGCTCTTGAGTTCCAGGCGATCGTCGGCGACCTGGACGATTTCGCCTTTGGTCTCTGGGTCTTTCGGCTTCTTGGGGCCGGCGGCTATCGCACCGGCGGGAAGCAGCAAAGCGGCCATCGCTATGAGTGCAAATGCGCTACGCGTCATCGGAATCCTCCCTGTGGTCTGGAGCTAGTTGTGGACAATCTCTTGGAGCCGACCACGAGGCGACCGGCTCACGCAGGCATAGAAAGCATGCTCGCAACCATTCCGTGAACTGGCAGAAAAGACGATGGTTCGGCGTTCACTCGAGGGGCGACCCCCGAAAGGCCATCGGCAGGGTTGTGCAAGAGGGGGCAGGAACTGTGCATTTTCGGGCAATCTGCTTGGGCTAGTTCCATCGGAAGAACACGCCGGCCCCCGTTCGGCCGTACCATGGGATATCAAACGCCTTCACGGCCCGAAAATCCAGGAAGACTCCGACGTTGCGACTGATCTTGCAGTCGATGCCTCCGCCGGGGGAGACGGCGAATTTTGCATCGGATCGGCCGGTGCTTGTGGCGGCGCCCATCATCCCGGTCCCTGTCGAGGTCGAGGCCACGACGGCACCGGCGGTCAGAGCCCCATAGGGCGTCACTCGGGAGCGATTCACTGCCGATGCCCGGATGCCACCCATGACCTCATGACGCCGCGACCTGTTCATCCAAAAGTTGTTATTCGAGTAACTCCCCGTAACAGCGAGCAGCCTGCTGATCCCAACTGCTACTTCTGCGCTGGCTGCCGGCGCGACGGTGTCCATGAGCCCGGCGCCCCGACCGAAGCTGAGGCCCGCGAACGCCCTCGCTTCGCCCCTGCCGCGATTCAGATCGCGATCTTGGGAGGAAGCCGCGGCCGCGAGCAGCGCGGCAAAGATCATGCATCTCATCAGTAATGAGGACATGGCGGCCATAACCTTCTCGCAGCCTGAAGTGGCTGACGTGGTGATGATAATGCGGGGCCCTGCGGACCCCGCTTCGAAGAACTCGGCCTGGGCCGGCTTAACGTGGTCTAGTCCCGACCATCGTTTGGCCGATCTTGACCTTGAACTTAAGGTTGCCGTCGGGCAGGAAGGCATAGAGGGTCTTTTCGCCTGCCGGGATCGAGTCCCTGTCGTCGACATTGCTGCCCCTGTTTGGCATCTCCATGCCGCTGACGTAGATGACGTAGTCAGACGGCCCGACTCCTGTACTGACGACCTGCGGCTCACCGAGAATGTCCGAGTCGACTTCCACGGTTCGCGCGATCGTTGCCGATGTGGCGGTCGCTGAGATGACCAGGAATCGGGACCTGTTAGACTGGGCTGAATTACCCGGATTCATCATCCCGCCGCCCTGCTGGCCTTGTGGCATCATCTGGCCGTCATCGACTCCGAGAAAGAGCCTGCCATCTTTTCCAACCACTGGTTGCGACACGTGGCCGCCCGTCAACGCCAGCTTCCAGCGGACAGTTCCGTCAGCCGGGCTGATTGCCGCCAGTTCCTGCTGGTAGGCATACTGCTGCGACGGATTACCGGGCGTCAAAGGCGCTTGCACCTGGACCGGACGGACAACATAGACGGTGCCGTCGGGGCCAACCGTGAGGTCATTCATCATGCCATTGCCCATGCCGACGCCCATCATGCCGTTGGCGCCCATCATCCCTGGGCCCACTCCATTCCCGGATTGGCCGGGCTGGCCGGAGCCGTGCATCCCGCCGCTTCCCATGCCGGAGCCCATCCCGCCGCCCATCTGGGCGAACGCGGCTACGGTGAACGGAATGAGAGCCAGGGCTGAAACGACTGCGATGCGGATCCTGTTAATCATGCGATTCTCCTTAAAACTTGCATTTGCGAGTTCACGCACCCTGGGTGTTGCATGGCCCGTGCCAAATGCAACTCGTTGATTCCAGGCATGCGAAGTTGATCCGCCGCGTTCTGGGCGGCCGTTGCGGGCACGCCCCATGTGCCCCCTGCGCACCATGCCGAGCCGAGCACGGCGCCGGGAACGGCGGCGATTGAGACTTCCCAGATCAGCAACTGCTTCTCTGTCTGGCGGTTGTTAAGTCCAGTTCGCGGACTTCACAACTTGGCAGTGAAGTTGCGGGCGTGGATTGGCAGACGTCCATGAGCGTGATCGTAATCGTAAGTGATTCTTCCTCCAACGACCGTGAATTTGCGCGCTCGTTGGCAGACAGACTCGGCTACAGTTGTGTCCAACCCGAAGTGGTGATCGAACGAGCAGCGGCTCGCGGTTTCTCTCAGGAGGAGTTTCGCGAGACGCTGGAGAAGCCACCCGGCGTTTGGCAGCGCTTTCTGCACAGACCGCGAATCCACCTGGCGATGTTGCGGGCGGCTTTGGTCGAAGAGATCCGGCCCGGAAACGCAATTTGTTATGGCAACCTTGGCCTGCTGCTGCCGAGAATCGAGGGACTGTTGCGGATTCGCGTGGATCAGAGCCAGGAGACTCGTTGCGCCAGCGTGCGTGAGAGGCTGAAGCTTCCCCCGGCGGAAGCAACTGCTTGGGTGCGAGAGCGGGACCGCGACGCCCGCAGGTGGCGCCGATGGGTGTGCGGGCCAGATTACGACGGGGGCCTTTGCAGTGCTTTCTCCGTCGATTTGGAGTCCGTGGGCGTGGAAGAGGCCTGTGACGCCATCGCCCTCATTGTGAGAGCTCGGACGGACGACGTCGGTCGCCGCAAACAACTCGCCGTCCTGGAGGACCTGGCGCTCTCAAGCCGGGTGGAAGTCGCATTGGCGCTTGATCAAGCCACTGCCCACCTGGAACTGGGGATACAAGCTGAGAGTGGTTCCGTCTGGGTTCAAGGCAGGCTCAGAGGGGTGGACGAACTGGAGAATGTGCGCCGCGTCGTCGAAAAAGTGGAAGGTGTGGCGGAACTCAACGGGGACGAAGTCAGATTGTCGAGCGACGAGCTGGCGGCGTTCGCCGCATTGAAACCCCGGACACGAGCCGGCAACGCCGAAGCATCCCTTGGTTTGAACCCCCGGCTAATATGGGCATCCATGGCCGCGGT
The DNA here is from genome assembly GCA_964642845.1 of uncultured Nitrospira sp. Lineage (GTDB taxonomy): Bacteria > Nitrospirota > Nitrospiria > Nitrospirales > Nitrospiraceae > Nitrospira_D. The sequence continues at coordinate 4,583 of CAZXRB010000174.1, forward strand.
TCTGGTGCTCGTCATCTTCTACTACGCCGCCGTTCCCAGAGTCAGTTCGACGGTTTCGAACGCTCTCTTTCACCGGGTGACCGTCGTGGGCCAGACCTTCACTGGGATCATCACGGACACAAAATGCGCCGGCAGCCATGCCGGGATGCCTGAGGCGGCAAGCGCTGGATGTGTGCGGCGATGCGTGAAAACGGAACCCGGCGTGAGGTTCGCCCTTCACGATGGCAAGGCTATGTACGTCCTGGCCGATCAGGCCGGGGGTGACAAGTTCGCGGGGCGCCGCGTGGCGGTAATTGGCACGGTGGACAAAGAGACCAATACCCTGACGGCCAAGTCAATCAGATCACTTTGAATGCGCTCAAGGTTGTGGCAAAGCTGTCAGTCCTCGCGGAGGTTGAATTTCTCCATCCGGTAGATCAACTGCTTACGGCTGATGTCGAGGTATTCGGCCGCCTTGGTCTGGTTCCAGTGGCATTTCTGCAAGGCCC
>CAZXRB010000175.1:0-5057 GCA_964642845.1 uncultured Nitrospira sp.
GGGCAAACTGCCTCCACTACCCCCGCCCGTCGTCGCAAACGGCTGAAAAGTTACGTTTTGTCTTTGTCCCCGCGGGAGGAAAAAAATAAGACTAGGTAGGTTCGGTCGTCTCCCGGAACCAGCGTCAGAGGGTGGCTCCAATGATCCGCCGAAATCTCCCCGCACAGGCAAGCCAAGAGCAGAAAAAGGGTCGTCATCCACCGCTTCTCCTTTATGATCCTTGGACGCGAATCCTCCTAAATCTACTGCGGCAACGGCGCACCATCCAGGAGTGTGCTTCCCCCGAACCGTGCGGCACGCGATGACGTTGCGTTCTTGACCCAGGGCGGCCGATCTTGGACGACACCATGACACACCCCCATGACATGCCCTCCGCACGGACGAATGACGCAAGACGCGGAGGAATCAACCGCCTCACGAGACGGGTAAAGCCAGCTCGGTCAGCCCGGAGGACCGATCGGCGGCACAGACGGATACTCGCAATGCGCCTGGCAGCGAGCGAGCTTGTTTCCAGTGAAATTCGCGGTGCAACATCCATCGCAGGCGGCGCTGCTGCAGCACCGGTGACAGCCGGTCTCGTCAAGAGGTACGGCACAACTCTCGCCCGGTCGACAGTTATTCCCGTCCGCCCACACGGAGTTCCCATGTACCCATCCACCCACCGTCAAGGTCAATGCGACGATTAATGCCACTCTCGATACCTTCGTCCGGATCATAGCCTCGTCCTCCTCCAAGAAGGGAAGGGAAGGGAAGGGGCCACGCGATCCCGAAACCGCATCCCCGTCAGGCAACCTTCCACAACGCATTATCACAGCAGTCCACCGCGTCTTCGACGATGTTTCATAACCGAGCCGCGACTGCCTGCCCTTGACGTTGCGAAGCAAGGTCAAGGGTGCGGACGCGCGCCCATCGGGCCTTCCACGCGGGGTCTGAAACAGCGTGTTTATCGTGCTGCCAAGGAAAATCCGGCTAATCTCTGCACATCGCCCCTGCCGCGAGGCGGTCGGAATCCGGTCTTGCTTCGCCAACGGTTTCAGCACCGTCTGGAGGGCGTCATCGTTTTGCCGAAGTCATCCGCCTCGACGGCGGCGTTCACGCACCGCGGCAGGACGACGGCGCCGAACCGGGCGAGTCCGACGATTTCGTGTACCAGCCGCCTCAACCGGTCCATCGCTGCAAGGCAACGCGTGCGAAACCGGCAGCCTACAAAGTCCGGGTCAGGGTCTGGGCGTCATGGTCTCGGATTCCTCCTGCCCCGTGCGAAGGTAATGCGAAACGTATTCCATCATCGGTTTTGTCCGGACCGTTTCAGGCTCGTGTTCGGCCAACGATTCCAGGAAATCGGCCGCCTCCGTATCTCCGACGGCACAGACTTTCCCCAAAGCCATGCAGGCGATCATCCGGATGGACGCATCGGGATCCGCTGCGGCAATCTGCAATAATCTCTTTCGAACCACCGGCTGATGACTCGAAGCACAGCGGCGCCACAGATCGGTCGTGGCGGCCCGACGGATCAGGGAGTCGACGGGGGAATCGCCGGAGGATGACTGATAGATCGAGAACACCTTATCGGCATCGGCACGCTCCGCTTCCGGCAGCGCCTCATAGGCGCGAATCGGCGCCCAGATCTCATTCGTAGGGTCTTCATTCATCGCGGTCAGGGCTCGCGCCGACGGAGACGGGCCGTCATCGTCCGCACGCACTCCTCTCGCCACCTCCGTGTAGTATCGAAGTTTCCCCCGCGCCCACGGGTCGGTTTCCACCTTGATCCTGTCCTCGGCGTATCGAACGAACTCCTCGTTCCCCATCTGCTCGAAAAGATGGCCTACGGCCCCGGCGCGATCCATGCCATGGGCGTCGCTTTCAAGGTAGTCTCTCAGTTCCGCGACATCCATCTTCGAGAGTTCGGGCCAGAAGTCCGACGCCTGCGGCGCCGCGGACCGATTCATGCGCGTCAGCGCCTCAAGATCCATTTCGGAGAAACCCGGTGCCGCCTCGCCGGTTTCCCTCTTTCCGGACTTGCGATCGACGACGATCAGCCTGGGGAAACGATCGACTTTGTAATCTCGACTCGACTTGCTTCCGGCGCCCACCGTGAACCGGACGCGGTGCTCGCGGATGAACGACTCGACCTCGCTCGGCCGGGCGGATGTCAATCCGATCACCACCCAGTCTTTCTGCTTCGTCAGCACGTTGATCTGCTCGACATGCCGCAGAGTCTCCCGCGCATCCTTGTTCGGGTCGATGTCGAAAAAGAAAAGCAGAACCTTGCGATCGTCCTCCAATCGAAAGACGGGGTTGTTGAACCATCGCACCGCCTGAAGCTCTGGCGACTGCCCACCCGCCAACAGAATCGTGGGCCATACGAACAATCCAAGGATCATACGGAACCCCTCCCTCAATGTGAATTGGAATTGCGCCGAACCAAAGATCCGGCGAGGGTATCGGCCGACTCTATTTCGCAGGTCGGGAACACACGATCCACAAACCAGGTCCGATCAGGTCGAAGGACAAGTCTTCGGAGGAAATCGGTCCGCGCAAAACGCTTTACAGTAGGCATAATCCACGCCGCAGCAGTAGTGAACATAGCAGCACGTGCAGCAGGAGTTGATCCCCATGCAGCACATGGCGCAATCATCAGTATCATACGGATACTGGCAGCTCCCGTTGCAGGAGAAATCCGCCGGTTCAACCGGAGAGCTCCCCGCCGCGATCGGGGCCTGAGGCGGGACGCCGGCAGCCAGCCCAATATGAGCCTGCCCGACAGACAACGCGCAGACAAGCACGGCGATATTGACCATGACGATGCTCCTAACAAAAAAGCTGGGAAGGGAAGGGAAGGGAAGGGAAGGGACCACGCGATCCCGAAACCGCATCCCCGTCAGGCGACCTTCCGCAACGCCTTAAGGCAGCAGTTTACCACGTCGTTATCGGATGTCAAGGGAAATTCTCAGATTACCGCAAATCGCTCCGCCGCATTGCGGCCGCAAGCCGGTCTTACTTCGCCAACTGCCTCAGCACCGTCTGAAGGATGCCTCCGTTGCGGTAGTAATCCACCTCGACCGCCGTGTCCACGCGGCAGATGACCGTGAACGACTTTGACTGTCCGGTCTGCGAGTGGGTGGCCACGACGCGCAACTCCTGGCCCGGCTTCAGCGCGTTGGAGAGGTCGGGGATGTAGAAGATTTCGTGACCCGTCAGACCGAGGGTTTCGCGCGTTTTGCCGGATTTGTATTGCAGGGGCAGGACGCCCATGCCGACGAGGTTGCTGCGATGGATGCGCTCGAAGCTTTCGGCGATCACGGCGCGGACGCCGAGCAGGAACGTACCCTTCGCCGCCCAGTCGCGCGACGAACCGGTGCCGTATTCCCTGCCCGCCAGCACGATCGTCGGAACACCCGCGGCCTTGTAGCGCATCGCGGCGTCGTAGATGGAGATGGGAGCGGGCGCGGCGCTTTCCGTCGCTTGTCATGGGGCGTCACGCGGGTGGCATCCAACGTCGGCTCCAACAACGTCACTTCCGCGGGCGAGGCCGATGCCTGCCGGATACCCAGAGGAATTCCCTGACCGTCTGCGGCCACCATGCACTTTGTGCTCTTGCCGCGTTCGGTTTTTCCGACGCACGCGCCCCTTTTTGTGCGGGAAAGAAACTCGCATCGACGAACGCTTCCTCCCAATCGAGCCAGCCCGCCTGGTCGAGATCGGCCAGAAACGTGCGCCAGATCTCGACCCACAGCCCTTGCGCTTCCCCGTCGCGCAGTCACCGCCAACAGGTGCTCGGCGAAGGGTACTTCTCCGGCAGGTCCTGCCAACGCGCGCCGGTTCGCCATACCCATAGAATGCCTTCGAGCACACGCCGATTGTCGACGCACTTGCGGCCACCTTTGAGAGACGGCTGCGGCCTGGGCATAAGCGGCTCGATGATCGACCCTTGTGTATCCGTCAATAACGGTTGTGTCTTCCGGGCCGTCGCTGCGATTCCTTTCGCAAGAAATGGCGTGAGACTACACAAGAAAAGCAATGCGCAAGTTAACCGGTTCAACGGGTTTGAATCGGGTTCTACGGTTATTTCGGGCGGATGTCCTGTACTTTGTAGTTTTTTGGAATCGCAAAAGCCGCATCCGAGATATGCGCATTTATTGTGGCGCTCAACGTGGTGTAGACTATGGTTCGATAGTTCGCCTGCCCATCGCGCGCCGATTGTTCAACCACCTGCCTCGGGATCCAGGCACCATCGAACGACTGATAAGTGGAATACTCGCGCGACCATCCGACCGTAGTGCCGTCAGCCTCGTAATGCTTGCGTGACAGCATACGAAAACTCTTCTGCGGGTCGACTTTCACTTCGAAAACCAACCGGCCGGATTGCCGACCGATTATTGAATATGCATGATCACCTGCAGGAACGACTTCACAATGGTAATCCCCACTAAACACGAAGGGTGGAACAATGCCTAGTCGGTCAAACGACAATTCATCCTCCAACGAACTGTCCGGCGGCGTAACCACGGCGAGGTCGCGCCCCTCACTCATCAGCACATGTCGCGAATTCTCGAAGATCACCGAACGCGATTGGTCCAGTCCTGATGCGGCACGGTCGGAAAGATCATGCTCTGCAATAAGCCTGGGCAGATCTCGGAGATCTCGTACATCAACCCGCACCACCGATGCCACTTTATCGACGCGTCGAGTAACCTCCAATTCCATCTTCTGGTTCAGCTCCGCCACCGTCATTGACTCCTCAATGTCGATCGGAGCATCCGGCCCCGTTCGACCTGCGACGGAATCCTTCAGCCGCTGTCTTAGACGTTCGCGCTGCGCCGACGTACCCTGAGTCTCCATGCTTTGCTGCTCATGCAACGTGAGTCGTTGGATGGCCTTTCGCTCTGATGCCGACACGTCGCGAATCTGATCGAGCGTCAGTAACTGCTTGGGATTTGCAGTCCCGATGCTCGTTCCCTCGGGCGTCTGTCCACGGACGACCGCCGCGGCGGCCGCAATCACTAGAAGTACCGGCAGGCTCAGCGATAATGGCTTGTCAATCATCCATCTGGCTC
>CAZXRB010000176.1:0-4949 GCA_964642845.1 uncultured Nitrospira sp.
AGTCGAGGCAACTGAGCTCGTCACCGACTTCAGCCGCCCCACCTGCGGCGCGTTCCCGGCCAAGTAATATTCGTTCGTCACGCCCGGTGTGCCATCAGTGTAACTCTTCGTCCGCAGGCGGTGCAGTCCGTCGTAGCTGTGCGTAGTCGTCACCGAGCGCGCGTCGGTTCGCGTGTACAGGCCGCCATGGTCGAAGTACGTGTAGGAGACGCCGCCGCTTTCGGGGTTGTAGGCCGAGATCAACCGGCCCAGGGAACTGTAGACGAAGCTGCGGCTCTGGCTGCCTTGCTGCACCACCATCAGGTTGTCCAGCGCGTCGTAGGCGTAGGTGGTCAGGTAGGTCGCAGGCGCGCCGCCCGTGTACTCGGTGACCGCGACCAGGCGGCCGAGCGCGTCGCGCGCGACATCGCGCTGTTTGTTTGCCGGGTCGATCGAAACCGTCACGTCCCCCTGATAGCGGGTCTCGGCCAGACCAGTGCGATTGGCTGCATCCAGACAGGAATTGGGAGCTACGGGCCCTGCGAAACTCCCCACCCATCGCACCCGCCCGTTGCGGTCTTGCTGCGAGCAAGTCCATCCCATGGTGCTCTCGGCTCCGGTGCGGTAAGGGTTGGAGACGATCTCGATATTGCCGCCGGAAGCCACCCGGCGAAGCGTTTGCACCTTGATGCCATCCGTTTCGCTGGTGTCGCTCAACGGCGCGCCGTCGGAGCGCCGCACCAGGCGCACTCGGCCCAGTTGGTCGTAGTGAGTTACGGTCTGGAGTTCGCCCGCTCGGAAGGCGCGCAAATCGGCCTTGGCGGTGACTTTCCGGCTTCCGTCATCGTAGGCCGTCGTGCTGGCGCGCAGATTCCCCTCGTTCGCTTCGGTTCGCCGCCCCAAGCGGTCATAGAGGTAGGTGATGGTGAAACTGTTCTCCACGTCCGTCTGAGAAGCAAGCAGTCCGGCGCCGCAATGCCAGGAGTAGATTGTTGTGCGCTGCTCGGCGAGTCCCGGCGCCTGCTGGATCTGCGTCGGATACAAGCTTTGTGTGCCGCAAACGGTGCCGTAGGTCAACGTGGTCCGGACTTCGGGCTCGAAGACCTCGGTCAGATTTCCGAAGCTGTCGTAGGAGCGAGTGGGGATGACGGCGTTGGCCGTGCTGAACTGGCCCGGCCCCGGCAGCGCCGGCGACTTGGTGGTATCCCACTGTTTGTCTTTGGTCAAGTTCCCTTTCCGGTAGGCGTCGTCATATTCGAACTCGCTGGCCGCTTGCACCGTGCTGCCATCCTTGATCTCGCGGCGCAGCACGGCGTTGAGGCGGCGGCCCGACAGAGAATCAGGCCAGAACGAGGGGTTGTGCGGCCGCCAATAGGCGCTGGCGTCATCGGAGAGCGTGCTGCTGGCGGGCAACGTCACGTAATAGGTTTGTGTCGTCCGCCGCCGCACCACCGAACCGGATGTGGTTCCGTACGGTACCCAGTCGTATTCCCGCCGCTCCAGCAGATTTCCGTTCTTATCCTGATCGAATTCGATGATGGCTGTCTTCACGGGGACGCCGTTGCTGGCCACCGATGAGAGTTCTTTCTTCACGAAGGGATTGTTCGGATCAGCCAGGGAGGTGCTCCGCAAACCCCAAGTCTTGTTTTGCTCCCACACACGTTCCAGCACGTCGCCTTCCGGCTGGACGACCTTGTAGACCAATCCGCGGCGCCAATCGGAGAGGATATCGGGATCATAGAAGTACGTCGTCACCACGCCGCCATCCGGGTTCGTGATCGTGCTTTGGCCCTGGTTGAATTGGTACTGCCAGGCGGGATCAGTCTGGCCGTCGTGGGTCACCGTCTTGGACTTCACGGGATTCTTCAGCAGGGTGGCCAGCGTCTTGAAGAGATTCTCCTGGAAATATCGGTAGGTGATCTCGGCGCCGTAAGGGGTCTTCATGTAGTCCAGTTCGCCGTAGCCAGCGTCCGCGTTCGTGCTGTAGTCGAATTGGTAGAACAACGCTGGCGTGGAAGGCACATCGATTCGGGAGACAACCCGGTGGCCCACCGCGAGCGGGCAGTGGGTGCTTTCGGGACCGCATTCGTAGGTGCGGTCATCGCCGCCGATCACGGAACTGCCGCCAATCAGAATGCTGGTCCATTGAATAGTCCAAGTCGCATTGCCCGAAAAACCGGCTGCTGTGACGACGTCCTGGGAAGAGTTATTGGGATCGCTGGCGTTGTAGTCGATGGTGACTGCGCGTCCGAAGGAATCGCTGATCTGCGTGTAAGGGGAGTTGCACTCCGGATCACGGCAGAGCTGCTGAATGTCGATGCGGTTGCCATTCGCATCGAAGATCGCGTCGGCCCGGTCGCTGTAGCCAGTAATGCGCCGGCCGTCGGGGAAGTACAGGGTCCATTGTTTTTGCCACCAGGGTGAAGAGCCGTCGGCATCGATCTCCAGTTTCATGAACGTTCCGTCGCTGGTGTAGTAGGTGAGCCTGCCGGTCACGTCAGCCGGGTAGTGGGAGGAAAACGTGGCACAGATGGTCCGGCGGCCGTCGGGGCCGATGGCATAGTAACCATCGCCGTTATAGCCGTCGCCGAGTTCGTCGCCGTAGCCTCGCAGATGGAGGATGTGCTGGCTTCCGTCGGCCAACCCGATGCGCAGCCTGTAGAGGCGCATCGCCGGCAGCCCGTCAGTGGTGCAACTCCACCCGCCGCTGAGGGTTTGCCGGATCTCAAAATCGACACCGATATTGGCGAAGTTGTAATGCCAGCCGCCCGTCTTGCCGTTGGTCAACTCCTGAGTGAGGACCTCGTTGTTGCTGGGCGACATCCGCCGCCCGATGCTGATGTCGTAAATCTGGGAGTGATAGAGCAGTTCCACGTCGAAGCTGTGGCCGGCGCGGCCGGGCGGCAGTGAGGCCAGCGGAATACGAAGGCTAAGATTCCCGTTCACCGTGTTGACGGAATCCAACTCGGAGAGCGAGTAGACCGCGCTCGGCAAAAAGCCCCGCTGCGGCCTGGTCTCCAGGGGAGCGGTTTGTGCCGAGGCCAGTACGGCGAAGAAGGTGCACAGGGAGATCAGTTTCGTCATGGGTTTCTTCTCTCGGCTCGGTTACGGGGTGCGGAAAATGCCTTCGTCGCCGCGAGGGAGCAGGTCCGCCGAAGCGACGCGAAAGGCAAAGACGAGCTTCCCGTTCTCCCATCGTTCAAGCTGTCCTGGAAGCGGATTCCCCGCGAAATCGCGCCACTGCGACAAGCGAGTCTCAATGGATACCTTAGGTCCCCGAGAGACATCCTCGTAGCGAACGCGAAGAAGGAGGGCTGAGGCGGAGTCGAAGTAGAATCGCTTCACACGGCTGCGGCGGTCGCGGCGAATGCGGACGACGCCTGCCAGTTCGTAGATATCGAAGAGCGGCCCCTTGTAGTCTGGAACGATTGAAGGACCGGGCCGGAATCGCCGCCCCAGCAAGCGCAAGGCGGCCCCTGAGCGCAGGTCATCGAAGAAGCCATCAGGCGAATCCGCAAGGAAGCTCTCCAAAAGGTCTTCCTCGGCGCTGTCGACCTGGGCGCGTGTAGATCGAGGCGTCTCGCCATCAAACACCACGATCCTGTTGAGCGGGCCGGTCGTCTGGAAGCGGAAACGGTCAGGAAGTTGATAGACAACCTGAGCGGGGGATTGTGCGCTTGTAGCGTCGACAAATGTACCCTGCAAGATTGTTCGCTCCTTACCGGGCTTCACCAATCGGTCGCCGAGCCGGTCGAGTTGCGCTTTTACCTCGCTGGGAAACCCGGCGCGCCCTATATACTCGGTCCGAGCGGCTGGCCGGTTTTGAGCCGCGCAGATCGCGGGGATGGCTCCGAATAGAAACCGACGGCGGCCAAGACCAATGTGCTGGATGCTCATGGCTTTTCAACTCCCTTGACCTCAAAGCGGATCAGCTTCGGCTCCTTGCCCGGCTGAATGAGGAGTGGGAGCCGGACCCCCTGTCGATTGTCGATCGCGTTTCCGCGCTCGTCTGCTAAGACAAACCGTTGCCCCTGTGCCAGCAGCCGCAAGGGGGTGCGATACGGCACGACGGCTTCGTGCTCTTCACCTCGCGGTTCCTTATAGCGCAGCGCCAGGGGCACAAACAGGCCTGCCGGAGTCCAGACTCCGAGACGAACGCCGGCTCCCTGCGTGCGCAGTTCCCGAACGCTCAGATCCCCGCGCGGGTCATCGATGCGGACCCGAAGCGGGTAGCCTTTGTGTAAAGTGATGGCGGGTACGTTCACCGCCACCGCTCCGCTCACCACAACGGATGGAGGTTGCGAATCCCATTGGCAGGAGTCCACCAGATCGCTGCCGGGAAGCTGAGCGCATAGGATGAATCTGCCAGTTGGCACTCCCGAGAACTGAAACTGGCCTCCAGGCCCTGTCCTGGTCCATTGATGAAACGGCCGGGGCCGGTCTTTCTCATTGGCGCGTCGGATCTGGAGCCAGACGGTTGCGTTATTCAGCGGGCGCCGCAACTCGTCCTGCACAATTCCGCGCACCGTACCACTGGCCGGATTTGTTGTTTGGGCACTGGCGGCAGGCACAGCCAGCAGAACGCTTAGAAGAAAGGTTGCCGTTCTCATCATTGGTTCCTCGCTAGGGGAGGGTCCAGTAGCCGACATACGGCCAGGCGACGGTCTGCGCCGAGTCGGCGGCCGCCATAAAGACATCCTTGGTTCCAGACCAACTTGACGCGAAACTGAGACTCAGGTTCAGCGTTACCCGGGAGCCGTTCTTGACGACCCAAGAATTCTGGTAATCCAGCGTGCACTGACTGTTGGAGACGGTGACGCCGGGAGTGCCAATCACCGCCCATCCAGCCCACTGGTAGTTCTCGGGCGTGGCCGTATCGGCGGAGACAGCGGCGATATCATCGCTTGTCCTGTAGTAGATCAGGCACCCGTTGGTTTGAGTGACACCGGATGCGGAGAAAAGCACCTGGA
>CAZXRB010000177.1:0-4900 GCA_964642845.1 uncultured Nitrospira sp.
GTGTGGCGGCCACCACGATGTTCTCGATGTCCTGCAAACTCCCCACCAGGCCTTCACCCCGGATGACCTGCTGTTCGCGGTTGTGCTCGATGTACGCGCCCCCCGTGGAGAAGTTGTTCCGCTCCAGCGCGTCGATCACCTGCTGAAGTGAGAGGTTATAGCTGACCAGCTTGTTGGCGTCGAGTTGGACCTCGTACGTCTTCAACTCGCCCCCGTAGGTATTCACTTCGACCACCCCCGGCACGGAGCGAAGCTTGAAGGCGATGTCCCATTCGAGGATCGAGCGCAGGTCCATGGAAGAGTAGCCCTTGCCCTTCACCTCGAACTGGTAAATCTCGCCCAGGCCGGTCGAAATCGGTCCCATCTCCGGAGTTCCGAATCCCGGTGGAATCATCTCCCTGGCTTGAGGAAGCCGCTCCATCACCAGGCGGCGGGCGAAGTAGATGTCGATGTCGTCCTCGAAGAAGACGTACACGACGGACAGGCCGAAGCGCGACACCGAGCGGATGTCCGTGATTCCGGGCAGCCCGCTCATGGCCGTCTCGACCGGAAAGGTAATGAAGCGTTCGACCTCCACCGGACCCAGGCCCGGCGCACGCGTCAGGATCAAGACCTGGTTCGGCGTGATATCGGGGACCGCGTCGATCGGCAGCCGGCGCAGGTCATAGACACCCACGCCGATGACCAATAGCGCGCAGACGATAACCAGGAAGCGATATTTCAGCGACAATTCAATGATTCGATGCATTGTGCGTCTCCACTACTCTTCGCCCCCAATCCGCTCTCGAAGGAGCGCGGATTTCAAGTGGAAACTCCCCTCCGCAACCACCGGCTCGCCCTCCCGGACGCCGCTCGTCACCTCTACCCAGCCCTTGCTGTTGACACCGAGCCGCACGTTGCGGCGTTCAAACCGAGCCTCACCGGTCTTCACGAAGACCACTGGCTGGTCATCGATCTGTTGGATGGCGGTGGATGGAACCATCAGCGCCTGGCGACCGAGCGGCGTTGGAAGCTCGACAGTCACAAACATCTCTAGCTTCAGACGGCCATCCGGATTCGGCACCTCGCAGCGCACCTTAGCCGTGCGCGTCTTGGGATCGAGCGTGTCGCTGACGTACGTGATTCTGCCGCGGAAGACCTCGCCTGGGTAAGCGTCCGTGATGATCCGCGCCTCCTGCCCCTCGCGAATCAACGCGATGTCCTTCTCGTACACATCGGCAAGCACCCAGACCGTGGAAAGATCGGCAAGCGTGAACAGTTCGTCGTCGGCGCCGACGACCTCACCCTCGGCAACGTTGTACTTGACGATCACGCCGTCAAACGGGGCGGTCAGCGTGGCGTGTGAAGCTTCGCGATGGTAATCCGAGCTGACCTGTGGGCTGAGTTTCTGAAGATCCGTGTCGGTCAAGCCGAAACGGTGGAGCTTCTCCTCCACGGTGGAGATGTCCGCCTTCTGGCTGTTGATCGACGCCAGCGCGTTCCGATATTCAGCGTCTCTTCTTTCGAATTCGGCTCGCGCGACCGCGCCGAGCTCGACCAGGCTTCGGGCGCGTTCCAGCGACCGCCTGGCGACTTCGGCTTCGGTCTTAGCTTTTTCCAGCCCTGCTACGGCTGACAGATACGCCCCGATCGATTCCCCAAGTTCGATATTGTCGTAATCCACCAGTGATTGGCGGGCCCGCACGCGGTCCCCCAACCGCACATGGACTTTTTCGATCCGTCCACGGGCCAAGGGACGGATGTGCGCCAGACGGCTCTCATTGGGGCCAATGCTGCCTGTGGCCCGGATCAGTTGCTGAACTGTTCTCACCTGCGCCTGGACAACTGTCAGCCCGATATTCCGCATGGCGGCGAGTTCCAGTTTGACAACGCCAACTGGGGCCGTTTCCGTGCCAATCTCGGCTGGGGCTCGCCGCCCCTCAGTGGAACGCGAAACATGTCGGATGAGGTCGATCACGAGCCACCCGAGGACGCCTGCCACCACCCCAGTGGCAAGCGTAAGGAAAATCAGCCGCCTTAGAGTCATGCCCCTAGTCGGAACTGAGTTTACGTTGCTCATTCTTGCCCTCCCTCAGAACAGCGACTCGCCTGTAGCCCTCTCGAGTTCCACCAACGCGAGATAGTACTCGCGCAGCAAGTCGGTCCACGCTCTCTGGGTATCGGTGAAGCGCCGCTGCTCGTTCAGCACGTCCAGAATGCGCAATTCTCCAAACTGATAAGCGGCGCGCACAATCTTCAGGTTGTCCAGCGACTCCTGCATCACGCCCCGGTTGAAAGTGCCGAGCGCCCGGCGAGCCGTCTCGTACCGCGTGTAGGCAGCCTCAACCTCTTGGCGGACTACTTGCTCGGCGTACGCGCTGCGGAGACTGGCGGCGCTCGTTCTCGCTTGTGCCGCTTGTACGTTCCCCTGGTTTCGGTTGCGAAAGGGAAGGTTGATCGAGATGCCCGCCGCCAGGATATTGTCGGTATCGCGCATGGGAACGAGCTGCCCTGAGCCACTCAAACCGTACGAACCGAACCGGCTGCTGATGCGCGAGTACTCCAGAAAACCGAGCAGGTTGGGGATGCCCTCCGCAAGCGCCGCCCGAAGTTCTGCTTCGCTGAGCCTTTCCGCGAGCCTGGCGGCCTGCAAGTCCGGGCGCTTGTTCAGAGCCCGCCCCATGGCCTGAGCCAGAGAGATTTCCACGGGTGGGACATCGAGCCTTCCGCTCAGCTTCAACGGTTCATCCAGCCCCAGGCCGGCCAGTCTTTTCAATTCCAGGATTGCCCGCTCGACCTGGTTGTTGAGGAGCATCTGGTCCGACCTCGCCCGGTTCACTTCCACCCGCATCAAACGCTCTTCCAGTTCCGCCGCCTCACCCTTCTCCACCCGCGCCTGAGCAATGCGGTAGCCCTGTTCGTTGAGCTGCAACAGTTGCTCCGCGATCTCCAGGTTCTGAATGAAGGCCAGCGCCTCTCCGAAGCGGGTTTTTACGCTTGCTTTCAATAAGCGCTCCTGGTCAGCAACTTCGAGGGATGCCAGCTCCTCGACAAGTTGACCCACCTCAACACGTCGGTTCCACTTCCCGCCCAGCTCGAACGTATGGGCGTAGCTGATGGTATAGTCACGTTCTCCAGGACTTCTCAGGACGGAGCCGTTGGCGACCTTGATATTCAAACCAGGATTCGGCCGGAGCCGCGATTGGTTAAGCAGGCCTTGCGCTTCGGCGATCCGTCTTCGTGTCGCCAGCAGGTCTGCGTTTCTCGCGAGCGCCGTCTCCACGAGCTTCTGCACACTGACGCCGCCTGCGGCGTCCATGTATCTTCTCGAGGAAGGAACGGGTGGGAGAGTTTGCGACTGTGCCACGGCAACAACCGTCAGCGCTGAGCACGCTGTGAGCCAGATGAAAAAGGCTCGCAACGCTGTCTCGATCTGGCCAGTTCTTCGACAAAATCTCCAGCAATCCCGAAACGGACGCAGCACGTCCGGGATGAAAGTGATCGAAGGGCCCACAAGGCTGATGAATGATCCTCTATCCTGCTTCATTGCTTCCCTCTCAAGTTTGGATTCAGGCCGGTGTCTGGGAGGCAACCTGCCCGCGCCGCGGCGAATGATCGCTGACAGAAGCGGGTGTAAGCCCCGAAATCCGGCTGGACCTAATCCGTGGGAAGTAGGGTTAACAGCGAAGGGAAACGGAACGAAGCGCCGAGGACACCGGGCTCTCGCTGATTGGCGAGTGAGCCAGCGTGTGCGTGGCGGAGGCCGGCGTGGTAGTACTGCACTGGATAGTCAGGGACACCACCCCTGGCGAACCCGGGGCGGCCTGGGAGTCAACCGAAACGGCGGGCTGGCGGTCGGCGGCTGCGAAGACAGGGACATCTGTGCAGTTGCCGCAAGAGCCACTCTGAGAAAAATGGCTGGCTGTGGACGATCGGGGGCCAGAAGTCAAACCGGATAGCTTGCCACTACGGCAACAGAGTGCGTTGAGATCCTCCACTGCGGCGTGGCCATCGGGGGATATGCAGAGCACGGTGATTAATCCGGGAACCGCAGCCACAACCAGACCTGCTACGAGCAGCAAGCATAGAATCTGCTTGACGGAACAAGCTTTCGGATATTGACTCGCGCACTTCAATCTCCTTACATTATCACAGGTTGCCTGACCACATGCACATGCTTGGCGTTGGGCGTTGTCCACGACATCTGCAGACAAGCACAAGCTCAAACGTGGGTCCGTGCGTCACGGTCCTTTACAGCGACGGGTCGGCGCTTGAGCCTGATCGGCAGTCTCTTCCAGAAGGGTCCAGAGAGAGGATCCTGATCTGATTGCCACGCGGGGTGCCCGGAACGGACGGGGAGATTGAGGCGGCGGACCGTCACGGGCTTGAGTAGAGTAGTATGTAGCCGAGGGTGGCGCCGGCAGGCGTTTTCACCTTCAGCACTCCGGACCATCCTGAGGGATTGTTCGCAGCACCAAGTTCCGCCAAGCGGTAGCCGTTGCCGGAGCCGCCGGCGAGGATGAGCTCGCCGCTGGGGGTGAGTTCAAGCAGCGTGCTGTCGGCCAGGTTGGAGCCGGGGCCGTGGACCTTCAGGGGCGAGGTGGTCGAGTCGGGCGCGGCGATGACGATAGATCCAGAGGCGAGGCCTGAAGTGATGGGTGGTGTTTGGGATGCCCAGGTGCGGGCATAGGCTTTCTGCGGATCGTTCCCTTGCTGGAGGCAGGCGCCCCAGAGGTGGATCTCGCCGGTGGTCCAATCGGCGCCGTTGGCGGCGTACTGGCGGACGACGATCCATAGGCCAGTCTGGCCGCTCGCGAGGGTGCCCGTGATCTTGAAGCGCTGCCAAGACGTCGTGAGCGTGATCTGGGTCGGGCCAGCAAGGTATGCGGCGTTGGGGTTGTCGACGATGGCGATCGACACC
>CAZXRB010000178.1:0-4867 GCA_964642845.1 uncultured Nitrospira sp.
GTGCGAACTCGTGCTCGACGAGCAAGGCCGGGTCCTGCAATACCGGCTGCTCAATGCCTCCGGCAGCCTCCTCTTCGATCAATCCGCCCTCGATGCGCTCGAAAGTCACCCAGGTGCGGCCGCCCCCCGAGGGCATGGACCGCGTGGTCATCGTGAAGTTCTTCATCCCTGCCTAACGGCGCGTCCCATCAAGCCTTTGTCCACCGATTGGCCCGGTGCGGCGGTTCGGGCCCGGTTCCGATACGCATCCACATTTAACGCATCCGCAATAAAAGCGCCCATTCGGCTGTAACCCGCCCTGTGCGATTCTCCGACCGCTGTGAGAAAGAGGGGACCCGTGTTTCCGATGCAGCTCAGTCACGGGAAACTTGACGGAACGTTTACGAAGCTCCCACTGATTCCTTACGTCGCAGTAACACGGGTCCACTACAAGCACCTCGTGACAACAGGGACGGTCATAACCGGAGGCAGCACAGGAGAGAACCAATGATCAACCGTATGAAAGGAGGTGTTGCGGGCAGCTTCGGACTTCCGGCCCTGCCTTCAAGCAGCGTCGGGAGTGAAGCGGTCGGACGGAATCAAGTGTGCCAAGCAACAGCGGGCAGTCGGATTATCCATTCGCGAAGGAGGATTCTAATGAAGACAGTACAGAAGGCCGTGATGGCCCTCGCGGGGGCCGCGGTCATGGCGGGCACGTTCAGCGGCCCGGCGCAGGCGTTCAATTTCCAGGCAGGGGATTTGATCATCTCCATCTATGGCAATCGCACCACGGGTGAGGGCAAGGAAGCCATAATCAATCTGAGCGACCTTACCCCCATCGGCGGCTCTGGACCGGTCGGCGACATGAATGCGCTGACCAATCCGAGCCAAACCTATACCTTCGATCTGTCGGCCTACCTGAATGCGGCCGGCGTGATCGATACCAACCCGGCGGCACCGCAATATCCTGTCCGCTACACGGTCATGGCGTTTAAGGATGAAGGACTCACCGGCGGCGTCACCATCAAGGCAGGATCATCAACTAATCTGGCGGGAACCGTTCAGTCTGCCATCGGCAATGCGACGCAGTTGTTCAACTGGTCGCAGGCCGTCAATGATACGAATGCACCCAACCTCATCACCGGGCAGAACGGAACAGTATTGCCGTTCGATAACGCGAATGCCCATAGCCAGCGTACGGGCACCGCGGAACGGATCTTCGGCGCCTTCAACATCTCGATGGCGGCCAACCTGGACCAGCTCCTCTACCTCGTCAAGGGAGACTCGGAGCTGGTGGACGATCCGCTGATGGCCATGGGCCAGGCCAAGTTGTTTGCCAACGGCATTTTCCAGATCACCGGCGGCCAGCTAGCAGCGATTCCGGTGCCCGCGGCGGTGGTGCTCTTCGGCAGCGGCTTGATCGGCCTTGTCGGGATGGCCCGGCGGAACCTGTTCGCCAAGACCGCGTAAGCCGGTGCCATGATCGGTGCAGTGAGTCAACGAAACATTCGAAGTCATAACAAGGAGAATACATAATGAAGACCAGTCAACTCGCCGCCATCGCAGCCGCCGTGCTCGGCGTCGCTGGGGTGGTTTCAAATGCGGAAGCAGTGGATCTGTTCGCTTCCGGCTCTTCCGCTGGGCGTCAGTTCATCAACGAAGTACCCTTGTCGGTATGCGACCACACCGCCGGGACGATCACGCACTATCAGTCGGCCAATAACAATACCCATCTCTGGAAATGCAAGTTTAACGGTCAAGACGTGAATTTTCACTATTCTGCCAGGGGTTCATCGGATGGTCCCTATCCCACCGATGACTTGACCGGCGGTGATCGGTCAAAGGGTAAGTACAATGGCAAGGGATACCTGGGTTATATCGACGTGAACAATCCGGCCATCAGCGGGTGCGGAGCTCTTGCCCCGACGAATAAGACGTTCTACGATGTCGATACCGCTAGCGTCGTGACCATCACTATTCAGGAGAATAAGACCTGCACGAACCCGCCGAGCGGCGTGACCACGGACTATCCGACACCCACGTTCGTGAGACAGTCTACCGACTTCGGATTTTCCGACGTGCAGTTCACGTCCTACGGGCAAACGTCTCCGGCAGGGACCGAGCCAGCCGATCCCGCTCCTAACATTACCGAGCACAAGCTGATGGTGCTACCCTTCAGCATCGTGGTGCAGAACAACGTGCGCCGGGTAGACTCGGCAGGCAATGATCTCGGCCCGATCCAGAACCTCACCCAGACTGAGATCGAGCAGATCTTCACGCGTGCGGCGCGAGACTGGAGAGAACTGGGGTATGGCGTGACGACCGCGTTGAACCCGCCTTCAACGCCGGGGCAAGCCTTGTCCACCACAACCGCGGGCAACCAGATCCGCCTCTGCATGCGGGAATTCGGTTCCGGCTCGAAGGCGGCGTTTGATCAGGTGCTGATGAAGGAAGAAGCGGCTGAGTGGAGCGTCAGCACGACGAACGTCGCGTTCTACTTCGCGTCCAGCTCGGGCGTGCGGGATTGCCTGAACGACATCCAGGGCACGGGGTTCACGGGTAAGATCGGCTACATCGACTCGTTCGAGGCGACGGGGAGTCCGGCATACATCACGCCGGCCGTCGTCAACCCGATGACCCATGCGCATGTGGTCAACATTAACGGCTTCCGCGGCGTGGATGCCACGGTGACCGATCCTGTCAAGGCGACCGCCCGCCCAAAAGTATTGCAGGGCGTGCGCTGCGGCAAGAGCGAATTCTGGGTCAACCTGGAAGGCTACACCAAGACCGCAGGGACAGGTGATGCCACGAAAGATGCCTTCATCGCCCGGTTCATGTCTGATGCGGCCAATACGACCGTGATCGAAAATCTACCGGCCAACTGGGCGTTCGAAGCGACGCCGAACATCCTTGCCACGAAGACGGAAGATCGGATTGCCCCCGATCATGCCAGCTACGCATCGCGCGCGGCGGAGTACGACAGCCAGTGCCGCGGCTTCTACGCGAGCCCGAATCCCTGAGAGCAGTAGGATGAGAGGGCAGCCCGTTCGAAAGGCGGGCTGCCCCTCTGATTTCGATGTGCAGATGTGCGACTCTCTTGCCATAACGAGAGGAAGGACGGTCGTATGAAGGCGAAGCTCCTCCTCATTACCGCCTACCTGGCCCTGACTGTGGTGGGACTGCTCGTCAGCCGGCCGGCTCTGGCGGTGCAATTGGATTTCAACATCAGCGCGCCGACGTCCGGCTCCATTTCGTATGACGGGACCGGAGGCGGACTGATCGGCAGCAACATCGAAGTGGATAACGTGGTCGGCCTCTCCACGCCGGCCCACGCCGGCGTCACCTCGCTCTGTCTCAGTTGCGTCCTGAACTTCACCTCCGGGAGCCTGACCGGAGCGGGAGTTCCCCCGCCGAGTGGCGCCAACAACGGCTGGTGGCAGTTCGGTTCAGGGGGCACGATCACGATCATGGGCGGTGTCCAGCTTCAAGGAGCCACCGACATTCCGCTCGGCTCCACGCTGCTCAGCGGCGCGTTCACCAGCGCCTTCGTGCAGGATCTGGGCAGTCAGTTCAAAGTGACGTTCGGATCGTTCACCGATACCAAGCACGCCGATCTCCTGTCGTACTACGGGCTCACGCCCGGGTCGCCGTTCGAGGGAGCGCTCACGCTCCTGTTCGGCTCCGCCAATACGGGAGCCGGCGAGGCGTTTGCCAGCACGTCGGTGTTCAGCGGGAATGTCGTGAACGCCGTGGTGCCGCTGCCGGCCGCCGCCTGGCTGTTTGCGAGCGGCGTGATCGGCGTGCTGACCCTAGGGCGCCGGGCCTTCGTGTAGTCGGCAGGATGGCGTGGCGGTCTTTCGACCGCGCACGCTCGTGCGCCCATCTTCCGTGTCGAGAGGATGTATGGTGATGAGTAGAAACAAGCTCGCCAGCGTTCCGGTGCTGTTCGCCGGCGCCGTGCTTCTTGGGCTGCTCGGCTTCACGCCGGGGACCGCGTCGGCGGTCATGTACAACCTGGACCATGTCTTCAGCCCTCCGACCGGCACGGTGACGCCGCTCGCCAGCGTCACGTTGACCGATCTGGGAAATGCAATCAGATTTCAATTGCTCAGTCAGGCCGGCGTGGGAACGAAGCTCGATTCCTTGTATTTCAACTTCGGCCGGCCGGGGGTGAACCCGAATCAGTTGGTCTTCTCAAACGTCAGCGCGGCGAGCATCACCTACCAAACCACGCTTGCCCCGACCGGGAGTTCCACGGTGAATTCGCTCAAAGCCGATGGCGACGGTTACTACGATGGCAAATTCGAATATATCGGCAGTAACTTCCTCGGCCATGGGCAGACGCTCTCGTTCGATCTCGCCGTAGCCGGTCACGACCTCGACGTCTCAGACTTTCATCTTTTTTCACTACCGGGCGGTGGAACCGGCACCTATATCATGGCGTCGCATATCAAAAATCTGTCGGGCGGCGCCTCGCTGTGGGTGGGAACGAACACGGCGATTGTTCCGCTCCCCGCCGCGTCCCTCCTCTTCGCCGGCGGCCTGGCCGGCCTGTTGGGCCTCCGGCGGTCCGCCACATAACCGCACTCCTCCGCGCCAGCATGACGTCTTTCAGGCTCAGCTCCCTCTCCTTCCACATCACCGCGTAACAATCATTTAACACGCTCTTGATCTTCCGGACGCCCTTCCGCCTGTCCAGGGGAGTAGAGTGATTCTCCCGAATTTCTTGAGGCAATCTTGATGGACTTATGAGCACCGCGTAACGCACCTGTGCGCCACGGCTCCTAGCATGGCTCCGGAGGCACGCGCGGGTCTTTATTTCCTATTACGTCCCAGGAGATTCTATGAATAGGGCCCCCTTTCAATTGGTTGACAGTCGAGGCCCGAT
>CAZXRB010000179.1:0-4861 GCA_964642845.1 uncultured Nitrospira sp.
GGCGCGCAGATCCGCGACAACGCGCTCTCCAAGGCGCGCTTCGAGTTCCGCTGGGAAGATCAATTCAATCTGTCGCTCGATCCCGAGACGGCGCGCAAATTCCACGACGCCACGCTGCCCGACAACGCGGCGAAAGTCTCGCACTTCTGCAGCATGTGCGGGCCGCACTTCTGCTCCATGAAGATCACCCAGGACGTCCGCGAGTACGCGGCGCAGAAGCAAATCGACGAACAGCAGGCCATCCAGGTCGGGATGAAAGAGAAGGCGGAAGAATTCAGAAAATCGGGGGCGGAAATCTATCGCTGAACCACAATTTTCAATTCGTAATGTTCAATGTTCAATGAACCCTCATGAACGAAGAGTGGACGCCGAATGGCCAGAGGAGTGAGTCGAGCGGACTTCGCCGCCAAGATCGGCATTGCATCGAAGGAGGCACGTGAAACGCACTATTGGCTGCGGCTGGTTCGCGACACGCAAAATTGAACATTGAAAATTCATCATTGAAAATTAGGAAGGTGCCGCATGCCTAAGCCCAAACCGGCTCCGCTGCGCGAGCGTGACATCACTCGCCATATCGCCAAAGAGTACTATAAAGAATTCGATAGCCTCATCGAGAGCGACGTCGTCATCGTCGGCGCCGGGCCCTCGGGACTGATCTGCGCCCATGATCTCGCCAAGATGGGCTTCCGCACGCTGATCGTCGAGCAAAGCCTGGCTCTGGGTGGCGGTTTCTGGCATGGCGGCTATTTGATGAACAAGGCCACGATTTGCGAGCCGGCCAACGAGATCCTGGAAGAAATCGGCGTGCCCTGCAAAAAGATCAAGGACTGTGAGGGGATGTACATGGTCGATCCGCCGCACGCGACCGGGGCGCTGGTGGCGGCCGCCTACCGGGCGGGCGCCAAGGTGCTGAATCTTACGCGGGTCGTGGACTTGATTCTCCGCCAAGACGGGTTACTAGAGGGCGTCGTGGTGAACAACACCACGGCCGAGATGGCCGGCCACGACATCATCCACGTCGATCCCATCGCGCTGGAGAGCAAAGTCGTCGTGGATGCGACGGGACACGATGCCGTCGTCGTCGAGTTGTTGCACAAGCGCAACCTGTATAAGCCGGTGCCCGGCAACGGCGCCATGTGGGTCTCGCGATCGGAAGAAGAAGTGATGGACCGGACCGGCGAAGTCTATCCGAACTGCTTCGTCATCGGCCTGGCGGTCGCCGCCGTCCATGGCACACCCCGCATGGGCCCCGCGTTCGGGTCCATGTTGCTCTCCGGCCGCTATGGCGCCGAGTTGATCAAGAAGAAGTTAAAACAGGAGTAGGCGTTTAAGTCTCATCCCATTCTACTTCATCCCTGCGGCTGCTCAAAAACGTCATCCAGCGAGGCCGCAGGGAGCGAAAGCTCCGAGGCGTACCCTTGCGGTACGTTGAGGGGGTTGAGCGACCGAGAACGAAGCTGGGGGCGTTTTTCAGCAGCCGCACTATGGACGTTCAAGATTTTCTCGTACAAGGCGAAGGCCGCGAAGAAGATAAGCGCGAAGCGTGGCAGCTCTTTCAGCAGGCCTATGAGCGTCAGATGAAGGGCGAGCTGGAAGAGGCCGTCAACCTCTACAAGCAGTCGCTCAACGTCCATCCCACCGCCGAAGCCTACACCTTCCTGGGCTGGACCTACAGTTTCATGGGCCGGCTCGACGAAGCCATCGAAGAATGCCACAAGGCGATTCGCCAGGACCCGGACTTCGGCAATCCGTATAATGACATCGGCGCCTATCTCATCGAGAAGGGCGAGTTCGACGAGGCCATCCCCTGGTTCCAGAAGGCCATGCAGGCCAAGCGCTATGAGAGCCCGGCGTTCCCCCACTTGAACCTGGGCCGCGTGTACGAGCGCAAAGGGAAATGGACGGAAGCGATCGACAGTTACAAGAAGGCCCTGGCCCTCAATCCCAACTACGCGCTGGCGAAGCGGGCGTTGGGAAGGTTGATTAGCTCGCTGAACTGATCAAATCTGTTTGGTCTGTCTGGGCTATCTCGTCGGTATGATGAGCGGAACACAAGAGATCCTCACATGAGCCTCCCCGACAAGACAGACCAGACAGACCAGAAGACCATTCTGGTTGCCGTCAACGACATCTTCTTCTACACCAAGCTGCGCGATGCGCTGAAGCCGCACGGCTATGTTCTGGAGCGCGCGCGGGCGCAGGAAGAAGTCCGGGAAAAGGCCGCCGCCTTGCGACCGGCCGCCGCGGTGCTGAACATGAACGACCCATCGGTCGACGGGCTGAAGGCGCTGGAGGCCTTGCGGGCAGAGCCGGGCTCGAAGACCTTGCCGGTGCTGGCCTTCGCCAACCACGAAGAAGTGGACACCTGGAACCGAGCCAAGGCGCTGGGCGTGACGAAAATCGTCTCGCGCAATGAATTCTCGGCGCGCATGAAAGAGCTCGTCGAAGCACTGCTCAATGGCCAATGATCAATGTTCAATTGAATCATGAGCGTTGAATCTCAATATTGAACATTGAAAATTACCGGTGATGAAACAATCACGATTGCATAGCCGCCACGCCCAGCTCGGCGCCACGTTCCACGAGAGCGCCGGCTGGGAGATGCCGGCCCACTATGGCAATCCCGAAGCTGAGTATCGCGCCGTGCGTGAGTCGATCGGCCTGGCCGATTTGTCGCATCGCGGCAAGATCCGCGTCACCGGGGACGACCGCGTGAAGTGGCTCCAGAGCGTCATCAGCAACGACATCCTGCCGTTGCAGGCGGGACAGGGCCGGTATTCGAGCCTGCTCACGCACAAGGGCAAGATGCTCACCTACTTCCGCGTCTACATGCAGACCGACGCGGTGATGCTCGAAGATGTTGGCGAGATCGGCGAGGCGACCTATCAGACGCTGCGGAAATTCCTGCTCTACGGCACCAAGGCCAAGATGGAAAACTGCGCCGAGAGCTGGGGGCTCCTGCTCGTCAGCGGGCCGAACGCGCCGGCCGTTCTGCAATCGGCGTTCGGCGTGGACGCCGGCGATCTCAAGCCGATTTCATTCGTGTCGGCGCAGATCGGAGGGCAGCAGGCGCTGGTCATGCGGACCGAGGAGACCGGCGAGATCGATCTTGAAATTATGCTACCGGCCGACGGCCTTCCTGCGGCATGGAACAGCCTCATGGAGACCGGCACGAAACATAGGATCAAGCCGGTGGGGAGCCAGGCTCGCGAAGCGTTACGGATCGAAGCCGGTCTACCCAAGGCGGGCGCCGAACTGACCGAAGAGATCGTGCCGCCGGAAGCCAACCTGGAAGGGAAAGCCTTCAGCCTGACCAAAGGCTGCTATCCCGGACAGGAAGTGGTGGCGCGAATGGACACCTACGGCAGCGTGCGGCGCCACATGGTCGGGCTGGTCGTCAAAGGCCAAGACGTTCCGCCGAAAGGCGCCAAGCTGTTCAGCGGCGACCGCGAAGTCGGCTGGATCAGCAGCGCCGTGCACTCCCCGCACCTCAACGCTCCCATCGCGCTCGCCTTCCCGCTCCGCGACTTCAGCAAGCCCGGCACGGAATTGACCGTCGACATAGAGGGAAAGAAGCACGGCGCGACGGTGCATGCCCTCCCGTTCTTCATTCCGAGGTAAGAACCCTCTCCTAACTCTTTCTCTAGCTAGTTCTGCGAATCCCCACGACGGCCGCCACATTTGTTATAGTGACATACGGTCGAGTGACGGATCGAAAGGTGCCGTCATGCGGTTTCTCCCTCCCCTCGTGGCGTTCTTTCTCCTGTGCGGCGCCACTCCCTTGTTGGCCACCTCTCAGATCTATCGCTATACGGATGACGCCGGCACGCAGACCTTCACCAACGACCTGGGGTCGATTCCCGAGCGCTACCGCCCACGCGCCGTGCCGCTGTATTCGGAGATGACCTCGCAGGGCGGCTCCGTCGCGCCCGTTCCATCTCAAGCTCATCAGGAGCCGGCAGCTCATGTCGTCACCGTGAGCAGCGACTATCGTATGGGCGCGCACGATACCCGGACCGAGGCGATCCGCGTGGCCATTGAGTCCGCCAAGCGGCAGGCCCTCGAGCAAGTGGCCACCTCTCTGGAGAGCGTGACCGAGATCAGGAATCTGGACATCACGCGCGATGAGCTCCGCACCTTCAGCGCCGGCAGCATCACGGTGCTCGATCAGCAGACCTCCACGAGGATCGAGAACGGCGCGGTCGTTATCCACGTTGACCTCACCGCGCAGGTCGATCGCAGCGAAGTCATGCAGGCGATCAACGCGCTCCGAGACAATGACAGCGCCAAACAAGAACTGGCGTCGTTGCGGAGCGAGACTAACCGGCTACGCCAGCAACTCGACGCGGCGAATCAGGCGCTGGCGACGGCGCAGTCGCCGGAGCAGATTGACGCGCTGTTAGCCGAGCGGCAGCGCGTGCTCGACCAATTACACGCGAACTCCATGATGTCGGAATCCCGGACCGCTGGAATCTCCGGGGGACAGACCATTCCTGCGATGATCGGCGGCCTGATCTTCCAACCGACCGTCCCGCCGACCCACATTCTCGGCGTTGACCAAGGACCGCGAGCCGGTTCGCCGCCCTCTCCGCAGCCAGGCGACCTTCCCTCAGCCGCAGCTCAGACGAGGCTCCGGGAAGCCATTACGCTGCCCGCTCAGCCCCTCATCCTGGCATTTCCGCAAATCCAACCGCTCGGCGTGCCCCATGGTTCGCTCACGCAGATTCCCTCGACGAGCCAGTTCTATAGCCACACCGGCAGGCAAGGTCGTTGAGTCCGACCCGCTGCCCGCTTAAGAACAGTCTAGAACCTATCTCAAAATGGTTGTGCTCATCAGAAAAGTCCCTATCTATAATGTGCC
>CAZXRB010000180.1:0-4809 GCA_964642845.1 uncultured Nitrospira sp.
ATTTTTCAACGGGGTCTCGTGTTGCCTGTTGACAGAGACCCTATTCATGGGAGGAGAGCTATGAAGAGATGGGCGACGCGGTCTGAACGGGTGCTCGCGTATCTGTTGACAGCATGGCTGCTGTCCGCCTGTGCCGGTCCGAAAATCGCTCCGGTGACGATTCTCCCCGCACCGGGCGGCACGTCGGCGAAGGCCGCGTCATTCATGAGCGAAGGCGACCGGCTGGTCGCGGCGAAGGACTGGTCGGGCGCGAGCCAGGCCTATCGAGCCGCCGCCACGGCGCAGCCGGATCTGGCCGAAGCGCATTACAATTGGGCCGTGTGTCTCGACCGGCTGGGCGAGAAGGCGGAGGCCAAGAAGCATTACGTGACGGCCGCCAATCTGGCGCCGGGCAACAAGATCATCTGGGATTCGCCGCCCTTGCGCGAGACCGGCCTCAATTATAATCTGCGGCAGAAATCCTATCTCGACCCCAACCCGCGCAGCGGCTTCTGACCATGGCCCGCAGGCCCCGGCACGCGCGCATCTCGCCCGAGACCTTCGCACGGCTCGTGCAACAGGCCATCGCCGATCTGCCGCCGCCCTACGCCAAGCTGATGGAATCCATCGCGGTGGTGGTGGAAGAAGAGCCGCCGCAAGACGTGCTGCGCGATTTGGAGCTCGAGAGCGAGGACGACCTGCTGGGCTTGTATCAAGGCCAATCCTTGGCCGCCGACTCCTTCTTCAGGCCGGGCGGCGAGCACCCGCCGCAGATTTCCATTTATCGCGGGCCTATCTTGCGGCTCTGCGAGACGCCGGAAGAAGTGGTGCAGGAGGTCTACGACACCGTCGTGCATGAGCTGGGCCATCACGTCGGGCTGGACGACGATGAGATGCCGTACTGACCCATCAGGCCGTGATCCGTCAGGCGTGAGGTGATAATAAGAGGGTTGGTGCTCAACCCCGGCCGGTGCCGATGCTTGCCAGCCGTTCAGCGATGGCGTGGTAGCAGTTGCAGGTCCGCGCCAGGAGTCGTGACCGGTCCCCGATCGTCAGCACCGCCCGCCGGCGATCGATGATGCCGGCCTCGTGCAGCTCTCCCAACCATCGATCGGCGCTCTGGCGCGCCACGCCAAGCATGTCGGCGAGATGTTGCTGCGTCACCCGGAGCTCGCGTGCACCGGCGCGGTCCTGCAGCGCCAGCAGCCAGCGTGCTCCGCGCTGTTCCAGGGAATGGTGGCGGCTGCAGGCGACCAACACCTGCAATTGCGCGAAGAAGAAGCCCATGTAGCGACGCACACAGCGGTTGACGCTGAGCGACGCATCGACTTCCTCGGCGAAGTGCTCGGCCCGCATGCGCAGCGCCGTGCCGGGAATTTGAATCCCCGTCCGCACCAGCGCTTTGCCGCACCACTGCGTGCGTAGGGCGACCTCGACACCCGCAATCCCCTCCCGGCCGACCTGTCCGATTTCCACCACGTGGCCCTCCGAGGTTTCCTCCGAGAGCACCAGCACGGCCGTGAGCGGAAAGAATACCTCCCGGATGACGCCGGGTGGTCGATAGAGCAAGTCGTGGGGCGACAGCGTGACGAGTTCCATTTTTCCGGCCAGACGCGCGCGATCCCGTGCGGACAACGCCGCCAGCAGACCGTGGCGCGCCAGGTGCTCGGGCGCCGGCCGGGCTCTTCCCGAAGGAGTCATACCGATATGCTATCGAGCGGGCGAGCGGTCCGCGCAGCGGGGAATTCATCGAAAACGTCGAGGGGAAATCACGGAGAGCGAAGGCCGCGGCACAGTCAGGCGAGAAAGTTATCGAGCCGTTCCTTCGACAGGCGGTAGCATTCGCAGGCCACCGCGGACAGGCGTTCACGGTCGTTGATTTTGATGGAGCCGCGAAAACACTCGATCATCCGGTTCGACTCGAGTTCGCCGAGGACCTGATCCACGCTTTGACGGCGGACCCCCAGCATTTCGGCCAGCAGTTCCTGGGTGACCGCGATCTCTTCGTACTCGCTTCGATCCATACAGGCCAGCAGCCAGCGGGCGCAGCGCTGCTCCAGCGAGTGCAGGCGGTTGCAGCTCACCGATAAGACGAGCTGTGTGAACAGGACGCTGAGATACCGCCTGGTGCATCGGTTCAGCTCGATGTTCCGGTCCACCGCCTCTTCCATGATTTCGGCCTTGAGACGCAGCACAGAGCCCGGGATGAGCGTCACCACCTTCACGAGCGCTCCCTGTTGTCGCGTCTTGGGACTGCCGAGGATCGCCGTGACCGCCGTGAACCCTTCGCTGCCCACGGTGGCCACCTCCACGGTGTCGCCGTCGGCGGTGGAGGCGATCATCGACAGGACGCCGGTGACGGGAAAATGCACGTATTCCACGGGCGAGCCCTGGCCCTGGACCACCTGGCGGGGGAACAGGCTGATCCGTTCCATGTGGGGCAGTAACTGGGTCAGTTCGGATTTCGGCAGGGCGCTCAACAACCGATTCTTCTGCGCCCAGTGCTCAAGTGACTCCATACGCTTCTCGTGCCAAGGCGGGCGTATTGTGCAGAGGAGGGCGGTCCTCGTTCTGCCACCTACATGGCAAAACCGAAGTTTTTTTGCACGTCCCTGAACAGAGAGCCACGGGGTGGCTCGGGCTGTGATTGGGTCGATTGTGTGAGAGGGACGGAAACCGGCTCGTGGCGGGAGAGCCGACCCCCAAAGCGCCGGTGCGAGGCTCGATCGTGCGGAGCGGCGGCGGGAATTATGAATGGCGTGATGTTGGCTGCACGGGCCTGAGGTTCGCCTGGTGGTAGCCCCATACCAACATGAAGATGCCGACCAACACCATGGGCGCAGACAGGAGTTGGCCCATGGTGATCGGACCCAACACAAAGCCCATGTGCTGGTCCGGCTCACGGAACAATTCGACGAACAGGCGGCAGAGGCCGTAGCCGGTGATGAAACTCCAAAACACCGTGCCCGGCGGCTTGGGCCGTCGGTCGATGAGCCACAGCACCGTGAACAAGAGCAGCCCTTCGAGCAGGGCCTCGTAAAGTTGCGAGGGGTGGCGGCAGACCGGCCCGCCAGCGGGAAAGACCATGCACCAGGGCACATCGGCCGCCCGGCCGTAGAGCTCGCCGTTGATGAAGTTCCCAAGTCGTCCGAAGCCCAGGCCGATCGGCGTCACCACCGCCGCCAGATCGGCCACGGTGTAGATCGCGATGCCGCGCAGCCGGCTGAACCACGCCAGCGCGATGATCGTTCCCAGCAGTCCGCCGTGAAACGACATGCCGCCTTCCCACACGGCGAAAATTTTCAGGGGATGCTGAAGGTAATAGGAGAAATTGTAGAAGAGCGTGTAGCCAAGCCTGCCGCCGATGAAGACGCCGAAGGCCGCGAACACCACCATGTCGTACACATCGTTCGGCGTGAGGGGGATGCCTTTGGCCGCGACCTTGTGCGTGATGAGGAAGTAGGCTGCGGTCAGCCCGATCAAATACATCAACCCATACCAGCGGAATTGCAGGGGCCCCAATTCGAAGAAGACGGGATCGATGTGCGGGTAGGGGAGGGCGGCTAGGGAACTCATTCAAAAGCTCCGGAATCTGTTGATCTGTCGATCTGATGATTTGGGAAGCATTCTACAGATCATCAGATCAACAGATCGTCAGATCACCAAATTCTCAAGGCCAGCGGATGATAGGGGAGACCTCTTTCCATTGCAAGGCAGCCCGGCCTGGGGCGGCATTGAGCCAGGAGGTCCCTGCCCTCCGGCCGGCCAAGGAAGCCGCTCGCCAGACTTTCATCAACCCGGACTGTTGGGTTTCTGAAACGATTGTGTCGTCCCCTGTGGCGTAGAGGAGACCGTTTATTAACCGCGCTTAATGGGGACAAGGTATCCGCCCGGTTTTCGCCGCACATCAACCTGGGTGCGTCCGCTTTTTGCCCTGGCACAGTGCATGCTGAGACTGAATCGCAAGAGGGGCCATACGGGACGCTCTTCGAGGCAATCACCATCACCAGGGAGGTTCGCCATGTCGGAGCAAGGGAAGCAAGTCGCCAAAGCAGCCGCATTGATCGCCGGTGGGGCGGTGATCGGAGCAGGACTGGGCCTGTTGTTTGCGCCACAAACCGGCGCGGACACCCGCCGGGACATCAGCCGGTACGCGCGCAAAGCACAGCTCCAGGCCACGCGGTGGAGCCGGGCCGTGCAGTCGGGCATGAAGGAAGTCATGGACCGCAGCCGCGCCATTGCGAAGAGCCGGCAGACCACGCCGGAACTCGAAGCGGCGTTGAACTAAGTTGCCGGCCAGCGCGACCAGCGAGCGGACGAGCCTGTCGCCGACCCTCTCGGCACAGGCTGCCGGCATGGGGGCGAGTGGTCCGTGATGCGTGACCGGTGATTCGTGCGAAGAGCAGAGGCCAACTCTGCCCGTCCGAACGCATCACTGTCACCCATCACGAACCATCGGCCTGTCTTCGTCTCATCACCCATCACTGATCACCCTGCCTTGCATCGCCCCAACCCTGGTGCTACAGTTTCGCCGCTTGCGTGATCTTTCCTCAGATTGACCAAACAGGGGTTTCCGCCAAGGCCGCAGCGGAGGGTTCAGGCGAGTCGTACCCTTGCGGTACGTCGCAGCCTGGACGCGACGCGAGAACGCGGGCCGAAGCCTGTTCGTCAATCTGGTATGCCGGAGTGGCGGAATTGGCAGACGCAAGGGACTTAAAATCCCTCGGGCTCACAAGGCCCGTACCGGTTCGATCCCGGTCTCCGGCACCACTGCTCTAAATGTCCAGTTGTAATCCGCCTTTGTACTGCTGAAATTTTGTAATCGAAGAG
>CAZXRB010000181.1:0-4684 GCA_964642845.1 uncultured Nitrospira sp.
CGTTGTCGCGGATCAACGTATTCTCCCGGTACCCGCGCACGCTGAACCGGCCGCCCACAGGCATCTGCTCCAGAGGGAACAAGCGATCGTTCGCCACTTGCAGGCTCATCTGCCCGAGGAGTTGGACACCGCCCCATTCGTCCATGCGCCGGATGCCTTGCACCTGCCCCAGCCACGAGAAGTATTGGCTGTCGGGGAGCGGACCGGCGTTGTTCGTCGCCCCCAACACGTTGACGCCGAACGAGAAGCGGCTGCGGGCGGCGATCACCGAATTGGACGTGCGATGGACGTATTCCTGAATGAACCGCAGGGCGCTCACGGTCGCCACGCCGGTGTCCGACGAGCCGGGGATGAAGAGCGAGGGGAGACCGGGGAAATCAAACGCCGAGGTGACTTTGTTGTACAGCCGCTCGCCGGTGATCGCGACGGCGAACTCGTCGGACAGGGTGCGGTACAGCGGCTGGCGCAGGGTGATGCCGATGATTTGCGCGTCGGCCTGGAGATCGAGAAAGCGAAAGGCATCGTCGACCACCAAAAATGTGTTGCGCCGGTAATACCCCGTGACGGTGGTGTCGTACCGCGTGATGGGCAGCGTATAGGCCGTGTCGATGATCGGATTCACGCCGCGCGAGTAGCCGTAGGTGAAGCTGAAGGGGTCGCCGTGGCCGGTCAGGTTCTGATGGGCGACGGTCGCGAGGCCGCGCTCGGCGCCGACCACCGGCGGCTGATGGTTGTTGAAATCCAGCCACGCCTTCCACGGGCTCGTTTCCTTCACCCGCACATTGAGCGTGCTTTCGCCGCGATGATCGCCCGGCCGCAGCTCCGCGTTGATGCGCTCGATGCGGCTGTCCTGCTGGAGGAATTGCAGCCGTTCTTGCAGCGGCGCGATCGCCAGCGGCTTCCGCACGCCGAGCTCGATCCGGTCGCGCAGATAGCTGTCTTGGAACCAGTCCGTGCCGTCGATGTCGATGCGGGTCAAGGCGCCTTCGACGATCTGGATCGTGATCGTCCCGAGCGTGACGTCCTGGTCGGGAATCACCGCGCCGGACGTGATGTAGCCGCGGTTGACGTAGAGGAGCGTCAGCGCCAGGCGCAGCCGTTCGAGATCCTCCGTGGTGAGCATCCGGCCTTTGAACGGCCGCGTCACCTCGTCGAGCTCGGCCTCGGTGAAGACCGTGCTGCCGACCACGTGAATGTCGTGCACGAAGACCCGCACCTGCCCGAGCTGCTGCCGCGCATCGCCTTCGGGGGGCTGAGGCACCGGCGGCAGCACGGTGCCGGGCGGAACGGCCGGGGGCGGCGGCTCTTTCTTCAACGGCGGCTCGCCGGAGCGGAGCGTCGGATCGAAGACCGGCGGCAAGGGGACTTGGGCGAAGGATGGTGGGCTGGCAAGTCCCATCAGCATGACGCACCCGACTATGAAGAAATGCCGCTTCGCACCCCGCCAGGGGTCTGTCCGCCTGATTGTCCCCGCACCATCCCTCATGATGAAGCAATCCGCCGGCTGTCCGAAGCGGAAAGCGCTGGGAGAGGCATTGGGTTGCGCGCGCGCGCGGGGTTTGCTACACTGCCTGCAGCATCATGATGCACAGGGTGATGCACGGAGGAGCCGTCATGAAAGCCATCACGCTTCGAAATCTTCCGTCCGAAATCGACAAGGCCATCCGCAAGCGGGCGAAGGGCGCGCGCGTGAGTGTGAACAAGGCCGTAATCGGCCTGCTGGAAGAGCATCTGGCTCCCGGGAAGCCCAAGCGCGTCGAACGGCATCATGATCTCGACCATCTCTGCGGATCGTGGACGGCGGCGGACGCAGCCGCATTCGAGCGGGTACTCGACAAGCAACGAGCGCTCGACCCGGAGGTGTGGAAATAATGCGGCTGCTTCTGGATACGTCCGCATATTCCTCTTTCATGCGCGGACATCAAGAAGTCCTTGAGGCTGTGCAAGTGGCAGACTCGATCGCCGTCAATCCCGTCGTCTTAGGCGAGTTGCATGCCGGGTTTCGGCGAGGGCGGCATGCCGACAAGAACCGGAACCTCCTCAAGCAATTTCTCTCATCACCGAGAGTCTCCGTGGTCGCCATCGACGAAGATACCGCCGAGCGGTACGCCGTGATCTTGAACGGCCTTTGGACGATCGGCCGGCCGATTCCCACCAACGATCTCTGGATTGCCGCCAGTGCCATGCAGTATGGACTGACCGTTCTGACGACGGATGCGCATTTCACGCACGTCGTCCAGATACTCGTACACTACATCGATCTCACGTAACTCGGTTCATCCGATACACTCTTCCTCTCGCGTCAGCCCCGACATCCGGACGTCCCGGCCTCGGCGAAGTGCTGCGTGAGAAATCCCGCCGGCGTCAACCGGCGCAACGACAGGGACTCACCCGCCATGGCGAGGCGCGCGCCTTCCACGGACGGCGACTCGGCGAACGGGCTCGCAGGACCCTCGGCCATGAGAACAGGGCTCGGCAGCCAGCCGCCCGGCTCCGTCGGAATCGTTTCCCGGCCGGCGATCACGAAGCTGCTGGCTTGGCTGTTGGCCAGCGCGGCGCAACGCCCGGTTTGCAGTCCTTGCGCCTGGCGCATCGACGAGGGGAGGGAGGCCACGGTGCCGGCCAGATTGGACGTGGGCGACTGGATGCTCACCGTCCCGTTGACGCCGAATTGCGACGAGGCGTCCACGATGCTGGTCTGATCGGCGAAGAACAGCGGCGTCGTGATCGTGATGTTGCCGCCGTTGCCGAGGACCGCGTTCGCGCGGACCTGGCTGTTCTGCAACAAGACCAGGAGGGGATCGATGTCGATATTCCCGCCGCTGCCGCCTCCGCCCTGGACGGAGGCGCTGATGAGGCTGTTCGTAATTTGAATCACATCGCCGGCGCCGATCTTGATGTTCCCGCCCGAGGCCTGCGCCGCCTGGGTGGTAATGGAACTGTTGACCATGATGAAGTCGTCCCCGGCCAGCGCGGTGATGTCGCCGGCGTTGCCCGGGCCGGAGCTGTTCGCCGACAGCGAGGCCTGGTCGGTCAGCCGAATGTCCTGCCCGGCGGCCACCAGAATGTCGCCGCCCGTTCCCTGCGCCGCCGTCGTACTCACCGACCCGCCGCCGCTCAGGAAATCGCCGCCGGCGAGAATCCCGATACTGCCGGCGTTCCCGGCACCGGTGGCGCGTGTGGACACCGTTCCCTGAGAATTCACGGTGACTGACTGCTCCGCGAGTATGGCGATGTCGCCGCCGTTGGCCGCGCCGCTTGAGGCGGCGGTGACCAGCCCGCCGTTTTCGATGCGCACCGCGGTGGCCTCGACACCGATGGTGCCCCCGACCGCTGACGCCTCCGTGCCAGACGTGGCGGCGGAGAGCGTGCCGCCGTTGGTGATAAGCACGGAGTCGGAGATGGCTAAAATGTCGCCGCCGGCGCCGGTGCCCGACGTATCGGAGAAGACCCCGCTGCCCGCGCCGGTAATGACGAGCGACTGCGCCGGGCTGTTCGCCCCTTGAATGGTCACCGTGCCGGCGCCGCCCGTCCCGGTCGACGCGGCGGTGATCGTCGCCCCGCCGCTGATCGTGATGTCGTCGGCCTTGATGAGGATATTGCCGGCGTCCCCCGCGCCCGGCATTTGCCCGGTGGTCCGGGAGGAGATCGTGGCGCCGTCGGTCAGGTCTAACTCATGCGACCACGCCGTAATGTCGCCACCGGCACCGGTGTTCGAGGTTTCCGTGAAGAGGCCGCTGCCGGGACCGGTGATCAGAAGCGACTGCGCCGGGCTGGCCGTGCCTTCAATCGTGATGCTGCCGGCGTTGCCGGCTCCCGATGTGGTGGCCGAAACCGTTGCCCCGCTCTGAAGAGCTATTGAGCTCGAGCGGAAAAGGATGTTTCCTGCGTGACCTTCTCCCGTCGTGCTTGTCGTGACGCGCGCTCCTGTTTTAAGGGACAGAGATTGACTGGCTATGAGAGTGATGTCGCCTCCAGTTGCTTCAGGGACCATTCCAGAGGTTGTGGAATTGAGCGTTGCGTTGTCTTCGACGGTTACCATGACGGCGCTGATGTTGATATTCCCTCCTGGAAGAGCGCCGCTAGTGGCTGAAATTATGCCGCTGGGGTTACCTGCGCCGTCCCGCCCCGTAATGAGGACCGAATCAGCGCTGCTGAGCGGGCCTTCGAGACCTTGTACTACTACGTTACCTCCTCCCTCGGTCGGGCCGCTGAGCCCAAATTCGCCACTGAGAATTTGGGCTCCGTTTCTCAGAGTGAGGTTGCTCGTATTCACAGTGATTGGACCTGAGACCAGCGCCGGGCCGGACGTGGTTTGCAGGCTGCCTCTGTCTAACAGAATGGTTGGAGCGCTGATCTCCAATAAGCCGCCATTCCCACCGCCCATTCGGATTTTGGCTCCGTTTTCGACGACAATGCTGTCCGTCGCAGATATGCTGGTCAGTCCTCCACCAAGGAGATTGGCTTCGCTATTTATCCTAGCGTCGTCGGTGAGAAACAGTCGCGCTGTGTTGACCGATATAGTCCCTGCTCCACTGTCTTCAGCCCCTTCGGCTCCGCCGCCGGTCATGTCGATTCGGCTTTCGCGCGCGAATTCACCGAATCCAGAAAGCTCAACTGCACCCGCGCTTTCCCCCGTGAAGCCCCGAATGGAGATGTCTCCACCTAAAGTGGCTATGCGCCC
>CAZXRB010000182.1:0-4655 GCA_964642845.1 uncultured Nitrospira sp.
ACGGACAACAATTTGGATTGTTGGAGGTTCTCACTTATCTGATTGCCCTTGCCGTAGTGGTAGGCAGCATCATGAGGGGGTGGGATCTTAACCTGCTCATCGCGTTGATCATTCTGGCCGTCGTCTATGCAGTGTTTCGTGACATCAAGGCACTTATCGGACTGAGTTCCACGAGCGAGCAGGCCAAGCCGTCCGAAACGACTCGTTGTCGCCAGAGCGCTGTGCGAGACAGCCGCCCCCCGGCGTCCACCGGACCCGCTCCGGCGACGCGAAAGAACGACGTGCCAGGACTTCGTCGGATGGGCGCTTCGCACCCGATCCACTGCGCAGAAAAGAACGAGGCATGAGCCCGATGACTCGCGTAACAGGTGACCGCCTCATTGATGTCGGCCCGGCCGGATTCCATCCGCCGTCGGCCATCGAGTTGGGTGTCACACATCCCGACTCGGGATTCGGGCTGTATTATGGCCATCATGCGCCGGCAGATGCGGTCATCGCCGAGGGGGCCAAGCAGCTCTACACCCGAAAGAATCCCACGATTTTTCCCGGCCCCTTATATCTGTGGGCCTGGAATCCGGACTGGATCGCCAAAGGGCAGGCCTTGTTGAGGTTGGCGGCGGAGATCCCGAACGTGATGATCATCCCGATGCCCGATTATCGCCCGAAGTACCCGAAGATCGACCCGGAGGAGGGTATCAATCCCAATCATCCGAATCTGACCATCTGGCACAACAAGATCGAAGTCGCCTTGTTCATCGGCATCCATTGTCACTATGCCAATCTCGCGTTGAGGATGGTGCGGGCCGGCACGAACTGTCTGACGGTGGCGTTCTGCCACGATATCCACGAAGACGCAATGCTCAGCGTACAAGACTTAGATGTCGCCCATATGGACCACATCATTGAGATCTTCAGGGCGGTGCGAGACGAGCTGAGGATTCCGATGCCAAAGGACGGGAAGACGGTCCGACTGACCGGCACCCAGATTCGCGCCAATGCCGGAGTGGAATACGTGCGTCCCTGGCCTGCATAGAAGGCCGGATCGATGAGGACGGTGCGCAGGAGACCTCACATGGCGAAGACCGAGCCGACTCCAAGATCTGATTCGCAATTCGACGGTCGGGAAAGGGACTCGTGGGTAGAGCATGTGACCCGGCTCCAAGACCGTCTCGCCTTGTGCCCGACCGATATCTTAACCCGGTGCGATCTGGCGATGACGCTCGAACAGTTGTCGCAGCATGAGGAGGCCCTCTTCAACTGGAAGGCCGTGCTCGTGTGCGACCCCAATAATTTGAAAGCGCGTGAAGGCATCGCCCGGTGCCGGAAAAGGACCGGCCGCCCGCTGCAATCGCTGTATTAGGAGACGCGGGACATGGCCGCCATCTGCGGCACGCTCGATCGGATCGAAGCCGACTCACAGGACAAGCGATGGGCGCATATCAAAGCCGTCGTGTCAGGGCGCACGACCATCTGCGTCCGTGCCCTCATCGGAAAACAGACCCTGATCGCCCGCGGCGTCGACCGAGTTGACCTCTCCGATCTCCACACAGGGGAGCCCATAGAAGTCGGCTATCGTCACAGCCGCGACGGATACCTGGAGGCCGATACCATCTATGTCCAGCCGCAGCGGACTGCCGTAGGGTAAGCATCGAGGACGTCCATGAGAATGATTTCCGGGCACGTCGAATCGGTAGTGAATCGGCCCAATATTCCGCCGAGCCTCGTCGTGAAATCACGAACGTCGCTGGGGACATACTTCACCGAATGCGTCGTCGGGGAGCATACCCGCATATGCAGGGGCATTGAGCGAGTGCGACTGGGCGACATTCGTCCGGGTGAGTTTGTCGTGGCCACGCTGCGGGTCCATACAGGATGGCTGGAGGCCGAACGGATCGACATCGTCAAGCTGAGCATCCAGTCGCCCATCGGTATCACCGAGGCCGGCGCACGGTAGACGAAAACGAACCGCTCAGGCTTCGCGAGTTGACCGGTCACGCACTACTCAGTCAGGAGGAAATCCATGGCTGCCAAACGCAAGGCGAAAGCGAAGGCAAGAAGGCCGAAGAAGAACTCAACCGGCGGGAAAAGAAAGAAGAAAAAGTAGCCCGGCAATGGCCAACAAGCACATGTCAGGGCATGCCGACGTCGTGGTCGTGCAGTATCCGAGAGGCATCACGGCCTTGGTGTGGTTCGATCTCGCCACCGGCGCGATCGCCACCAGCCACGCAGGATTGCGCGACACACTGCGTCGTGGCCTCAAGGATTGGGAAGGACGTTTTGTCTGTCCGCGCGACGGGGGACGGTTTCTGTCCGCCGTTTACGATCATTTCCTTCTTAGCGGCTACCCGGTGCATTGGCTCAGCGCGTCCGGGATGAAAGACGTGCGACATACCTATCGCGTGTAGACGTGAGGAAATGCAGACGACTGACATGGCGCCTCTGACATCCTGGTTACCGGCTCGGTCCACTGGGGACTTCGATCTCGTCGTGAAGATCGTCGGCCCTGCCGCATCAGGTCTCTCGCAAGATTGGTCTTCCATCGCACAATCGCTGATGCGGCAAGGGTTGTCCGTCATGACGCAATGGGGGCGGCTCAACGGAGAAGTCGGAGACTACGTGCTTGATATTCGCATCGCTGCTCAACCCTTTGATTCGATGGGTCATGGGTGCGATGTATTGATCCATCTGGGCGATGGGGCTCCCGACTGCTCTCGCTTTCGGCTTCAACCTGGCAGTGTTCTCTTATGGGAACCACCACCCGGCTATCGTCCACATACGTTGCACGATGACGCTGTGATTGCGTATGCGATTCCCTTTACGCAGCTCGCGGTTCACCATGAGGAAGGTCTTGCGGCCAAGGGCCTGGTCGCCTTGGGGGCAATGCTTCAGTTGCTCGGCGTTCCCAACAACACGCTTGATCGATGGACGTCTTTGGTTTCGGCGCCACGGTCATTCGCGGCGGGCGCAGCCTTTGCCCGAAGCGAGCTGCTCAAGCGTGACGCGTACTCCCTTCCGGCGGTCGAAAGCGACAGGCCGGACCTCTATTATCCACTCGGACCGGAGCAGGCCATCCTGCTGGGGTACGCGGCAAGCACATGTGCGTGCCTGTCGGGCTGCGATGAAGCCTTGCTGGCCTCGCCCGCCAACTGGACCGCGAAACATCTCGATATCGGCAGATCGATGGTTTCCGTTCTGGAGAGCGACCGCCATCCGGGTGTACAGGCCTATCGAGGACCCCAGGGAAAAGTAATGGCGCTGCTGCGAGGGAACGATTCCGCCATCGCCTCGTGCCTCAACGGCTTTGCCTCCCCAAGGATCTTCGTGGCCGCCGATGTTCCGGATATCGTCCGGCTGGTGGTGGCCGGACACGCGCTGCTTCACAGGGGAGCCAGCGACGGCGTCGGCATCCTCATCGAGGATACGATCGCGTGTCGCCGGCAAAGCGTCAGCATCCGGACCTTGGTCGACACCGTTCGCGGTCAGAACAGCCTCACAGAAGATCCGAGCGGTCCCTGTCTCACCGATTCGGTATCGAGAATGGCGGAATATTATGAAGGGGGTGCCGCCGCCGAGGTCGGGTACGTTTCGTGGGGCGCAGCGCAAGGTGTCGTCCGCGACGCCCTCGCACTGTGTCGAAGCTTTGGTCTTCGCGTGGCAGCGTTGTATCCCAAGCAAATTGTGCCGTTCCGTTACGAGGTCATGGAGTCGTTCGCCAAGACCGTCGATCGTATCGTCATCGTCGAATCGGGCCAGACCCAGGGCTATTGGGACCGGCTGCGCTCATCCTTCTCGTTCGACTACACGACATTGACCCCGCCCCCCGGTCAGTCGCTGACTCCGATGGATATTTTCCTCCGAGAAGGATTGGGGGCCGTATGAAACCTCATCAAACAACCTCTGGAAAGGAGTCGTCGGAATGCCCCCGTACGAAATGACCATTGGGCCTGAAGGGTACCTTCCTCCGTCCGTTTCGGAAAGAGGCGTCGTAGGGCCCTCGAAAGGTGAGGGACTCTTGATGGGGAAACGGGTTCCTGAACCACAGGCAATCGATGAAACAGCTCGCCGGCTGATCCTGGCCAAGAACCCGACGATCTTCCCCGGCCCGTTGGTGCTCTGGGCCTGGAATGACCGCGCGATTCGTGAGTCCAGAATCGTCAAGGCCTTGGCAGAAGCCGTTCCGGCAAAACTCATTCCGATGGCGGATTATCGTCCCAAATACCCGAAAATCGTCGCGGAGAAAGAAATCAATCCCAATCACCCGAATCTGACCATCTGGAAGAACAAGATCGATGTCTGTCTTTTCGTAGGCGTACACTGCCACCAATCCAACATCGCGCTCAAGATCATTCGCGGCGGCACGGATTGCTTCACGATCGCCCTCTGCACGTTCAACGGTGACGACGAGGCGCATATCACCATCAGGGACTTGACCGCCGACACGATTCAGCGCGTCGTAGATTCGGTTCATCGGCAGAAACGGACAAGGCCATCCTGAGTCTCATCAAACGCACGTCTAACCAATCACTTAACGAGGGAGAGAGCCGTAATGCAACGCTACATCGTAACCACGCTGATCGCCATCCTGACTGGGACTGGCTCGCCCGCCTATGCCTATGAAGAAATCACCGTGTCCGAGGGTGGCACTCTGACCGGCA
>CAZXRB010000183.1:0-4652 GCA_964642845.1 uncultured Nitrospira sp.
ACGCGCAGGATTACGTCACCCGCTTCGGTTTCGACGCCGACAAGCACCCGCCCTCGTCACCCCACTGGGCGCCGATGATGACCAGATTGCCCATCGTCCACGTTCCCAGCTGTCTGCCATCAGAAAAATCGGCTCTGACCGACAGCGGGAGTCAGAGCCGAGCGGGGCTCATGGTAGGTGCCCCCCCGCCGTTTGTCAAGGTGAGGATCGGCCGTCTCTGCCCGGCGTCCTTCCTTGACTGGCGCCCCCCTGCATGTTAGCATGCCAAGACTTCTCGCGGAGTTAGCTTCTCTGGACAATCGGGTGGGGCTGTGGCGCAGCTGGGAGCGCGCGTGAATGGCATTCACGAGGTCGCGGGTTCAATCCCCGCCAGCTCCACCAAACTCGAAGCGGGCTAGCGGCTAGGGGGGATTTAGGGCTATAGGTGACGGTCCATAACCATCTGCCGGGTTCTTTCTCCTTCACGATTTCCTTTTCCGTCTTGATTTTCCACCTCTCGCCAATGGCCACGGGCCTCGTGCCTGGAGACTCATGCTGCAAATCGAGTCGGTCAGCAAACAATATTCGACCAAAGTCCTCCTGACCGAGGCTTCCGCACATCTCCGCCCAAACTCCCGCGTCGGGCTCGTCGGTCCGAACGGTGCCGGCAAGACCACGCTGTTCCGCATGATTCTGGGGGAGGAGTCGCCGGACAAGGGGACCATCCGCAAGCGGCCGCGCCTGCGCATCGGCTATCTGCCTCAGGAACTCGAAACGATTACAGGCAAGACGGTGTTGGACGCCGCGCATCGCGACGAATATCCGGAATACGAAGCCAAGCGCATCTTGATGGGATTGGGGTTTAGCGAGGCGGACTTCCAGCGACCGGTCGACAAGCTGTCGGGCGGCTACCGCATGCGTGTGGCGTTGGCGCATTTGCTGCTGTCGAACCCCGACGTGCTGATGCTTGACGAGCCGACGAACCATTTGGACAAACCGACGCAGCGCTGGTTCGAGCAATTTCTGCTCGATTCGCCGCTGACGTTGTTGATCATCAGCCACGACACGGCGTTCCTGGATCGCGTCGTCACCCACATTTGGGAGCTCCGGCACCACAAGATCGAAGAATACCGTGGCAACTACTCGACGTTCCGCAAGCAGCGCGCCGAACGGGACGCGCAGCTCCAGGCCGCCGCCTCGCGCCAGGCCAAGGAGGTGGCCCGGGTACAGAAATTCGTCGATCGCTTCCGCTACCAGGCGAACAAAGCGAGTCAGGTGCAGTCGCGCTTGAAACAACTGGAGAAGGTCAAGATGATCGAGATCCAGCGTGACCCCAAGCGCGTGAAGTTCCGGTTCCCCGTGCCGGCCGCGAGCGGCCGGCACGTCTTGGACCTGTCCGGGGTGGCGAAGCGGTACGGCGAGAAGGTCGTGTACGAATCGCTGGACTTCTCGGTGGAGCGCGGCCAGCGCGTCGCGCTCGTGGGGGAAAACGGCGCGGGCAAGAGCACGCTGCTCAAGATGCTGGCGGGAGTGCTGCCGCCCGACAAGGGCACGCGGACGGTGGGCCACGGCGTCACGCTGCACTATTTCGCTCAGCACCAGGCCGACATTTTGAATCCCGAGCACACCGTGCTCGAATCACTGGAGGAAGTGACGAAGCATGCCGAGATGAACTTCCTCCGCGGCATCGCCGGCGCGTTCTTGTTCACGGGCGAGGAGCAGAAGAAGCCCATCAAGGCGCTGAGCGGCGGAGAGCGGAACCGCGTCGCCTTGGCCCGCATGCTGGTGGAGCCGGCCAATACCCTGCTGCTGGACGAACCGACGAACCATTTGGATCCCGCTTCCGTCGACGTGCTGACCGACGCCATGGTGGAATTCCCCGGCACGATCGTGTTCATTTCGCACGATCCGACCTTCCTCATGCGAGTGGCCACGCGAATCGTGGAAATCGAGGACGGCCGCGCGCGGAACTTCATCGGCGATTATGAGTACTACCTCTGGAAGAAGGCCCAGGAGCTCGAGTCCATCAAGGAACACCGCGAGGACTTGGAGGCGTCTCCCAAAGGCAAGGCCGCCGCGCCCACACGGGCGCTGGCGCAGCAGACTCCGCCGAAAGCGCCGGGCGGCGACCGCCGCGACCTCTCGAAGACGCAGGCTCGGCTCCAGAAACAAGTCGCCAAGGCCGAAGCCGACATCGCAGAATTCGAAACGAAGGTGAAGGCGCGCGATGTGGAATTGGCCGATCCCAAGCTCTACGAAGACTTCGGCAAGTGGAACGAGTTGCACCACGAACAGGAAGCGTGGAAGCGCGATCTGGACCGGCTCACTGCGCGCTGGGAATCCTTGTCGGCTGAGCTGGAAGACGTGCGACAGAAGCTGGACGCGTTCCGGTAGGAAGCGGGACGATGCGACCGCTCAGGACTTAATGGTTTCTTCGAGGTAGTAATACAGCCAGCGGTTTTTCTCTTTCGTCACCAGCTCGTCCCAGACCACGCCGATCAGAAATCCCTTTTCCCACGGCTTGACCCAGGCGACCGTGCCGTCGAGTTTCTCCTGCTGCTCCACTTGTTCGGCGTCGAGAAAGGCCAGCGAGACCGTCACTTTTTCGTTGGCGGGCAGCCGCTCTTTGATGTGCAGGCCCGCGCCGATTTTATTGACGTTATCCAGCACCGCCGTGCAGGCGCGGCCGCCGCTCTTGGGTGCGACCAGCGCCGACCCAACCAGCGTGGCGCGCACAAATTTCCGCCGCTCACTTGCGGCTGTCAATCCGCTGGCCGGTTTCGGCTCTCCCTTTTTCATCCGGTCTAAGTATAACCGATTAGAAAATTTTGTACACCAGCAAAAAAGGGGTCTTTAGGGAGCCTTGGGGCGGTAATAGCGCCGGCCCTTGAGGGGGTCCGGCAGATGGCTTTGCTCGGTCCGGGCGCCCGGATCCTCATGGACATAACGATAGCCTTTCCCATAGCCCAGGGTTTTCATCAGGGAGGTGACCGCATTGCGCAGGTGGAGGGGAACGCCAAGATTTCCGTGGGCTTCGGCGTCCTGAAGGGCTTCCAACAGTCCCACGTAAGAGGCGTTGTCCTTCCGTGTGGAGGCCAGATAGGTCGTCCCTTGAGCCAGGTTGATTTGGGCTTCGGGCAGGCCGACGAACTGCACCGCCTGAGCCACCGACGTGGCCAGGATGAGGGCCAAAGGGTCGGCATTTCCAATGTCTTCCGACGCGAAAATGACCATTCGGCGGGCGATAAACTTGGGATCCTCTCCGGCCGCCAACATGCGGGCGAGCCAATACAGCGCCCCGTCGGGATCGGAATCCCTCAGGCTCTTGATATAGGCGGAGATCAGCGTGTAGTGCTCTTCGCCGGCCTTGTCGTACCGCAGCGCGCGGCTGGCCAGCGCGACATCCACCGCTGCCCGGTCGATCGATCGGACGCCATCTGGTCCGGCCGGCGTCTGGGTGACGACGTAGTCAAGCGCGGTCAACAGCGCGCGGGCATCCCCGTTTCCGAAAGCGATCAGCCGCTCGCGCGCGCCGGCTGACAGCCGCGGCTTCCAGGCAGCCAGGCCGGCCGTCGCATCCGCCAGTGCCCGATCCAAGATCTGGCCCAATGCCTCCGGAGAAAGCGGCTTGAGCACGACCACCAACGACCTCGACAGCAAAGGGCTGATGACCTCAAACGACGGGTTTTCCGTGGTAGCGCCCACCAGAATCACGGTGCCGCGCTCGACATGCGGCAGAAAGGCATCCTGCTGCGCCTTGTTGAACCGATGGATCTCATCGACGAAGAGAATCGTCCGCTGCCCCTTCAAGGCTTGGCGCTGTTCCGCCGCTTTGATGATCGCGCGCAATTCTGGCACACCGCTCGTCACCGCTGAAAACGGCACGAAGTGCGCCTTGGTATGCCGGGCAATCAGATGGGCGAGCGTCGTTTTGCCCGACCCGGGCGGCCCCCAGAAGATGACGGATGTCAATCGATCCGATTCGATGGCGCGCCGCAGCGGTCGATCGGGAGCCGTGATGTCTTCCTGCCCGGCGAAATCGGCGAATTCCCTCGGCCGCATCCGTTCCGCCAAGGGCGCGTCGGCGGTTCGTGAACGCTCGGGAGAGCTGAAGAGATCGGGGGCTGGATCGGACGGGCCGCTCATGGGAGATCCTCGCTCAGCGGATTCTATTATGGTGCTGCGGAGCGGCGCAAACAGCGATCTTGACGGCTGGCGTAGTCGATGCTAGCAAGGACACCTATCGAGACACCGATGAAAGTCCACATCAACGGTATCACACTGGCGTTCGATGACCAGGGGACTGGGCTGCCGGTCGTGTTGCTGCACGC
Organism: uncultured Nitrospira sp.; assembly: GCA_964642845.1. Lineage (GTDB taxonomy): Bacteria > Nitrospirota > Nitrospiria > Nitrospirales > Nitrospiraceae > Nitrospira_D. The sequence goes on from CAZXRB010000183.1 coordinate 4,311, forward strand.
CTTCCCCTTGAACCGCACCATGTGGGCCCCGCAAGTGTCGGCCCTGTCGAAGCGGTTCCGGATGATCGCGGTGGATCTCCGCGGTCACGGCGAATCGGACGCGCCGCTCTGGCGCTACACCCTTGAGCAAGCTGCCGATGATGTGCGGGCCTTGTTGGATCACGTGGGGATTCAGCAGGCAGTCCTCGCCGGGCTCTCCATGGGGGGCTATATCGCCTTCGCGTTTTATCGCCACTATGCCGATCGGGTGCGAGCGCTGGTGCTGGCCGACACCAGAGCGCAGGCCGATACGCCGGAGGGAAGACGGAGTCGGTTCGAGCTGGCGCAGATCGCCTACAAGAG
>CAZXRB010000184.1:0-4619 GCA_964642845.1 uncultured Nitrospira sp.
ACCATCCCTCGACCTGGGGATCGCGCAGGTCAGGGTTGCCCTGGATGAAGGGCCGCGTTGTGTTGAAGAATCTGGCTATTTCCTCGTTGGTCATGCTTTTTCTGTCCAGTCCCTGCAAAGAACTTCCGCTTGTTCCAAAACAAGCTCCGTGGCGTGAGCCTGCTTGTCCGGCGGATAGCCGTATTTTCGAAGAATGCGCTTGATGATCACCCGCATCTGGGCCCGGACATTTTCTCGGACAGTCCAGTCGATGGTGATGCTGCTGCGCACCGCCTTGACGAGTTCTTGAGCGATCAGCCGCAGTGTCTTATCGCCGAGGACGGCCACGGCGCTATCGTTCACCTCCAGCGCGTCATAAAAGGCTACCTCGTCATCCGTCAGCCCCAGTTTCTCGCCGCGCCGGCCCGCCTCGCGCAGGTCCTTCGCCAATACGATCAATTCTTCGATCACCTGTGCCGTTTCAATGGCCCGGTTCTGGTATTTCCGGATGGCGGCCTCCAGCAGTTCGGCAAATGATCGAGCCTGAACAATGTTCTTCCTCCCACGCGCCTTGATCTCGCTTTCAAGCAGTTTGCGTAGCATCTCCACCGCCAGGTTCTGCTGCGGCATGCCGCGCACTTCCGCCAGGAATTCGTCGGACAGGATCGAGATGTCCGGCTTCTTTAGCCCAGCGGCCGCGAAGATGTCGATGACCTCATCCGAAGACACAGCTTTAGAGACAATCTGCCGGATGGCAAGCTCGATCTCTTCCGGGCTGCGGCGACCCTCCCCCGGGCTCTTGGTCAGCACGGACTTCACCGCTTGAAAGAAGGCCACGTCGTCCCGAATCTCCAGTGCTTTCTCATGCGGAACGGCCAGCGCAAACGCCTTTGACAACTCGCCGACCGCCTTCACCAGCCGGTTCTTGCCATCATCCTGGGCCAGCACGTGCTCCTGCGCCGCCGGAAGCACAGAAAGCCGCGCCTTTGGCCCGCCAGTTTTCCACGGCGACCAGTCGAAGCCGTGGAGGATGTTGTAGCAGACTTCGTACCGCTCCAGCATCACTGCCACAGCCTCTTCCTGATCGATGGCTGTCTGGCCCTTGCCGCCGCTTTCCGTGTAGGTAGCAAGGGCCGCTTTGAGTTCGTGGGCTAACCCCAAATAGTCCACAACCAAACCGCCCGGCTTATCCTTGAACACGCGGTTCACCCGCGCGATGGCTTGCATTAGCCCATGTCCGCGCATCGGCTTATCCACGTACATCGTGTGGAGGCATGGGGCGTCGAAGCCTGTCAGCCACATGTCGCGGACGATCACCACCTTGAACGGGTCTTTCGGGTCCTTGAAACGCTTCGCCAGTTCCTCACGGCGCGGCTTGTTGCGGATGTGCGGCTGCCAATCGACCGGGTCCGAGGCCGATCCCGTCATCACGATCTTGATCACCCCTTTGCCATCGTCGTCGTGATGCCAGTCCGGACGGATCGCTATAATCGCCTTGTAGAGGTCAACACAGATGCGACGGCTCATGCAGACGATCATCGCCTTGCCGTCCATCGCCGAAAGTCGCTCCTCGAAGTGCTTCACCAGATCCTGGGCGATCAGCTTCAGCCGCTTCTCCGTGCCCACCAGAGCCTCGAGCTGCGCCCACTTGGTCTTCAGCCGCTCCTTGTGTTCGACCTCTTCGCCCTCGGTGGCCTCCTCGAACTCAGCGTCGAGCTTGGGCCGTTCCGCTTCCTTGAGCTCCAATTTCGCCAAACGGCTTTCGTAGTAGATCGGTACGGTCGCCCCGTCCTTCACCGCCTGCTCGATGTCGTAGATGCTGATGTAGTTGCCGAACACCGCGCGGGTGTTCTTGTCGGTCAGTTCGATGGGGGTACCGGTGAACCCGATGAAGGAGGCGTTCGGCAAGGCCTCGCGCATGTGCCGGGCAAAGCCGTCGATGAAGTCGTATTGGCTGCGATGCGCTTCGTCGGCGATGACGACGACGTTCCGCCGATCCGACAATGTAGGGGCAGGCCAACGTGCCTGCCCTTCTTTTGGGCGGACACGCAGGTCCACCCCTACGTCGGACAAGAATTTCTGGATGGTGGTAAAGACCACACCGCCACTTGCAACCTGAAGCAAATCTCGCAGATGCTGTCGGCTTGCCGCCTGGACGGGCTGCTGGCGGAGCAACTCGTGGCAGCGGGCAAATGTGCCGTAAAGCTGGTCGTCCAGGTCGTTGCGGTCGGTGATCACGACCACCGTCGGGTTTTCCATCGCCGGATGCAGCACGATTCGCCCGGCGTAGAACGCCATCGTCAGGCTCTTGCCCGACCCCTGCGTGTGCCACACCACGCCGACGCGGCGGTCACCGGGCTTGGCGTCTTTCTGCCCCTTGGCAAAATAGGTCCCTTCGCTCTCTCGTACCTGCCAAGGGGAAGTGGGAGGCACACAGGCGCGAATCGTCTCCTGCACCGCAACATTCACCGCGTGGTATTGGTGATACCCGGCCATCTTCTTGACGAGGACGCCGCCGCCTACATCCTCGAACACGATAAAGTGCCGGATCAGGTCCAGGAACCGCCGTTTCTCGAACACGCCCTCGATCACGACCTGAAGCTGCGGCAGCCGTGCGTCCGCCAGTTCCTCGCCCTCGATGGTCCGCCAGGGCATGAACCACTCGGGGTCGGCCGTAAGCGTCCCGATCCGCGCTTGCACGCCGTCGGAGATCACCATCGCCTCATTGAACGCAAACAGCGACGGAATCTGCTGCTTGTAGGTCTGAAGCTGATTGAAGGCCGACGAGATGGTGGCGTTTTCGGTGCCGGCGTTCTTGAGTTCCATCACCGCTATTGGCAGGCCGTTGATGAACAGCACTATGTCGGGGCGACGCGTCACCCCGACCCCCTCACCCCTACCTCTCCCAGAGGGAGAGGAGCTGGACTCGACCACGGTAAACTGATTGACCGCCAGAAATTCGTTGTTCTCGGGATCTTCATAATCAAGCACGCGCACGAGGTCGCCGCCAATCGAGCCGTCTGGTCGTTGATACTCGACCGGCACGCCCTCCACCAGGTACTTGTGGATGACGTGGTTGTTCGCCACGAGGGACGGCAAGTCCGGCCGCGTCAGTTTGCGGAATGCTTCTTCTATCGCATCCGACGGCACCTGCGGGTTCAACCGCTGGAGCGCCTGACGCAACCGACGCGAAAGACAAACTTGGCCGTAGTCGTCACGTTCGGCGGCCGGCATATCCGGGGCGATGTCCGGGCCGAAAAGGGTCTGGTAGCCAAGGCCGGCCAGCCAATCCATCGCGGCGGATTCGATGTCGAATTCCGTCAGGTGCGCCATGGTTCGTCCTTATGTAGGGGCAACCCCCTGTGGTTGCCTCGTTGATATAAAAACATTGGGATTTTCCCGGTCCAGCGCCCATTGCAGCGGGTTGTTCACGATGTATTCCCGGATTCGGTTCAGGGATTCGTCATTGCGAATGATGTGTTCGTAATAATTGCGTTGCCACAACCGACCCCGAAATGCAGGCCAACCATCCGTTTTGACGCCGTCGGCATATCGTTTCGTGGTCATGGTTTTGAATCGATGAATGACATCGGACAATGACATCGTAGGGGCAGGCCCCTGTGCCTGCCCATCCTGTGCCTGCCCTGAAACAGGGCGGCCACGGGGGGCCACCCCTACGAGGACAACGATCCCGTGGACATGATTGGGCATGACCACAAATTCGTCGGTTTCAACGCCCAGATAGAACGCCGACATTTCATTCCATATCGAATGCACCATCCGTCCCGCGTCATTCAACCGCATTTCCCCATCCGCTGCATCCCCGAACAAACACGCCCGGTCCTGCGTGCAAACGGTCACGAAATACGCCCCGGCCTGGGAATAATCGTAGCCCTTCAGTCGGATGCTGCGGCGGTGGTGTTGTTCGGGGTTGTATTTCATAAACCACGTTCCGTAGGGGCGGTTCGCGAACCGCCCCTACGATTCAAAAACCGTTCTGCATCCTTTATTCGAATCTCGCCGGAAATCAGTTTGGGCAATAATGCGTCGCGCAGGGCGGCGAGAGTGAGGGATTCATGAATGCCAGCAATTATCCGTTCGATCAATGGCTGAAGTAAACCAGTGAATGCTGTGGCAACGGATTTCGGCGGCGACACGATCTCGTAGCGCGCCATATCAGCCCAACTGGTCCGCGGCATTTTTGTTCCGGTCGATCCTGCGTTCGTATACTCGACGAACTCAACGCTGGAAACGTGACCTAGGACGAACCCGAACCAACCCGGTTGTCGCGGAGTCACAACAACGATATCGGTTGAGCAGACGCCATCAACCGGTGCAACGCCGACCTTGTGAAAGTACGGACGGAGCTTTCCGAACAGAATCTCACCTTTTTTGAACCTAAACTTATTGCTCTCCAAGCCGTCACCAGTGCTCCACTCTGAAAGCGTGATAGAACGTTTCGGCATGTGCTCCAAGGCGATATAGGGTGTGTTTGCCTCGATGCTCTCGGGCTGTACCCCGCGTCGCTGATTATCAGCAACATCACCCAACTTCCCCACTCCCCACCCCTTCGGAATTTCCCCCAGTTCGGAGTCTTGGAAGGAATCCGGGAAAAGGGCGGCGATTTCGGGTTTGAGGTT
>CAZXRB010000185.1:0-4615 GCA_964642845.1 uncultured Nitrospira sp.
GATGCCGGCCCTCTGCTCATCGCGGGCTTGCTCTACCTTGGCGCCGGCCTGGGACTCCTGGCTTTCGAGAGAGTATTCTACCGTGGATCCGACGCCGCACGACGAGAGGCGCCAGTGAAGCTCTCCGATCGATGGGTATTGGCCGGCATCATCTTCGCCGGCGGCATCGCCGGGCCGCTCTTCATGCTGTGGGGATTACAGCGGGTCACGGGCGTCCTCGGCTCGTTGCTGCTCAACTTGGAAGCGCCCTTCACGATTGTATTGGCCCTGCTTTTCTTTCGCGAGCACCTGGAGCGCAGAGAGGCGGCCGGCGCCATCCTGATCATCGTCGCCGCCGGGCTCCTCCACTACCGGCCGGGAGATGTGCGTCCCGATGCATGGGGCTTCCTCGCCATTGTCGGGGCCTGCCTGTCTTGGGCATTCGATAACAATCTCAGTCAGCGATTGTCCCTGCGCGATCCGGTGATGGTCACGCGGATCAAGGCACTCAGTGCAGGGGTCTGTACGACGAGTCTCGCCGTCATTGCCGGTCAAAGCTTGCCGCGGCCCGCGATAGTTCTGGCCGCCCTCGTCCTCGGGTTTTTCAGCTATGGCGTGAGTCTGGTGCTGGACATGCAGGCGCTTCGCCTGCTGGGAGCCGCGCGCGAAGCCGGATTCTTCGCGACCGCGCCCTTTATCGGCGCGGTCGCCGCGGTGCCTATTCTTGGAGAGCGTTGGGGAACCAGCGAGATTCTGGGCACCGCCATCATGGCGGTGGGCCTTGTGCTGCTCCTGCGAGCCCGCCACAGCCATCTGCATGTCCATGAGGAAGTGGAACATGATCATGCGCATGTGCATGCCGACCATCACGAGCACGGGCACGACGGAGACCGCGCGATCGAGGAGCCGCACGCGCACCGGCATCGCCACGTGCCGCTCGTGCACGATCATCCGCATGTGTCCGAGCTACATCATCGCCATGAGCATGCATGATGGCAGAGGGTCAAGCGCAATGGCCTAGTGGCGGTACTGCGGTCTGATTCCTGGGTTTACAGGGCGCAGATGGTCACGGGAGTACCTGGCTGGCTTGTCTCTGTTCCGTTGCTTCCATATGATGCATGCGGTTGTGAAGTCACCACCGGACTATGGTCCGAAGTGGGCGGAAGTGATTCCCTCAAAGGTCATTAAACTGACAGGAGCGCAGGTGCCGAATGAGCGGGCCCACGCCGCTCTTCATCTCATTGTGGAGAACCAGCTCGCTGAAGGGATCCCACTTGTCAGAAAAACGTTGGACCGACTCATGGCAGAGGGGTTAAGCCGGCACGACGCCGTCCATGCGATCAGTTCGGTGCAGATCGTGCATCTGCAGGACCTGCTGCGCGAAAATGCCAAGACACCTGATTCCCCTGAGCCATACTTCCAAGCTTTGGAGGCTCTCACAGCAGCCGGTTGGCACGAAGAGTTCGGCACACCGCAAAGTTGCATCCCAGTTGCGATGACCATCAGAGAACGCGATCTCATTCGCGAGACAATAGGCTGCGATTCCGATTTCGGGAAATCCGCAATCGTGGAAGGTGCAGAGATCACGGTGGAGCTTTCGTTAGACGGCATTGAAGAGATTCAGGGCTGCGTTGCCGCCGAGGCCAACCACACAACGCACGCCAAACGACGCAAGGAACTTGCTTGCCTAGTCGATAGCCTGCCGCTGCCTCTTCCGCTGCTGCCAGCTCCCCGTGTATTTTCTGCTCGCTCACAAATCTCTGATCTCGACCCAGGGAACACGGGCAAAATGTTTGCGATCATACGTCAGGATTTGTGTGAGCCTGCGATCCTTCATGTGACACGCGTTATAGGCATCGACAAAATCGATGTTGGCATGGACGTAGAGGTCGAGAGCCAAGAAGAGCAGAGAGGAGTCGGGACATTCCAGATTTGGAGTATTTAAGATCTTCTCAACCTTTGCCGCGATATCCGGCTTCTCCAACTTGTAGAAGGATTCGAGCGTCCAGACAATCTCGGCGATCACCAGTAGGCTCGTCGCTAATGTGATTTTCCCTCGTACGGCGTCACGAAACATAGAGCAGCTTGTCTTCGGCCAGCGCGGTAGAGATGAAGGCGTTGGGGACAGCCTTCAAGCCTGTACGATCGTGCGGCTCATGGGATCACTCCTGTTTCTGCGAAGGTGTCTAGCTCAACCAGACTCGCTTCGAAAAGCGGCTTTTTCTCCGCGTGAGACGCATAGTGAGCCGGGTCTCCAATAGAGCGGCGGTACAGCCCCGCGGCCCAGCGTGCCCATTCTCTCGCAGCCGCCACCCCATCGCGGGCGCAGAGTGTTTCCAAACGCACCCGCTCGCTCACAGCTTGAGGTTCCGCAGCCGGAGCGCGTTGCCGATCACCGAGACCGAGCTGAAGGTCATGGCGGCGCTCGCGAGCATCGGGCTCAAGAGCACTCCAAAAAACGGATACAGGACGCCGGCGGCGATCGGGACCCCCAGCGTGTTGTAGGCGAAGGCGAAAAAGAGATTCTGCCGGATGTTGCGCATCGTGCCGCGGCTCAGGCGCCGCGCCCGCGCGATGGCCCGCAGGTCTCCCTTCACCAATGTGACGCCGGCGCTTTCCATCGCCACATCGGTCCCCGTGCCCATGGCGATGCCGACATGGGCCTGTGCGAGCGCCGGCGCATCGTTGATCCCGTCGCCGGCCATCGCGACCACATGGCCCTCCGCCTGCAGTTGCTTGATCACGGCGGTCTTTTGCTCGGGCAGCACCTCGGCCTGCACCTCGTCGAGGTGGAGCCGGCGCGCGACGGCTTCCGCCGTCGTCCGGCTGTCCCCGGTCAACATCACGATGCGCAACCCTTCCCGATGCAGCAGGTCGATGGCCTCCGGTGTGGAGGCTTTGATCGGATCGGCTACGCCGAGCAATCCGGCCGGCTGGCCGTCGATCGCCACGAACATGACCGTGTGGCCTTGTTGTCTGAGCGGCTCGGCCTGTTCCACCAGGGGCTTCGTATCGACCGACAGGTCATTGAGGAAAGACAGAGTGCCGACGGCGACCGACCGGCCCTCCACCGTGCCGGTGACTCCTTTCCCGGTGACGGAACGAAAGTCCTGTGCCTTGGGCGGCATGATGCCTCTGTCTCGTGCTCCGGACACGATGGCCGCCGCCAGGGGATGCTCGCTGCTCTGCTCCAATCCGGCGGCGAGCGTGAGGAACTCGGCCTCGGTGAAGCCGGACACAGGGGCGACGGCCATTAGACGCGGCTTGCCCTCCGTCAGCGTGCCGGTCTTATCGACGACCAGGACGTCGACCTTCGCCAACGTTTCCAGCGCCTCGGCATTGCGGATCAACACGCCCGCCGTCGCGCCCCGGCCGGTCCCGACCATGATCGACATGGGGGTCGCGAGCCCCAAGGCGCAAGGGCAGGCGATGATCAAGACGGCCACCGCATTGAGCAGGGCATAGGCCAGGCGGGGCTCGGGCCCGTACAGCGCCCAGACCACGAAAGTGACCGCGGCGATCAGGATGACGATCGGGACGAAGTACGCGGCGACCAGGTCGGCCAGCCGTTGAATCGGCGCGCGGGTCCGTTGAGCCTCGCTGACCATGCGGACGATTTGGGCTAACAGTGTCTCGCGGCCGACCCGCTCGGCGCGCATGATGAAGCTGCCGGTGCCGTTGACCGTGGCTCCCACGACCTTCTGACCCGGCTCCTTTTCCACCGGGATCGGTTCGCCGGTGACCATCGATTCATCGACCGCACTCGCGCCTTCCAGCACGACGCCATCGACTGGGATCTTCTCGCCGGGCCTCACGCGCACATGGTCGCCGACCTGCACCTGCTCCAACGGCACGTCTTCTTCGCGGCCGTCGGCACGAATAATACGCGCGGTTCTCGGCGCAAGCCCAAGCAGGGCCTTCAAGGCGCTGCTGGTCCGGCTGCGCGCCCGCAGCTCCAGCACCTGGCCCAACAGCACCAAAGCCACGATGGCGACCGCCGGCTCGAAATAGACGGCCAACTCGCCGCCGTGGACGCGGAACGAGTCAGGAAAGATCCCGGGGACGAGTGTTGCGGCCATGCTGTACAGGTACGCCGCGCCGGTGCCGAGGCCGATCAGCGTGAACATATTGAGATGGCGGTTGACGAGCGACGCCCAGGCGCGCTGGAACAGCGGCCAGCCGGCCCAGAGCACCACCGGCGTGGCCAGCACGAATTGAAACCAGGCCAGCGCCCGCCCGGAGAAGAGCTGCTGCAACGGCCGTCCGGGGAGCATCTCGGAAATCATCAGCGCAAGAATAGGGGAGCCGAGCACCAGGCTCTGCCAGAACCGGCGGGTCATATCGACCAGCTCGGGATTGACTTCCTCCCCGGTGACGGTACGCGGCTCCAGCGCCATCCCGCAGATCGGGCAGTTGCCCGGCTCGGACCGCGCGATCTCCGGGTGCATTGGGCACGTATATTCGGTCCGGGTTGGCGACACCGGTACATCGGCCGGCTCCAGCGCCATGCCGCATTTCGGGCAGGCTCCCGGTCCTCTCCGGCGCACCTCAGGGTCCATCGGGCAGGTATACTCGGCCGCCTCTGCCTGAGCGGGGACAGCAGCCACGGCGGGGGCGGGTTTCAGATAACGCTCCG
>CAZXRB010000186.1:0-4567 GCA_964642845.1 uncultured Nitrospira sp.
TCGTCGTTGGTTTTCTCCTTCACCTTGATCAGCCGGCCGGCGCCATCGACGGTGGATTCGCGCCACACCGAAGCAGGGTCCGTGATGCGGGTGACGTTGTCAGTGTAGGTGTAGCTGGTGGTGGCGGAGCCTGGAGCCACTTGTGTCTTCGTGCGGCCGAGGCCATCGTACGTGGTGTAGTTCCAGTAGGCAGTGTCACCGCTGCGATAGGGGCTGGTCTGCTGCTTCACCCGGTGGAACTCGTCGTACTGCAAATCGACGTAGATGGTTCCCTGCCCATCGCTCTTGCGGGTTTGCGTGGTGCGGCCAAGGCCGTCGTAGCTGATGGCGGACCAAATGGCGTCGTCACAGGGCGCATCCTTCGCGCGGTAGGTGGTGATGTTGCGCCCGGTGTCATCGTAGACAAAGCGGGTACACGCCTCCGCGGTGCCGTGGCCCACGGCGCGAGTGACCTTGGTGATGCGGTCGAGATTGTCCGCGTATTCAAGGGCGGTCTTGCTCGTGTTGGGATCGGTCTCCTCCACGATCTGGCCGGTGCAGAAATCGTATTTGTAGGACCACGAGTGGGAGACGGGATTGGAGATGCCGGTTACGAACGCATAGGAGGTCGATGGCGGGACACAGCCGGAAGTGCCGGAGACGTCAGAGTAAGTGAAGGTGGTATTCGCGCTGCGAGGACTGACGAACTTCACGACGTTGCCGAGGGTGTCGAACTCATTCTTGATGGTGGTGGTGCGGTTCGCCCTTCCGGGGAACGTGGCGATCTGCTCAGAGCGGGTCGCATTGCCGCGAACGTACATCGTGCCGCCGTGGCTGGTGTAGTCGTGGCCGATTACCGTGCCCCGATCCACGAGCGCTGGACTCGTCTCGTCATAGTAGAAGCTGACCGTGCTTGTGATGCCTCCGCCCGCTATCTGGCGGGACTTGAGAAGCCCGGTGAGATGGCGCGGAGGGTTGGTGTAGCTGGTGTTCGTCTCATACGTGTTGGTGATCGTCTTGAGCACGACGTTGGGCGTACTGCCCGATGCGACCCAATCGTAGAACGTGTTGGTGAGGGTGTTGCCAAACGAATCGTAGGTAAACGACTGCCGCTTCTTCTTTGAGCCGAGAGTCACATCGGCTGTGGAAAGAAACACGCCACGCGTAGCCGTGAGCCAAGTGTTGTTGGTGGTTTGGAGCAGCGAGGTACCGTTGGTGTCGTAATCCTTCTGCTCGAGGATACGGCCCTCCTGCGAAGGAACGGGCGGAGTGACCGTGGTGAACTCAACGGCAAGATACAGAACGGCCGAGTTGCTGGATGCCGGATACGTTTCCTTAGTCTGGTAGTAGAAGTCCGACTTCTGACCGGAAAGCCCCTCATTCACGCTGACAAGGTGGGTCCGGTTGGGATCCGTGGAAACAGATTCGTAGGCCCCCGTGCTGGAGTTGCGGCGCGTCGGCTGGCTGTAACTTCGGACGCCGATGATGGTGGAGCCGCTGTCAATGTACTCGCGCCGCCACAGGAGCCTGCGGTAAACAAAGCAGTATTGGCCCACTTCCGTGGACGTGAAGGTCCCCACGCTGGGGACATTCACTTGGCCGCTGCTCATGCTTGCAATGCCGCCGGCGTTTGAGAAATAGGGGGAGGCGAGACCAGCGCCATGGGAGTAATCGACACGTCCGCCCGTGGGCAGGGAGAGCCGCTCAATCTCACCATAGGGGTTGTACTTCACCTCGTAGAACTGTGAATTAGGCAGAACAACCTGGTAGGGCACATCGGCGAGGCTCGCGGTATTGGGTGTCGGCGACCCGAAACCGGAGTTGGGAAACAACTCCGTGGTGGGGCTACCGGAGAGAAGCGAATTCTTGTAAGGTCGCTTGCGCACATAGATGGTCCGCGTCGAGTTGTTGTAGCCCTTGTAGGTGAGGCGGTCCTCCCGATAGGTGCTGAAGTCCACGTCGTACTCGATCGATACGGTGCGGCCGATCGAGTCCGTGATCGTCTCGGGCTGATCGGTCTCGGTGAGTCCGACGAGGGGGATGTTCACGTAACGATAGGTAAACGTGGTCTTGTTCCCATTCCGGTCCCGGATCCAGCGGACACGCCCGAGTTCGACGCGGAAGACTGTACCGTTGGGAAAATACAGGTAGCCCTGAGCGCCCTGGCGATCCGATCCTCCGTCGTAGAACGAAGAATGATTCATGTCATAAATCACGCTGTCGGAGACAAACTTCAGCCCCGAACCGTCGATGGAATAGAAATTGGAGCCGCGCTCGAGCGAGTACCCGGAACTGCAGGAGACGTTGTTGACGGAGTCACCGTCGATCAGATTGTGCTGGGTTCCGTCGGCGTCGGCAAAGATCACGTGCGCGTATGTTGTTTGGTACTCAAGCGGGCCACCAGGGCCGCACGTATTGGTGAGGTTGCCGACCTGCCGCTTGATGAAGACCCGCCCTGGGCTGTAAAGAGGAACGGCGTCTGAGCCCCAGTCCTGAGAGAACTGATAGGTGTGCGTGTATGACGCGATGGCGCCGCTCCCGTCGACATTGGGCAAGAGCTGCTTGTTGACGTACCAGGAACTTGAACTCACTCGCGCCTGAATCAGATACCCAGCCTCCCCGCGGCCGCTCACCCGAATGAGAGGAATCGCGACGCTCAGGGACCCTCGATAGGGGTCGATGGAATCAAGATTCGAGAGGGAGAAAGAGCCTAGCGGCGCACCCGGTTCAATTGCCGTAGGCAAGTTGCCGGCGAGCGGAGACCGGTCAATGGTGATCTGGCTTTGGAGGGCGCCCGTGAGGCCAAACAGCAGGGTCATCAATAATGCAGTAACTCGAATCATGACTATCTCCTGGGATTCAGGTACGATCGCTAAAAAAAACGTGCGTTCGCGATGGAAGCTGCCGCGCTTGGCGCTCTCCCGCAGTTCCTTCTAGTTCGACGAGGTCCTTTCCTTGACCTGCGGATCAATTCGGATGGTGGCGGTCCATTCCTTCTCGGTTGAGCCCGAGATGGAGGCTACGTAGTTGCCCGGCCCAAGCCGAATGACCTCTCTTCGCATCCGGGCTTTCTCGCTCATGGCCGTAATGGTAACCTTGCGGCCAGTGCTTTCCGCGAAGTCAAGCCGCAGGGGCGCTTCGAAATCCGCGCGGCGCAACACCAGCACATAGTCGCCAGGCGGGGCTGCGATCGTCTTCGGAAAGAGGCCTGAGGGGGTTACAAGGAATTCAATGACCTCGGTGGAAGGAGCACGTTTATCCAGAACCCGGACTGCGTCCTGTGCGAATCCGCGCACGGGCGACAACAGGAGTGTGGCGCCAAGAACGGCAATCAACACTGAGAATAAACGGTTCGCCGTTGGTGGGACGCGCGTGACGTGGTAAGGGCGCCCACTCATCGTCGAAGGGAGATGTGCACTGGATGGATCGAAGTACGTAACGTGTCTCATAGATCGCTTCCTCGGAAAGAGTTGTTTCGCTGCTCGTCGTGCGCTACCGAACCACGTCAGTGGGCCGAGACAACTGGATCTCAATCCGTGCGGTGCTTGGTCCACCGGCGATGCTCTCGCGCAACAGCTGCACGGTTTCGCCAGCAGTTGGCAGGAGTCGGTTCTCTTTGTCTCGAATCGAGACATTGTGGCCAGCCACAAAAAGTTGGGCATCCTGATCTTTCGGGACCGGAACTCCGAGTTCGTAGCCTGTTGTTGTTGTTCGAAGCAACGCTGCTTTCCGAAGATTACCGGCGCGGCTCCGGATGGCAACGTAGAGGAAGCTGCTCTTGCGTTTGGTGTCCGTTTCCTCTGCCTTCAGTGTTTCCTGAGGATCATCAATGGAAATGCGCAGAAGTTCTCCGAACACGACCGGCACGTCGATCCCTTGCAGTAATCCACCCGCATTGAGTTGAACCGTAACCGGTGCATCGGACCATTCGCAGGGGTCGAGCAGTGCGGAACCCATCTGTTGGACGCAGAGACGATAGATGCCAGGATTCAGCCCCGTCAGTTCGAAGCTGCCGTCGCCACTGGTCTCCGCGCGAGCGACGGTGAGTTCCGTCTCCGTGCCGAAGCCTGGCTGGCGCGAAGTCTGCACGATCGCGCCGAACACGGGGCGGCCTTCGTCGTCGAGGACGCGACCTCGGATGCCTCCAGAAGGCTCCGTTTGCGCGGTCAGGGATATGGCAGTCGTCGCCAATAGCGCGAGGAACAAGAGCACTCGATCGAGGAATCGGTTGCGTTTCATGGATGCCACCTTTCTACGGGATCTGCCAATAGCTCACCCATTGGTTGGTCAGGTACAGGCCACTGCGGTCGCTTCCAGCGATGTAGATGTCCTTGAAGCCGTTCCATGGCGCAATTGCCGTCACCGGCACCGTAACAGTGAGCCGCTTGTTTACGCTGTCGTATGCCTTCGTTGTGGAAGCGCCATTGAGGGCACAGTATCCGTTGCTGATCGTGCTTCCTCCAGTTCCTATCCTGGTGACTCCGGCCCATTGCACGTCATCGGCGCTCATCAGCACCAGCGAATCGGCAGGCACGAAGTAGAAGAAGTGACACGCGTTGACGGTGGAACCACCAGAGTTTGGGATCGA
>CAZXRB010000187.1:0-1687 GCA_964642845.1 uncultured Nitrospira sp.
ATCGGCCTTGCCGCCGGCGCAGGATTTCGATCCTGTCGGCTGGCCGACATGGAAGTCCGGAAAACTGGTGCTGTTCGGATTCAAGGAAGGAGACGACTTGCTGAAGGAATTTGCCAAGAATCTTCCGCCGGTGCCCGGGGTGTTCGATATCTTCATCCACGGCAATCCCGGGTCCGTCGGGATTTTCGATGGAGTCAAATGGTGGACGCTGTCGGCGGAAACCCTCGCGAGCTTGGCCAAGGCCAAAGGATTCCGGCCGGGCATGGTGGTGCGGCTGATTGCGTGCAACACCGGCGTCGGACCGAAGGCGTTTGGAAAACAGTTGGCTGAGGCCATGGGGACCCGTGTCCTGGCCCCGAATCGGGCCATCTTGGGCCATCCCGAAGGGTCCTTTCTCTTAGACGTCGAATCTCTGTTCCAGGCGCAGGGCGAATGGCTCGAGTTTGTCCCGTCGCGCATCCGAAGCATGCCGCGTACTACGCGGTCGCTGTGGGGGGATGTGCCGTGGCTGCCCAGGTAAGCAGACGCTGGAGGGAAGGTGGTATGGCTTGGCGCAGGAGGACCACCGTGAGACAACGAGTGTGTCTCACCGGAAGAGTCGCCAGGCGCGCGCTCAGCGGGCTCATGATGCTGCTCGCCCTGACGGCGGAGTTCGCTCTTGCGGCCGGCGCAGGGCCGGCGGTGCCCAACGATCCCTTCCTCCGTTCGAAAGGAAGCTGGGGACAGTCATTCCCCGATCAATGGGGGTTGCATCGGATCGGGTTCGCGGCGTCCGGTTCCGCGGCCTCCGCGTGGGACATCGTCACTCAGTCCACGACGCCGATCATCGTGGCGGTCATCGACACGGGGCTCGATTATTTCCATCCCGATTTGAAGCCGGAGAATGTCTGGCGCAATCCGAAGGAACAACCGAACGGGATCGACGACGACGGAAACGGCTACGTGGACGACTTGATCGGCTGGAATTTCGTCGATCGGAACAACAATCCCTGGGATCACGCGGGGCACGGCACGCACGTCGCGGGGATCATCGCGGCCGCGACCGATAACGGCGAAGGGATCGCCGGCATCAATCGCCACGCGAAGATCATGCCGCTCAAGGTGCTCAACTTTTTGGGGCGCGGGCGCAGCACCGGCATTGCCGAAGCCATCTTCTATGCCGTCCGTCACGGCGCGCGCGTCATCAATCTCAGCATCGGCGGCCACAAGATTTCGCAGGTCGAGCAGCTGGCGATCGACTACGCCCATGAAAAAGGCGTGATCGTGGTCGTCGCCTGCGGCAACGTCGCGGAGGAAACCGCGGACTACGGCATGGCGGCCTCCCGCCACGTCATCAGCGTCGCGGCGACCGGACCCGACGATCAGCGCGCGCCGTTTTCCAACTGGGGGCGATCGGTCAAAATCGCCGCGCCGGGCGTCGATATCTTGTCGCTGCGCGCCCGGCGGACCGATTTCGTCCTGGTCTCCGAAGCGGAGAACTATCAACCGGGTGACGGCTTCGTCGGACCCGAAGCCCGGTACTATCGCGCCAGCGGCACGTCGTTCGCCGCTCCCTTTGTCTCCGCCGTCGCCTCATTGCTGTTGACGCAAAACCCCGGTCTCAGCCCCGTCCAGGTCGAGCGGATGCTGCTCGAATCCGCCGACGACGTGGAGGGGCCGGGCTGGGACCACTTCACCGGCGCCGGCC
>CAZXRB010000187.1:1717-4526 GCA_964642845.1 uncultured Nitrospira sp.
CCAATCAGGCTTTGACCGTCAAAGTCTCGCCCGTCACGCCGGTCAAAGTGGACGGGAAGACGGCGATCCAGGTCTCGGGCACCGCGGTCGGCAGTCTACTCAAGAGCTATGAATTGCAGCTCGGACAGGGCGAGAAACCGTCATCCTGGAAGACCGTGGCCAAAGTGGACGGGAAACCGGTGGAGGACGGCGTCGTGGGGACCTTCCCGGTGAAAGAAATCACCGCGAAGGGCAAGTGGCTGGTGCGGGTGGTCGCGCAGGACGGGAAGAAAACCAAGGAAGCGCGCGGCACGTTGGACGTGAAATGATTTCGCACGACTCATGTGGGCCAACCAAGGAGGGACTCATGGGAAGAGCCAAGGAGGGTAAGACCATGGCGCTCAGCGCTATGGTTCTTGTGGCAGGATTGTTTTTCCACTCACAGGCCTATGCCGTAGCCGGCAAGACTGTTCCCATTAATGTTGGGACCTCGCTGGCCGGCGCGACGCTGGAATTCGAAATGAATGAGGGTCCTCCGGTCACCGTTCAAGTCGATCCCCAAGGTCAGGCGGAAATCCCGGAAGACGTGAATCAGCGCACCGTGAGAGCATGCTACCGCAAGGAGCAGAGTGCTGCCGGTGAAACGAAGCGTCGCATCGATTGCGCCGGATGGCTGCCGGCCGGAGGGGCAGCGGCGAGCGCAGGCTGGACCGCAGCTCAAGAGACCAGAAGCGGATGGCGGTTTGACGCAACGATTCTTGTCGGCGGGACCACCACGCTGGGAAAGCCGGATGCCACGAGCACCGGCACCGGTTTCGGCACGGGAACATCGAGCCTGGGATCGCTCACCGGCCCGACAGGGAGCCTGATGCTGCGGGCTTACTTGCCTGCTCCAGGGTTCCTGGGAAACGCCTGGATCTTTGGACGATATAACGAGCAGTTCAATCGCAAAGGCACAGGCGGCGACGCCGATGTACATCTCCCGGTGCCGGGTAACGACACATCGACCACCCTGACACGAGGCCGCGATCTCGAGGCCGGCGTGGGCTACACCATGCCAACGGTCAAGGGCCAAGCTTTTGGCGTTTATGCCGGCGCTTCGTTCCAGCAGAACAAGATCTCCACGAGGAGTAACGAGGCGGGACCGATCCGGATGTTCGAAAGAGAGCAGTGGAAGACCAGCGTCGTCGCGGGAGCTTGGTATTTAGTTCCGTTAGGAGAGGTGGCGCCGGGATGGGAACACCTAGGCGCCGTTTTGGGTGTGGATTTCCGGCGTGTTCCCTGCATGAGTGTCAATGGTCAATCTCCGATTACGACTTATCAAGGAAGGACTGAATCGTTTTGGGAAGCCACGCCGTACGTGGGCATTAATTATTCGTTTTAGGTTTCTATACGGCCAACCAGCCCGGTTCACTGTGTGAACCGGGCTGCACGGTCCTCGGCTTTCTAGGCCTTGCCTCATTCTGTCAGGGTCCGGCATGCTGTACGAGTGACGATTTGGACTATTGGCCACTCCACCAGACCGATCAGCGACTTCCTCGCGCTCTTGAAGGCGCACGGGATCGAGCAGCTCATTGACGTCCGCACGGTGCCCCGATCACGGCATAATCCGCAATTCAATACGGACCAACTCGCCAAGAGCCTCAAGAAGGCGAGCCACACCTACCTCCACATGCCCGAACTCGGCGGGTTGCGGAAGCCGAAGAAGGATTCACCCAACACCGGTTGGCGAAACGCCAGCTTTCGCGGCTATGCGGACTACATGCAGACGGAAGACTTTGCCAACGCGCTGGAAGAGCTGATGGCGTATGGCACGGACAAGAAAACGGCCATCATGTGCGCGGAGGCCGTGCCGTGGCGCTGCCATCGTTCGTTGATCGCCGATGCCCTGGTCAGCCGCGGCTGGATCGTCCTGAACATCATGACCGAGCAACGCGCCGATCCGCACACCCTCACGCCCTTCGCGCAGGTCACGCGGGGCCGTGTCATTTATCCGGCTCCGTCCGACGACCAGACGCCCCGCTTGTTCGATTGAGGGTTGCCGGAGTCCGAACGATCCGCCACACTGGACGCCTCATGCTCTATGCGATGCTCGCGGATGCGGTGGTAGTCCTGCATGTCCTCTTCGTCCTGTTCGTCTTGACGGGCGGCCTCTTGGCGCTCAAGTGGCGATGGATGATCTGGCTTCATGTGCCGGCCGCCGCCTGGGGCGCGATCGTGGAATGCAGCGGGTGGCTCTGCCCGCTCACCCCGCTGGAACAGTGGCTCCGCGCGCAGGCGGGCCAGGCCTCGTACGGAGGAGATTTTCTCGCGCAGTACCTGCTGCCCCTTCTCTATCCTCCCGGCCTCACCCGCGAGCTGCAGGTCCTGCTGGGCTCCGTCGTGGTGCTGGTGAACGGCGCGATCTATGCCTGGCTCTGGCGAAGCCGCCATTACGAAGCTCGGTGACTTTTGGATGCCTGCGGCTGCCGATTTAAATTTGCAACTCCCGCCTCTTTCCCCGGCAATCCGACATCCGGGGCTTCAGGCCCTCCGTAGTGGACAACGACAGGGGCGAGTGACGCGGGCATCTCACGACGAGGAGGGCATCATGCGTAGACCCATCTTGGTATCACTGATTGTCGGATTGGTCGGTCTCTCGGGTTGTCAGACCATGGATTCAGGTCCGGCCGCAGGAAGGGGCGGCCCATCGCTGTACGAGCGGCTGGGCGGCAAGCCGGCCATCACCGCCGTGGTGGAAGACTTCGTCGCGCGCGTCGCGGCCGATGCTCGCATCAACGGCAAATTCGCCAACGCCAACATCCCGCGCTTGAAAGCCATGCTGGTCGAT
>CAZXRB010000188.1:0-4465 GCA_964642845.1 uncultured Nitrospira sp.
GCACAACGACCGGAGGCAAAGCAATGAAACTGGGTGCGTCCCCGTATCTGGTCCCTGGGTGCGTCCCCGTATCTGGTCCCCCGTATCTGGTCCCCGATTCCGCTGGCGGCCTGCGCCTGTGGGCGGTTGATGATGAAGATATCGCGACCTACATCGAGCCGGATGGCGAATATACGGTGCAGGAACTGATCGGCATGACCCTGCCCAATTCCGAAACCGGCGTCGTCCGCCGCTTCTATGTGGAAGGCGTGTCTGCGTCGAGTTCGATGGCCGACCAGCAGATCACCGTGACGCTGAACAGCAGCGGCCCATCGGACACGCTGAAGGTGACCGTGGCCGGGGTAAACCTGACAGCGCACCGCACGGGGCTGAACTTCGGCCAGACCGTGACCGAGCAGACCGAGAACATCGGCAACCCGGCCGATTTCGTGGTGCTGGTGAACGATGATGAGGAGGAGGATGAACTGGGCCTGCGGCGGGATGACGAGGATGACATGGCGGCCATTTCCGGCGATGGCGACCCGGACGACGATCTGGTGAAGATCACGCTGGGCCGGTTGCCGGGCTGGCTGGATCGCGGGCTGGTGCAGGTGATCCTGGTTGGCGGTGCCCCGGTGCGGGTGTTCGACTCGGACGGACAGGACATCACCCGGCTGTTCTCCATCCCGTTGATTCCCGAAGACTCGCCCTGCCTGGCCATGGACCTGTCCGCCCTCCAGGGTCCGCTGGCCGGCTTGACGAGCGGTGATGTGGATTTGTGGTTCGAAGGGCTTGGCTCCAATTCGGGCGTGACCTTGCTCTATCAGGTGCAAGAAATACAGGGGCAGACGGTGATTGCGGATGATGAAGTGGAGATCGCCATCAAGGCGCAGCCGACAATCAAGTCAATCACATACGAACCGTCCTATGTACAGAAGGACGGCAAATCCGTTCGCGAAACAGGCACCTTGGATGACAAGAATCCCAATGGGCAGAATGGCGAGCCTGCATTCAAAGGCGGTTGGCGCTTGTTTGCCGAGGCCCCGACGTTGGCTGACCGCACCACGCCGGGATGGAACCGCGTAGTTGTTGTGGCCGAGGTTGAGAACGCTGAACCAGGTGACATAGTGTATTTCCGATCCTTCGATGTGGATGACCCTTCCGAAGACCCCACTGTCGATGGTGATGGCAGGAATCATGATCCGGCCGGGAACGACAATGTGGGTTTGCCGACGGGAAGCCGTTTGGAGACTCCTGCTATTCGTGGACCCACCGTTAGTGATGCGAGCGCCTATCCCGGACGTCTCGCGCACTTCGGCATGTATGATTTCGCACCCGAAGGTGCTGTTGTGGCGGCCGTTGTAGGAAACGACCTCAGGGCAAGGGTTGTGCTTGCGACATCGTTCAACGCTGGCGACAATTTCCGGGTGGCTGCGTCGTTTAGCGAGAACGCTGTCGGAGGGCTGCAAACCTCCGATTCGGCTACGCGGAGGACATTTGTGCCGACAGCGGAGACGATCAACGAGTTCGACGGCTTGATTGGCGGGCAATTGTCGATTTGGCGAAGTTTGCACATTGAGCAGGACACCATGGAACGATACGACCGGCATACGATGAACGAATTGGGAGACACGCAGTGCGGAGTTGTGGGTTCTGTACAAAGGCTCCCCGGCGGCGCGGCCTGGGTCAGTCTGTTCCCCGTCGGAATCACAAAGAATGCGTACGAGAATGGGACACTGCGAGTTGTAATCGGTCGCCAGGCCGGGACGAATCTACTTGCCTACGCCAACTATCCGATCATCTCTAACGACACAAGTCGAAATCTACAGACCCGTTTTCTGATCCTGCTGGAGCCCAATCAGCCATTGCCGGTAAAGGGGAGTTCGGCCGATGTGTATGATGATGACTTCTCAGCCACGGGAAATTGGGCACCCCGCAGTAAGCGGACTCCTCTGGAGAGTACTGAAGGAATCAACGATTGGATCAAGACGGGGATGTCAATACAAAATAACCGCCTTGCTGCCGCGTATGTAATTCCTGAATATGAGGAACTGTCAAATTTTGGGGGTGATGCGTGGGGTACAACCCATCTCCCAAGTACTGCGGCCCTCAAAGATCATTTTGAACAGTCGCCATGCGTTGGTTCTCCAGCAGACCGTGGAAGCAAGAACCTCGCAACCCTGTCTTTCTGGACCGGCTATCTATGTGTAGGATTTCAGGGGCCGGTGGCGCAGGATGCCGATCCTGATATCGAAGATGCCGCCCTGTATGGCGAGTGCTCCGGGGACGTTAGTTCGGTATATGTCGAAACCATGAGGGATAGCCTGGATTTCCGTGAGTTGCTTGGCAGGGAGCAGATACTGAGAAGCTTCGTTGCGGCACACGAGATCACACACCAGCTACTCAGTCCACGGCCCAGCAAACCACTCGGTGACCCTGGTCACGTTTCGGGATACAACCTTATGGCAGCTACTGTTCCCATTTCCAGACTGTATTCGGGTAGTACGCTTCCACTCTTGAGTCCGGAGACCATCAAGAATATCAGATGGCACACGTCCAATAACTACTAATCGGATGCATACGCGTGTAGTCATTATCCGCTGGCTCAGCCGCTTCTGCGTGTTCGCGGCACTTCTGTTAATCCTGCTTTGGATCAGGTCGTTTAATGCCCGTGACATCGTGTTTCTCCACCTGTGCAGATACGGCAGCGCGCCATGGCATGAATGGACATTGCAGATGGACTCCCGCGGTGGTCGTGCCATGCTGGGTCTTGTCCACGAGACGCTCTCGGATAAGTATCAATTCCGAGATTCAAGTCATGTCGTACTCCGTCCCGATCCCATGAGGGCACAATTGGACCCATTCTATAGCTATTTGAACGATGCTGCGTTCGATTCCTGGACGGAAACCAGCGACAGTCATTATACCGTTTCTGTACGCTTTCCTTACTGGTTCGCAATTCTATTGGGCTTGTTACCCGTATCGCTGTGCTTTGTGGTTCCCGTTCGTGCATGGCTGTGGCGTATCCGCACTTCGCACGTTGAGTTGCGTTGCCCGCAATGCGGGTACGACCTCCGGGCCAGCACCGATCGCTGTCCCGAGTGCGGCCGGGCGTTTGACCGTGACGACCCTGATACGCTCCGTCTGCATCCCCGCTGGCACGATATCTGCTGCTGGTTTCGGCGATGGTTACGGTGTTTTCTGATACTGGCGATTATTGTTGCCATTCCACCGGTCGCGGGCTTCTTCTGGATTCGGCACGGCTGGTCGACAGAGCAACCGCATCTTGCTGCGATTCGACAACGGAACGATTGCACTGTTGTCGTCGCGCCGCTCGACGCCTGGTACACGCGTCTGTTGCCGAGTGATGTAGCATATGTTGCTGAACGAGCAGATCGCATTTCCTTCTACCGCGCGAACATTATTGCGCATGCCGATGTACAGCACTTAAGGGCGTTCAAGAGTCTGCGCGCGCTCGACCTGCATGTGACGATACCCAAGGAAGGACTTCCCTGGCTAGCAGAGATGACGCATGTCAAAGCACTTCGGCTTACTGCCACAGAAACGACGGATGAGCATCTGAGGTATCTCAGCAATCTAACGCGACTTCATGAACTGCGGTTGAATCGCCTGATGATAACGGATATGGGCGTCAGACATTTGGGCGGCCTGACTAACCTCCGGATACTTGACCTTGAGACCACCCTCGTCGCGGACAACGGGCTGGCTCATCTGCGATCCTTGTCGAACTTGGAGAGCCTCAACCTGACCTATACAAGAGTTACTGATAATGGCCTTCAGCATCTCGCGTCGCTGGTCCGCCTCAAGCGTCTGTCGCTACGCTGGACGGACATCAACGGCGAGGGATTGCGGCATTTGAATGGCATGACAGAATTACGAACCTTGGAACTCACCGGTACTCATGTGTCCGATGAGGGATTAAGACATCTCAGGAACCTCCGCGGGCTCGAGGTACTCAAGCTCGGAGGCTGCAGGGACATCACGGTGGAGGGTGTACGCCAGTTGCAGTCCGCTCTCCCCAAACTGAGAATCGATATCGACGAGCGACAGCCGTAACGCAGATTTGTAGACATGAATCTTGACTCAATGTGCCAGTTAATCATCCCCGCCACCACCCACGACACCGCCACGGACGGCCAAGGCAACCCCCTCTTCGGAGACGGCATCCCCGACTTCGCCGATGGCTATGACAACGCTTATGGCGAGTCCGGATCGGGATACAGCGCGCGATTCACGCCGATTCTCCTGGACCTGACGGGCCTGGCTTCCACCGACACGCTGACGTTCGCCTATACCGCGTCGGACCCGATGGACATCACCCAAACCGCCGACGGCCGGGGCGGATATGTTTACACTCCCGATTCTGCCGGCCGGCTGCGGCTGTGGACGGTGGATGGCGATCTGGCGCGTGGGCCGACCGACTACATCGAGCCGAATGTCGCGTACACCGTGCTGGATCTGATCG
>CAZXRB010000189.1:0-4453 GCA_964642845.1 uncultured Nitrospira sp.
CCACCGCGACCGCGGCGACCGTCCCCGCTGAGACCTTCAAGAATTGCCGACGTGAAAGAAACATTGTTTGCACCTCCCTGATAAAAGTCCGTCACTGCCACACAACACTGCTTCGTTTTCGACTCACCCCCCTTCGTGACAGAGATGTGGCGCACACAGGCGAGGGTGGAAGGTACAAGTGCTGTGCCGGACACAAAGGCAATGAACAGCCTCGATGTCCCGGAGCACAACATCAGCAATGTCGGTGACTTAGAAGCTGTGTTGCCGGAAGGGCGGAGCAGCGCTCTGTAAGTAATTACTGACTACGAGCCAGTTACGATCAGATAACTAGATGAAAAGGAAAAGAAAAAACACCTTACAGGCTGGCAGCGGCATGCTCAAAAGCTGCTCATCCGCACGGAGAGAGAGGATTTGCGTTTTTCTCGGCCGAGCGTTGTCAGAAGAACCTGACAATCTGAAGCTCTATCGCCCCCTGCAGTATCGCCGCATGATTTCGTGAAAATACGGTCGCGGCAAGCCCGCCTCCAGCGCGGCGCGCGTGACATTGCCGTCGTTGTTTGTCAATTTGAACGAAATATATCGTTGATTGAATTCCTCCAGCACTTTTTCCTTGGCCTTGGCGTAAGGCAAATGCAAATAGTCGCCTGAGGTCCAGGAATCCTCGGCGGCTCCCTGGAGAATGACGGCAATGTCTCCCTGGCTGACACGATCGCTCTTGGCCAGCATCACGGCGCGCTCCATGACGTTTCTCAGCTCCCGCACGTTGCCGGGCCACGGGTACGCCACCAGTTCCGTCACGGCGGACGGATGGATATCCGACACGGCTTTCCCAAAATCCTTGGCGTACTTCTTGATGAAATGGCGCGCCAACACCGGAATGTCCTCTTTTCGCTCTCGCAACGGCGGCACCCGGATGACCATCACGTTCAGGCGATAGAACAGATCCTTTCGGAACTCTCCTTTTTTCACCTTTTCGGCCAAGTCCTGATTGGTCGCGGCAATGAACCGCGCGTGGACTTTCTTCTGTTCGACGCTGCCCACCGCCCTCACTTCGCCCTCCTCCAAGACGCGGAGCAGCTTGGCCTGGAGCGGGAGCGGCAGATCGCCGATCTCGTCCAGAAACACCGTGCCGCCTTTTCCGGATTCAATGAGCCCCGGCTTGTCGGAGACCGCCCCCGTAAAGGCTCCCCGGACATGGCCGAAGAGCTCGCTCTCCACAAGGCCCTCGGAGAACGTGGTGCAATCCACGATCTGAAACGGTTCGTCCCGTTCATCGCTTCGGTCGTGGATGGCTTTTGCGATCAGCTCCTTGCCGGTCCCCGTCTCGCCGATGATCAGCGCGGTCGATGAGACCCGGGCGATCGAGTCGATGATGCCAGTGACCGCTCGAATGGCCGGGCTCACGCCGACAAGGTCTTTGAACGGCCGAGCCTCCCCCGCAGGATCCGGTCTCTGCGATTGAAGCAAGATTTCCGACAGTCGCATGGCCCGGTGGATGCGCGTCGCCAAATCGAGCTTCTCGAACGGCTTGACGATGTAGTCGAACGCGCCGTGCCGCATCGCGTCGATCGCCATATCCACGGTATCGACCCAACTGGCCACGATGACCGGGATACGGCGGTCGAAGTCCTCGACGCGATGCAACAGCTCAATGCCGCTCATGCCCGGCAAGCGAACGTCGGTAATGACCAGATCAATCGGCTGCTCCTGAAGGCGCCGCAGCGCGCCCTCCGCCGTCGCGTTGATGACTAATTCCACCCGCTCGTCCTCATGGCGGGGCAGCTCGTCTTCCACGGTACGCAAGAACATCTCCACGTCTCCGCCATTGTCCTCGACCAGCAAGATGGTAAAGACCTTTTCTCCGACAGTTTTCATTGCAGTCACCCTCCCGGGGTTAGCTATCGGTGGTCGGCATCGGTGAGCGGGGACGGCCGGCTTGCGCCCGCCTCCGCAGGGGACGTTTTCTCGGCGAGAACAGGCAGCGTGAAGTAGAATGCCGCCCCTTGCCCCGGCTGGGAATCGACCCAGATTGTTCCGCCGTAATGGTCCAAGACCGTCTTCACGATCGAGAGGCCGATGCCCGCTCCGGCCTCATCCGTGTCAAGACGCTGAAAAGGGAGAAAGATCCGACCTGTCATGGCCGGATCGATGCCTTTTCCGTTGTCACGGACGAAGAAGAAGACCTCTCCGTTCTCCTTTCCCCAGCCGATCTCCACGCGCGGATGGGGCTGCGAGCCCATGTATTTGATGGCGTTGCTGATCAAGTTCTCGAGAACCTGCTTGACGTGAATCCGCTGGCACGCCAGCCGCGGAAGATCCGACCCGACGTCGATCCGCACGCCTTTCCTGGCTCGATCCTGCTCGAGCAGCTCGACGACTTCCGAAACGACGGCCTGCACATCGACGGCCTCGACGGAATCGGACACGTGCGTCAGCCGGGTCCAATCCAGTGTCCGATGCGCCAGACTGGCAAGATCCCGCCCTTCCTTTTGAATCCACCGCAGATAGCGCAGCCCTCGCTCGTCCAACCGATCTCCGTAGTCTGTTTCGATCCACGAGGCGAATTCCGCGACCCGTCCGGCGGGAGCCTTGACTTCATGCGTCAATTCCGCCACCTTGCGTTCAACCGCCGCCAGCTTGTCCTTGAGCAGCTTCGATTCCGATTCCACCGACTCGAATAAGCGCGCATTCTCGATCGCCACCGCGGCATAACTGGCAAATTGCTGCGCCAGATGCACGTCCGACTCATGAAAGGTGCGGAGGGCCTTCGTGCTCATCAGAGCCAGTACTCCGATGCAACCATGCGGGGTCAGGAGCGGCACGCCGAGGAAGCTCTTGGCTCCGAACTCGTCACGGAGCCGCACGGGCCGCTCCGGATAGCGCGACAAATCGTCGATCGTCGCGGGACGGCGGCTTTCATACACCTGGTAGACGAACGGCGTCTGTTCAAAGAGAAGGATCTCTTTGCGGATCCGGTCGAACGCCTCTCCGGAGGCCGCCTCCACGATCCAACATTCCATGAAGGGATGGTGCAGAAACAACGCGGCCTGGTCGGCACGCACCAGATCCTCCGCACGGTTCACGATCCGCTTCAGGATCTCTTCGAGGCTCAGAGCGCCAAGAGAGCTGATTTCCTGGCCGGTGGCGTGTAAGGCTTGGATCTCTTCGCGGTTGTGGAGGAAGCGCTCCATGAGGCCTTCAAACGTCTGTGCGAAGGTCGAGAGATCGCCCGGCCTCCCGTGGGCGGGCGCGCCGGCCGCATCCTGTCCGATGAGCAGACGGCCAGCCAATTGGGCCAGGCGTCCCAGCGGCACACGAATCTGTTGATGGAGCAGCAGCAGGGCCGCCGTCATGATGAGTACCGATAGAACCAGAAAACTGACCTGTACCCAGTACAGTCGGCGGATGCGCGCTGCGGCATCTTGCTCCAGCGCGCTGACCATCGCGGACAACGACGCCACAAACGCGTCGGCCTCGCGCACATACTGCTCCTGAAGCTCCCGCCGCTGCGGCCCCTCGGACCGCAACAACCGCTCGATGACGGGCTCCAACCGATTGATCCAGGTGTCATGGACGTCCTGCAGCCGGAGACCGATCGCAGGAGCCATATGAGCCACCGGCCCGTGCGCCTCCGTGCCGAACCGCAGTCCGTTCCAGACGGCCAGCCAGCGGTCTCGCTCGTCGCGAACGGCCTGCCGATCTTTTTCGGTCAGCTCCCTCGCAGTGATGAGCAATCCCATCTTGTAGACTCGCATGCGTTGGGCGCCAGCCTCATCGATGGCCGTACTGACTCCGATCAATTGACGGGTCATATGAGAGGTGGTGAACAGAAAGACGCTGTAGATCAGGGCAAGGAGCGCGAACATGCCGCCGATTTTCGTGACAATGGACGGGGAAAAGGAGCGCGGCGTGCGGGCTGGGTCGTTCCGTTCGAGGGTCATGAGAAATCTCGCCCTCCCGGGAGAGCGCCTCGGAGCCGGCGCGGAGCGCGCCATCCTAACGTCCTTTCCATAATTTCCGCAATGATCCGTGCTTCGCCCTAAGGGCTAGTTGTTGTTTGCCGCCGTCGATCTGATCATTAGACGGTTTTAACTCGGCGTTAACATCCGCTTAATCTCCTAGTGTTAGCTTTCGGAGCGAAGAGGGTGACAGGGAGTCTCATGACACAGGGAGGGGCACCATGACTTGCCAGAAATGCAACGGCTTCATGATCGAAGAACGCCAGCCGGAATTATCTCCCGACATGGTGGGCCATCGTTGCATCAACTGTGGGTTGTTCTTGGATCCGCTGATTCAACACAACCGCCGACACGGCACGCACCGGCGAGACGCCCTCGTGCAGGCGGCGTAACGGGATGGTTCGGCGGAGCGGAGGACTTGCCGCTACGCCGGATCAGCGGGTGTGGACGTCGCGTACATGGTTAGACCGAAAACTCAGCCCAGAGAAATGTAT
>CAZXRB010000190.1:0-4426 GCA_964642845.1 uncultured Nitrospira sp.
ATTTTTCAACGGGGTCTCGTGTTGCCTGTTGACAGAGACCCTATTCATGGGAGGGCTCCTACAGTGATTGATACCGATGAAGCGAGGGGCGCGGGGCTTCTCCAAGAGTCGCGCGTGTGGCGGTCGGGGCTGCCCGGACAAGGGCCTCATGCTTCGCGGGACTGTGACTATACCCTAGGGAAGACGAGCACGCCGGCGGCTAGGAGAAAACGGGCGATCGGCACCATGTCCTCCTCAGCGGGAATGAATGGATGCAGGATATCCAATTTCGTGCTCATCGCGCCAGCCGGTGTTTTGACTTGGCGCCAGTCTGTGAGACACTGTCGCGCGATGCGCCATCCATCCATGCCGGCCGCCATTTGTTTCAACAAACCGTACGGCGTGCTGCCCTGCTTTACCGATCAAGAAGGACGGCCGACCTTGGCCGACTACATCGACATCCCCGGCATCTATGCGGCCGGCCGGCTGGATCGGGATAGCGAAGGCTTGATGATCCTGACGTCGGATGGCGAATTGGCGCATCGGATCACCGATCCCCGGCACAAGCTTCCGAAAGTCTATTGGGCGCAGGTCGAGCGAATGCCGAGCGAGGAGGCGGTCGATCGCCTGCGGAAAGGCATCGTGCTGAGCGGCAAACGGACGAGACCGGCGGCGGTTCGGGTGTTGCCGGAAGAGCCCGTCTTGCCCGAGCGGCCCGTTCCCATACGATTCCGCAAGAATGTGCCTACTGCCTGGCTCGAGCTCATCCTTCAGGAAGGTATGAATCGCCAGGTGCGCCGCATGACCGCGGCGGTGGGACATCCCACGTTGCGGCTGGTGCGCGTCGGGATTGGGCCCATCCGGCTCAGTGATCTCGCCGTCGGACAATGGCGGGCTCTCAGCAGCCAAGAGATGGCTGCGCTCCGGAGGACTCCCGCTCAGTGAGAGAGCTCGCTGTTGCCTGTGCAGATCCCGGAGAGGAAGAGAAGGCGGCCGGTTGCTCGTGTGGCAGCTATCCGTGCGTCTTCACCAGGCGCCCGACGATGCCGATGCCGATGCCGAGGAACAGATAGCCGGCAATGACGTTGAGCATGACCACGGCTTGGCAAACGGGATGGACTGGTTGATACTCCACGAGGGCGAGCGACGAGGTGACGTTGATGGCGTAGTAGAATCCGGACCACAGCGGAATCCACTCTGATGGAGTCGTGTTACTCATTGGCTCGAGCCAGTGCAGGCGGAAGAAGACTTCATAGAGCGCGCTAAAGCCGGCCAACGCTCCGGCGATCCATGCGGTCCAGCGGGGAATGCTCGTGCCGAAGTTGCTGGTGGCTTTCCAGGCCGACAGCGCCAACGGATGCTTGCCCTGCATCTTGGCCCACGCCAGCCTCGCGTTGCGCTCATTCAGGTATTCGGCTTCCGAGGCGTCCAGCTCACCCGCTTCGGCGAAGGAATGGTTGGCCCTCGAATAGGCCCGCACGGCCAGATGCTGCAAGTGATGCTGATCCGGCCCTGCGGGCGTGGCCTGCGCAGCCTGCTCCGCCAGCCTGCCGGCGTTGGAAAACGCGCGGCCTGCCTGTGTGAACTGTTGTAAGCGATGCAGCTGCTGTCCCGCGTTTTGATAGGCCTGCGCCGACTTGGTGCGGTCGCGGGTTTCGAGAAAATGGGCCGCAGCGAGGTAGTAGACGGCCGACTGCATGATGCCGGAGCGATCATCCGCAAGTTCACAGGCCGCGGCCTTGCGTAGGACCGCCTCGGCCGACTGCGTCGTCTCAAGCTCGGCTTCACCTTGATGGTAATACTGCTCGGCGATCGGATCGGAGAAGGTGGGATGGGTCATTCTTCCGTTCCCAGCGGGTGGATGGCCGCTATGTGGAATGCCATGTTACTCGATTCGGTTGTTTCAGGGAAAGTGCCTGTTTCGCTCCGAACGGCACCCGGCCGGGAAGGAGCAACGATTGGTTGGTGAATAGGAGACGGGGATATGGCAGACTGGTGTGGCAATCTGCCGTCACGAAACGGATACGGTGCAAGGAGGCATGCAATGCGAAACCATGTGATGGCGGTCGCCGTGGCGATCACCGCGTGCTTCATGGCAAGTGAAGCCCACCACTCGCCCGCTGCCGGTGGCGAAACGGCGTCCTTCTCCGAGCTCAAACAGATCAAAAAATTCGTCTCGATCGAGGTGCAGACCCAGGGCACTGCCGAAAAACTCGGGCTTCGAAGCGGGGAGCTGACCGACGCGTTGCGCGGGCTGTTTCTCAAGAACTTCCCCGGTATCGCGATCGAGATGTCGGGTGGCCCTTCTCCTGGAGGATCTGAGCGACTGAGCCAACTCGGTTTTCTGACGTGCGAGGTGTGGACGGTCGGGGAGGAGTACACGGTGGCCTATCATCTCGACTGCAACGCCGGTTCCTATCTCATGCCCAGTACACCCGGGACGCTATGGAACCGGGCTATTCTCGGATATGGGCCCAGGGATGAGATCTCAGAGGCGGTTCACAGAGGCTTGCGGAGCATGATCGAGCAGTTTGCGGCCAGCTTTTTCAAAGTGCGGGCCGAGGCCCATTAGCCTTCACTCTGTTTCGAGCCGATGCAGCCGGCTAAATCTGTTCCACATCCGCAATGATCGTATGATACCCGCTTGCCCCAGCGGGTTGGGGACGCACGATCTCCGCGATCTGGAGTTGCCCCTTCGTATCCCACGCGCGGACCACGGTCTGAAACTTACCCGCCCTCGAGGGCTTCCAGGTGTAGTGCCAGATGACCCAGGAGTAGGGGGACATCGGTTTCTCGAGTTCGCACTCGTTCCAGGTGCGGCCCGCATCGAAGCTGAGTTCTACCTTGCTGATCGAATTCGGTCCGCCGAAGGCGATGCCGCGGAATCTCTGTTCCGCTCCGCGAAGCGCTTGATAATGCCCCGGTGAATCGATGCGCGAGAAGATTTTGATCGTACCGTCATCGGTCCAGCCCTTGCGCTGCCAGTACCCCTTATAGTCGCCCGGGTAGACGTCGATCTCGACGATCCACTTCACGTTCTTGATGCCGTAGAGGCCGGGGACGATCAG
Organism: uncultured Nitrospira sp.; assembly: GCA_964642845.1. Classification (GTDB taxonomy): domain Bacteria; phylum Nitrospirota; class Nitrospiria; order Nitrospirales; family Nitrospiraceae; genus Nitrospira_D. The sequence goes on from CAZXRB010000190.1 coordinate 3,048, forward strand.
CCGGATCGGGAACCCGTGCTCTTTCGGCAGTTTTTCGCCGTTCATCAGGAAGGCGAGCATCACGTCGTCTTGCATGGCGCGCGTGAACGGAATGCTGTCGTCATACCCGTCGATGCCGCGGAAGACGACGTCGCGCGCGGTGTCTTCGTCGGCGCCGGCGTCTTTCAGTAGCTGTCTGAGCGAAATGCCGCGCCACGTGGCATTGCCCAGGCTGTCGCCGCCGGGCAGGGTGTCGATGCACATGAGCGTGGAAACTTGATCGTAGGAATCACGGTTGAGGATGTCGCGCCAGCCCAGCGACATCGGCTGCTTCACTTCGCCCTTGACGTGCAGTTTCCATTGTTCGATGTTGACCTCGCGGGACATCGCGACCGCCGAATCGGCGTAGTTCACCACATAGAATTTCGAGTTCGGCGTGAAGTAGGAGGTCTCGCGCGGCGGCACGGCAAACATGCGGCCGAAGACGCCGCCGACCGCATCGCAGCCGCCCGTGAGACCGGCGAGCGTGCCGAGGCCAGCCAGTTTGAGGAGGCTTCTGCGGCGGAGGAGCAGTGGGTTCATCGTCGACATGGTGTCATGGTGTGATGAGAAATTATACACATATTCGCCGCTTGACTCTCCGCAAAATGCCTGTTATCTTCCGTTTGTTCTTGTGAGCCCGCCTGCAAGGGAAGACCGACTCCAAAAGTTTTGAAGTCAGGCCCCTTGACAAGGTGCTGTGAATCGAGTAAATTTCGTACCCCGCTTGTGGTGGATGTAGTCGCGCCTGAATGGATCTGAAGGCGGCAAGTGGGGAGCGCTCTTGACGCGGTCGAGAGCGGGGTGAGCTGAGAACAGTTGTGATCCTGCCTGTTGATCGCGCCTGACTGCGCGTCAGGGTGCGATCGTAAGGGAACACCGACCTCACGAAGTTGAAGTCAGGCCCCTTGACACGCTTTCGCGCGTTTTGTATGATGCGCGGCTCGCGTGAAGTTGACGCGCGTTGTTCTTTGACAACTGAATAGAGGAAGTTGAGCAAGGTGTAAGGTGTATTGAAGTGGTGGCCCTTGGCCCAATTCTAGAACAACACCTATATGAGAGTTTGATCCTGGCTCAGAACGAACGCTGGCGGCGCGCCTAATACATGCAAGTCGAGCGAGAAGGTGTAGCAATACGCTTGTAAAGCGGCGAACGGGTGAGGAATACATGGGTAACCTACCCTCGAGTGGGGAATAACCAGCCGAAAGGTTGGCTAATACCGCATACGATTCCCGGACTGCGGTTCGGGAAAGAAAGCGATACCGTGGGTATCGCGCTCTTGGATGGGCTCATGTCCTATCAGCTTGTTGGTGAGGTAATGGCTCACCAAGGCTTCGACGGGTAGCCGGACTGAGAGGTTG
>CAZXRB010000191.1:0-650 GCA_964642845.1 uncultured Nitrospira sp.
CGCACGAGTATGCGTTTCGGATCCAGGCGATCGCTCACGAGATCAAGACGCCGCTGACGGCGATTCAAGGGTCCAGCGAAATGCTCTCCGAATCGGGGGTACCCGAAGGACAACGGCTCGAAATGGCCGGCTTGATTCACAAGGAATCGAAACGGCTGACCGGCCTGGTGCAGACATTCCTTAACGTGGAACGTCTTGCGTCCGGAAGCATCCGTTTGGAGAAGAGCCCGGTGGCCTTGCGCGGGATATGCGAGCAAGCCGTGGAACGGGGACGGCTGTACGCGGCGAGGAAGAAGATCCGAGTGGAACTCACCGCGCCGGAGATCGAACTCAGGGCGGATGAGGAGTTGCTCTCGTTCGCGCTCTACAACCTGATCACCCACGGAGTAAAGTACAGTCCGAGGAACACGTCGATTCTCGTATCCGCACGGGAGAGTGGCGATGCGGTTACCGTGGTGGTTGCCGATCAGGGCCAAGGGATCAGCCCCGCCGAACGGGAGAAGATCTTCGAGAAGTTCTATCGCGCCAAACGCGATGAGAAGGGAAGCGAAGAAGGAACCGGGATTGGCTTGGCGTTGGTCAAGGAGATAGTCGAGCAACATGGCGGCCGGGTCTCGGTCGAGAGCCAGGTGGGCGCTGGTTCCCGGTTC
>CAZXRB010000191.1:660-901 GCA_964642845.1 uncultured Nitrospira sp.
GATGACGCTCCCGAAGGAATAAGAATGTCCAAGCCCTCCATCCTCGTGATCGATGACGACACCGCCATCACGTCCACCATCTCCAGCTTTCTCCATGCCAAAGGCTATGCGGTCACCGTCGCCAACGATAGTGAAGAAGCCTTGGAACGGATCGCCGGCAACCGATACTCGCTTATCCTGAGCGACATCTACATCGACCGGCTGACGGGCATCGATATCCTCCGCGTTGGGAAAGAGTGTA
>CAZXRB010000191.1:1021-4314 GCA_964642845.1 uncultured Nitrospira sp.
CCGGGCAGAGCCGGAACGTCTCCGAGGTTCATGAGCTGGTCGAAGACTTACAGCCGTATGGCGGGATGATCGGATTCGCCCCGCCGATGGTGGAGGTCTACAAGCGTATCGCGCGATCGGCGAAGTCCGACGAAACCGTGCTGATCTTGGGCGAGACTGGTGTCGGCAAGGAACTGGTCGCCAAGGCGATTCACGGCAACAGTGCGCGGTCGAAGAGCCCTTTTGTTCCGGTTGACTCCGGGGCGGTCGCGGGGAGCTTGTGGGAAGCGGAGGTCTTCGGTGCGCTGAAGGGATCGTTCACGGGAGCCGACCGCGATCGTCCCGGTATCATTGAAGCCGCGCGCGGCGGCAGCGTCTTCTTCGATGAGATCGGCGAGATCCCGCTCGAATTCCAGCCCAAGCTCCTGCGGTTCCTCCAGGAGAAGGAGTTTCGGCCCATCGGTTCCGGGACGCCGCGAAGGGCGGACGTCCGGGTGATTGCCGCCACGAACCGCGATCTCGGAGCAATGGCGCTGGAGGGGAAGTTCCGCGAGGATTTGCTCTACCGGCTCAATGTCCTGCGCATCGAAGTACCGCCTCTACGGGAACGACGCCCGGATATCCCATTCCTCATCAAGCGGTTCTTGGATGCGGCCTGCCTGGCGGCAGCAAAAAGGGTGTGGTTCGACAACGCCGCCGCCGCGCTGCTGTATGAAGCCGATTGGCCGGGAAACGTGAGGCAGTTGGAGAACCTCGTGCGCCGGCTTGTCGCCATGGAGCCGAGCGGCGCAATCCCTGCCGCGGTGGTGCAACGGGAATTGGCATACTACCGGCAACAAGGATGCGAAGAGGAAGCAATCGAGCTCGACGCCGTGGAGCGTCAACAGATCCTGAAAGTGCTCAAGCAAGCGGGTGGCAACAAGACCAAGGCGGCCGAGATCCTTGGGATCCAACGCCGCACCTTGTACAAGAAACTCGCTCGGATGGGGAAGGAGACAAACGAGGGATAGCCTGGCCCACCGGGCACAGTGATGAGCCCAATCCGCGCCATCACTCGGAGTCCGGCGTCTGGGGCCGCCTCCTAAGTCGTTGATCGGTTGGGGGCGCCAGGATTGGACTGCGAATTGCTCTTAACTTAGGGAAAGGACTCTTGCCATGCTCCGAGTCGGCCGGTCCCGCGTAATCGGCGTCCTGGCGACCCTTGTGCTCTTCGGCGTACCCGCTGCTGCGCAGACGACGCCCGATCCAGGAGCCGCGCGAGTCGTCGCCCTCACCGGTTCGCTCACCGTAAAGCGCTTCCGCCAGGAGCCCCGCGCCCTCCGGCTGAACGACTCCGTCCAGCCCGGCGACGAATTGTCAACGGGCGAGAACTCCCAAGCCATCATCCGCACGATGGACGGGAGTACTGTGATCGTCTACCCCGATTCGCGCGTGATCTTCAACGAACGCTCGGCCGACGTCCGTGAACTGCTTCACCTGTTCCTTGGATCGATCAAGGTCCACATCGAGAGAATCAGCGGGCGGCCCAATCCACACAAGCTCTCGACTCCGACCGCCGTCATCGCGGTCCGGGGGACGACCTTTAGCGTCTTCGTCGATGACACGGACGCGACGTTGGTTGCCGTGGACGAGGGCGAAGTTGCCGTCACGAACGTACAACTGCCCGGCCAGGAGGTGATCCTGCGTTCCGGCCAACGGACCTGGGTGCGCCGAGGTGAACCGCCACAACAGGCGCAAGCGTTTCGAGGGAGGTCAGAACGGGCTGACGTGGCCTCGGGTGGCGGCGCCGGAACGATGGGAATGGGCAAGAGCCGCTCCGGGATGGCCGCCGGGATGCGTCCTGGAATGCCGTCCACGAGCGGCTCGCAAGGGATGGGGTCCATGAGTGGCCGAACGAATCCGCCTCACTAACATGCTGCAACGGCTGATTTTCGTGATCCTTGTCCCGCTATGTCTCCCTTTGGCGCTTCCGGGCCAGGGCAGCTTTGCCAATCAACGATCCCGCATCGACCAACTCACCACCGATCCCGAGACGAAGTTCGCGACCTTGGACGCGATGGCATCCACCTTGGGCACCCACCGCAACCGGCTGATCCTTCTTCGCAAAGAATCGGGCCGGTCCTTCGCCGACATCTACGCCGATGAGTTGAGAAAACGCGGCGCTTCCGAACCGGCAATCGAAGCCCGATTCCGGCAAGTCCTGTCTTTGGTCGATGGCGGGAGCAGGGGTTTGCGCGGCACGGCAGGTCCTCGCCCCATCGCCTACCTTGGTTCGACCCTCGACCGGAACTCGGCGGGCGCATTCGTCACCCTCGCGCCGGAGATAGGCGTCGATTTCGGGCGGATTGCGCTGGTGGCAGGGATGCCGATCTACCGCATCTCGGCCACGCAGCGCGAAGCCACAGGGACCGGCGATGCTTACGTGTCGGCGTTCGTCCGGCAGCCGCTCCAGCGCATGGATCTGGGACTCGCCCTCACCGTCGGCGCACCCACGGGCAGCAAGGATAACGGACTCGGCGCCGGCCGGGTGTCGGTAGACCTCAACGGCACCCTGCAGCGGCAGTTCGAGTCCATCCGCCCCTTCGTCACTGGCGGCTACACGAACTCGACATTCAACAACGTCGGCTACCAGAGGCCCTTCATCAGCAACGGCAACGCTTTCTACGCATCGGGCGGTCTGGACTACTCGATTCGCCGCCGATGGACGTTGGGTGCGGGCGGCTTTGCCCTTCACGCAATCGGCTCCCAGACTGTCATCAGTCAGATGGTCGGCATGCCGGAGGGGTCCATGCCCGGCATGGCTCACGGGTCAGGGCCACACGGTATGCCCGGCGGGATGTCACCGAGCGCTCCGGTGTACGGCCGCGCTCCCGTCGCCAGCGTTCCTGGGCAGGATATCTCCGACCACGGCGCCACCGGATGGACGTCGTGGTCCCCTCGCCAGGAACTGACGTTCCACCTCCGCATTGCTCACAGCTTTCCTTACGGCCTAACCACCGTCCGACTCGGTATGGGCATCGACCTCTCTCGCCCATTCGCCCGGGTTCTGCGACGATAAACCCCGGGTCTGAGACGGCCTTCGGTTGCCAAGATTTTCGTAGCTGGGGCAGCCACACGTCCGGCTGCTTTCACGAATCTCGAGTTCCTGACCAATTTGCCGATTCGCAAGCAATACGTTTGAGCTTCGCCCACTCGGCTTATGAGGGCAAGTGCTAGGAGCTCGTCGGTTCCTATCCGGCATGTCGCGCTTAAAGGGGCTACGGAGCTTACTCGCGCGCGCCGACTCCCGGAGGTCTGCAGCCAAGTTCCTTTGA
>CAZXRB010000192.1:0-4268 GCA_964642845.1 uncultured Nitrospira sp.
CCGATGCCGCAGACGCGTGAGCACATTCTGCTGGCCCGCCAGGTGGGCGTGCCCCACATCGTCGTGTTCCTGAACAAGGCGGACAAGGTCGACGACAAAGAGCTGCTGGAGCTGGTCGAGTTGGAGGTGCGCGAGCTGCTCACCAAGTACGGGTTCCCGGGCGACAAGACGCCGATCATCCAGGGGAGCGCCTTGAAGGCGATGGAGGGCGATCAGGGCCCGTTGGGCGTGCCGAGCATCGTGAAGCTGCTGGACGCCATCGACACCTACATTCCGACGCCGCAGCGGCCGATCGATAAGCCGTTTCTCATGCCGATCGAAGACGTCTTTACGATCAGCGGCCGGGGCACCGTGGTGACGGGGCGCTGTGAGCGGGGGATCGTCAAGGTGGGCGACGAAGTGGAGATCGTGGGGTTGCGGCCGACCCAGAGCACGGTGGTGACCGGGGTGGAGATGTTCCGCAAGGTGCTCGATGAGGGGCAGGCGGGGGACAACATCGGGGTGCTCTTGCGGGGCACGAAGAAAGAGGAAGTCGAGCGGGGGATGGTGTTGGCGAAGCCCAAGAGCATCACGCCGCACACGAAGTTCAAGGCGGAGATCTACGTGCTGACGAAGGAAGAGGGGGGCCGGCACACGCCGTTCTTCAACGGGTACCGGCCGCAGTTCTACTTCCGGACGACGGACGTGACGGGGGTGGTGCAGTTGAATCCGGGAGTGGAGATGGTGATGCCGGGGGACAACGTGAGCGTGACGGCGGAGTTGATCAGCCCGATCGCGATGGATCAGGGCTTGCGCTTCGCGGTACGCGAGGGCGGCAAGACCGTCGGCTCCGGCGTGGTCACCGAAATCTTAGCGTAAAGCGATCAGCCGTGAGCTGAAACCTGAACGCTGAAGCTGAAGGCTGAGGAGTTGAATCTATGCGCGAAATCATCGACATGGCCTGTACGGTGTGCAAGCAGCGGAATTATTCGACGATGAAGAACAAGAAGAATGATCCCGACCGGTTGGAGCGCAACAAGTTCTGCAAGTTCTGCCGGAAACACCAGCCGCACAAAGAGGTGAAATAGCTTGTGACAAGTGACGGGTGACAGGATCGGTTTTCTCGTCACGCGTCACTCACCACTCGTCACTGGTCCGGTAGGGGCATGGTGTTAATGGCAGCACGTCGGTCTCCAAAACCGAAAGTCTGGGTTCAAATCCTAGTGCCCCTGCCACCCCAAGCTTGCTCGTGCCGCCGACCTCCTGAAGGATTGTGGTCGGCGGATAAACGCCGCAAGTCGGGTTTTGTTTGAGAAGGTCGCTCGTGCCGTCGGCCTCACAAATTGAGGCCGACGGATAAGAGCCTTAGGTGGTGTAGAAAAGCGAGCTCGTGCCGCCGACCTTCTAAAAAAATGTGGTCGGCGGAGAAACACCGCAAGCTGGGTTCGGGTGATCGGGCGGAGTAGTTTCGCGGGTTTTGAGGGAGTCATAGGGCGGAGGGACAGATGTTCAAGCGGATGACAGAGTCGATTCGGACGTTCATCACCGATGTCCGGGCGGAGCTGAAGAAGGTCTCGTTTCCGACGCGGGCAGAGACGATCGGTTCCACTACCGTGGTCATCGTATTTTGCATCATCATGTCGCTGTATCTGTCCGTGGTCGATTCGTTTCTCGTCTGGCTCGTGAGCAAGATTATTTGATGAAGGGGGATCCTCTCGCAGTGATGTGTAGACCGAAGGATGCGGCATGATGAAGAACTGGTACGTCATTCATACGTACGCGGGGTTCGAGGGGCGTGTGAAAACCAGCCTCCTCGAGCGGGCCAATCAAATGGGGCTCGTCGAGAAGCTGGGGCAGGTGTTGGTGCCGACCGAAGACGTGATCGAGATCAAGGACGGCAAGCGGCGCACGTCTCGCCGGAAGTTTTTCCCGGGGTATGTGCTCGTGGAGCTGGAAACCCCGGTAGCCGACGAGACGCTTCAAATGATCAAGGAGACGCCGAAAGTCACGGGGTTCGTGGGCGGCGGCGCCCAGCCGATGCCATTGACGGACGAAGAGGTGGAATCGCTCCTGAAGCAGGTGGACGCGGGGCAAGCCGGGCCGCGTGAGCAGGTGAAGTTCATCAAGGGCGACAATGTGCGCATTGTGGACGGTCCGTTCCTGGGGTTCAACGGCGTGGTCGACGAAGTCGATCAGGACCACAGCCGCTTGAAGCTGATGGTGAGTATTTTCGGGCGGTCGACGCCGGTCGAACTGGGATTCATGCAGGTGGAGCGAATTTAAGAGTGATGGGCGAGGAGCAGCGAGAAGAAGAGCGCTCAAGAACTCATCACGCATCACTGAGCACTGATCACTAGGGAGTAGAAGATGGCAAAGGAAGTATCCGCGCAGATCAAGTTGCAGATTCCGGCGGGAAAGGCCAATCCAGCGCCGCCCGTCGGCCCGTCGCTCGGCCAGCATGGCGTCAATATCATGGAGTTCTGCAAGCAGTTCAACGCCAAAACGCAGAAGGAAGGCGACAGCATCATCCCCGTTGTCATCACGGTTTATAAAGATCGGACCTTTTCGTTCATCATGAAGACGCCGCCGGCGTCGGATCTGCTCAAGAAGGCAGCGGGCATCATCAAGGGCTCCGGCGTGCCGCAAAAGGACAAGGTCGGCAAAATTACGCGAAAGCAGCTGACGGAAATCGCCCAGAAGAAAATGGCCGACCTCAACGCGGCCGACCTGGAGGGCGCGGTGAAGATCATCGAAGGCACGGCCCGCAGCATGGGCGTCGTGATTCAGGGGTAACGTCGGAAGAAAGAAGGAGTGGCGGGTATGGGAAAGAAAATGAGAGCGGCGTTGGAGAAGATCGAGCCGCGGACGTACGGCTTGCGGGAGGCGGTGGATACCGTCAAGAAGGTGGCCTTCGCAAAATTCGACGAGTCCGTCGACTTGGCGTTGCGCTTGGGAATCGACCCGAAGCGCTCCGATCAAATGGTGCGCGGCACGACCGCGCTGCCCCATGGAACCGGCAAGCAGGTGCGCGTGCTGGTGTTTGCGAAGGGTGAGAAAGAGCAGGAGGCTCGTCAGGCGGGCGCCGACTATGTGGGCGCCGATGACTTGATGGAGAAGATCAAGGGCGGGTGGATGGATTTCGACTACGCCATCGCCACGCCGGACTTAATGGCGGCTGTCGGCAAGTTGGGCAAAGTGCTCGGGCCTCGCGGCCTCATGCCGAATCCCAAAACCGGGACGGTGACTTTCGAGGTCGGGAAGGCGGTCTCGGAGATCCGCAAGGGGCGCGTGGAATTCAAGGTCGAAAAGGCGGGCATCGTGCAGGTGCCCGTCGGCAAAGTCTCGTTCGATGTCAATAAACTGTACGACAATGCGGCGGCCATCATCGAATCGGTCATCAAGGCCAAGCCGGCCTCCTGCAAAGGACGGTATCTGCGCAGCGCCACGATTTCGAGCACCATGGGTCCCGGCGTGAAATTGGACACGATGGCCCTCACGAAGCAGTGGAGCTAGGGAACGTCAAACGTCAAGCGTCAATCGGCGGAACCTACCCCCCCCTAGTCAACGATTGACGAATGACGATTGACGGTCTTTTACGGAAGGGGAGAGAAATGAAGAAGGAAGAGAAAGCCACCGCGGTGGCGGAGCTGGCCGAGAAATTCGGCCGTGCCCGGCTCGCCATCCTGACCGAGTGCGCCGGCCTTCCGGTCAACCAGGTGACCGAGCTGCGCAAGCAGCTGCGCAACGCCAAGGCCGAGTACAAGATCGTCAAGAACACCCTCGCCTCGCGGGCGGCGGAGGGAACCACCCTGGCGGGCGTGAAAGCGCACCTCAAGGGCCCGACCGGCGTGGTGATCGGGTATGACGACCCCGTGCTGCCCACCAAGGTGCTGCGGGATTTCATCGCCGCGGAAAAGCGCGACGAGAAGATGCGCATTACGATCGGGGTGCTGGAAGGCAAGGTCCTCCAGCCGGCGGAATTGGCGGCGGTCGCCAAACTGCCGAAGAAAGAAGTGTTGATCGCCATGCTGCTGTCGGCCATGCAGGGGCCGATTCGCGGCGTGGTCTATACGTTGAGCGCAGTGTTGTCGAAATTCGTGCGAGTCATCGCAGCCATTCAGGACAAACGGAAAGGAGAAGGGGACATGCCAGCAACGGAAGGAAAGCTGTCACAGGAGGAATTGATCAAGGCCATTGAGAGCATGAGTGTGCTGGAACTGGCCGAACTCGTGAAGGGGTTGGAATCCAAGTTCGGCGTCACCGCCGCCGCTCCTGTGGCGGTCGCGGCC
>CAZXRB010000193.1:0-4268 GCA_964642845.1 uncultured Nitrospira sp.
GGGGATGCGGTTTCGGGATCGCGTGGTCCCTTCCCTTCCCTTCCCTTCCCTTCCCTTCCCTTAATAGTTGCAAGGAGCAAGCGATGAAGGGGATTCACTCGGTTGCGTCATCCCGGTGCGTTCTGGCGATTCTGTACCCCGCGTTTGTCCTGGTGGGCGCGGGTCTTGCGCTAAGCGCCCGGGCTGGTGATACGACCTGCGCCTCGTCCACGGCGTCCGTGCCCTTGTGTGATCAGCCAAACAACAGCTGCAAGGAATGCATTGTGCAATCGGCAACTTTGAAGCAATGCAAGACTTCGGATCGGGAGAAGCACGGCCCGGTTTACGAAACTAAGCCGACCGGAGCCCCCAACATTTGCTGGGAACAGCTGAGCAGCGTGCCATGTTATACCAATTGTACATGCAATGACTCTGACGAAGAATGCAATAATAATGACGATTGTTCTATCTTGCACCACAGTTGCAATACGACGACGACTGGCCCCGTCTGGGTGCAGGTGGGAACCTGTGTCAACGGAGAATGTGTTCAGAGTTGACGAATGGCGACCGGGGGTTCAGGATCGAGGCAAGCGTGGTTTGCAGCCTCGCAGGTGCAATCGTCATGAATCCGATTCGGACAGGAGAGACTCAATGGTGCCATTGATGTGCAGCCATCCTTATATTATCAGCCTGCTTCTCCTCCCATGCCAGGAAAGTTCGGCGGTGATGCCGCCGGAGCTGCAGAGCATCGCCTGGTACGCCGAGAATCTCTGCACGACGGCCCGCATCGAATGGGTTACCCGGGTCGCGGGAGAAGAGCGCCGGCTGACGTCCGTCTATACCGCCGATGAGGCGTTGCTCATTGACGACGGCGTCAATCATGCGGTGTCCGATGCCCATGTTCGAGCGAAGGACTTTGCATACTCCCGGAGATCGAAGCTTCTTCGGCGGGGCGAGTCTCAGTGGGTGTACAACGCCCTTTCACCCATTGCGCATGTTCATGGCGCTGATTCACACGAATTCTCCAGCCAGATGGACTTGCGGGCGGCCTTGGTGGCGCCGAGCAGGCCCGAATGGGCGAATGCGCAGGATTCGTCGCCCATGCTGCATCTGCAGAAGCATCTTTCGGATGTGGATCATTATGAAACGTCCGTGGATTCGTCATCAAGACCCGTGGTCCGCGCGGTTTGGCCGACCGGGCGCACCATGACATGGACCCTGGATCCAGGTTTTGACGGACTCCCGACGCATGTTCAGACAATGGCTCCTCGATTCGACGGGGGACTTCAAGTCAGGGATTGCGAGATCGAGTGCCTCGAATCCGATGGACGCTGGTTTCCCAAATCATTCCGGTATTACATGAACGGTAAGCAGGAGTCCGTGATCGAAGTGCGGCATGCGGAGTTCGACCGGCCCTATCACCCGGAGAAACTGTCGATCGGCGAGGCCTTTCAGATGCCGGCGGGGGTGAACGTCTATCAGGCGGGCAAGCACGGTTGGGACAGCACGACATATGCGTTTGACGGTGTCGATGGACTCGTGTATGGAGATGACTTCGTCGAGGCCGTAAACTCAGGATCCCTCAAGCTCGCGGCCTTTCGCCGCATGCGCGAGCTCCCGGAGGATGTCCGTCTGGGCCGTGTGCCTCAATTGTCGTACCTTGAGCCGGTTCCGGTCTATCTGGCCGAACCCGGTTCAATCTCCCGGCGTCCGGACGCCTGGGAACGATATACGCGTGAGTTCATTCGAAAGCATCGCCTGCGTCCGCGGCAGGAGGAAGCCGCATGGAAGCTGTTGGCTCAATGTCGCGTGAAGGCGTTTGATTATCTGCGGTCCAATTCTCATCACATTTCGGAGGCCGCCCGTGTCAAAGATGCAACCCGGAACAGTTCAGTAGGGGGGGATCGGGAAGCCGTAGCGGATGATCATGAGAATCAGAAGATCAAGGAACGGCTCGACAAGCTCTACGCTCCGGTTGACAAGATCTTCACGGACATGCTTCAGCCTGGCCTTCAGAATCTGTTGACGCCCGAACAGCGCTCGCAGCCTGAATAGCAAAACAAGCTGTTTTCGTGGTCGACTGAGGCCAACTCGTATCAACACAGGCTGTCCACGATCGCTTTCGTTTTGTGGCATTCAAGGAATTGTGCCGTCCTTTCCGGAGCACGATCGTGAATCGACTGACTGGTGAACGTGGAAAGGAGTGGGAGTTGTCCGTCCGACAAAGGTGTTCATTCCGTCGGGTCGGCGTGATTCGTTGTGCGGACTCCTACGAATGGGCGGCGCATCGCCTGACGCTCATGCTGCTCATCGTCTCTGCCTTTACTCCGGCGTGTCGCCGACAGGCGTCGTCGGCGCCGGCGGGTTCGACCCATGAAAGGACTCCGGAATCGCCCGGGGTTGTGATGGATGACCGTTTGCGCTTGACGCCGAGCCTTCTCGCATTGGGAGAAGTGCATCATGGAGTTCCCCTGACGTTTCAGGTGGCGATTACGAATGATTCGCCGACGCCCATCCACCATATCACAGCCTACGCCCCCGTCCCGTATCTGAAGGTAACTCTTGACCGGGATCGTCTCGAACCCGGTCAGTCCGCGACGGCGACCGTGATCCTGCACACCGGCGCCGTCATCGGAGATGTTGATGCGGTTGTCAGGGTTGCTTCCGGCCATCCGGAGCATGTGTCCGCCGAATTGCGGATTAATGGCTCTGTTTTGTGCTCTATGGTCTTGAGCGCTCCAGGCATCTGGTTCAATCCGGGCACGCCGGATGCGACCGACCAGGTCATCAGGGTGGAGTGCGATCCTCTCGCGTCGCTCGTTGTCTCCGGGTGGGAAGGCGATTTTTTCGAGGCGGAGCTGACCCCGGTGTCACCCGGGATTCATCAACTAACGGTTCGTCTTCGCGAGGTCACTCATGTCGGCCTCCTTCGTGGTTCGATCACGTTGCAGAACAGCGATAACATCAAACGGTCGCGCAGCATTCCCGTGTTGGCGTACCTGCCAGATTCCGTAGAAGCGGACGTGCCTTACATCGAGTTCACCCGCTCACGTTTTGTGGCGGCCGTGAATCTGCGATTTCGAGCCCGCAGCCCCGATCGTGAAGTTCTCGCGTCTTTCGATACAACTCTGCTGAACGTGGACATTGATAATGGATATGACGGCGATGGCGTTACACTGTACGTTCGTCGTGCCGCCGAAGAGCTGCGGAAGACGTTCACCGAAATCAAGGTGGCGACGGATCAAGGTGAATCCCTGATCTTGCCGGTGCGTTTTGCCGATGCGGAGTGAGATATCCTGGCAGGGTTTGGAGCAGGATCATCGAGGCCATGTCAGCGCGATCGGCCCTTTTCCGATACATCAGGCTCAGGTACGTCCGCAAGCTCGTTATCGCCATTCTGGCGTGTCTGACGACGTTTTTCCTGGTGCTGGGTCTGATCTCCGCGACTACGGGAATACCTTTCAAGATCAGCGCATTGCAGCTTTGGTCTTCAGTCCAGCCGAGGGATCTTGCATCTGTTAATATATGGAGTACCGCAATTGCAATCGAGCTCACGGTGCCCATGCCCAACGTAACGGTAAATCCCACAAGCCGCCGCAGCCGTAAGTATGACTTCGTGCTGGAAGGTTGGGTAAATATGATATGGTATCATAACGTGTACAATACGCCTGACTCATCCCCGGCCCCGACCTATGTTCCTGCGGTAAAAAGAGTCGGTTTATTCACTATCCGTATCACGTTTTTGCGTTGGTGGGTTGTTCCTGCCGTGACGGGCATATGGCCGCTCTGGGTGGCGATCGCAAGGGTTCACGCATGGTTGCGTCGGCGACACCGAGGGCGGCTCGGTCTGTGTCTTAAGTGTGGTTACCCGCGCCAGGGGCTTCCCGGTCCTCAATGCCCCGAGTGCGGGTCACCGGCGCCGGCGGCAGCAGAGATCACGGAACAAGCGGCAGTGGCGGGATAGGAGCCCGTGGAAAAAATCGGCTCGGGTCGATTGCACCCTCTCTGGCGGGGTCAAGAACGCGGTTTTTTGGCGGGATCTGACTTCCACCACGGTAACTTTTCAGCCGTTTGCGACGACGGGCGGGGGTAGTGGAGGCGGTTTGCCCGCTTGCAGGCAGGTCCGCAGCGCAGCGACGATGGTTCGGATCGGGTCATGGCCACGCAGCTTGAGCGTGCGATACACGCTCATCAGGATCGCCTGCGTGGCCGCGCCTTGTTGGGAGCGGTTCGACAGGCTGTTCTTGCGGATGATCACAGCCGGGCGGATCATGCGCTCGGCCAGGTTA
>CAZXRB010000194.1:0-4261 GCA_964642845.1 uncultured Nitrospira sp.
AGATCCTCCCTTCCGGCCGGTCTCACACGAGTCTCGTCTTGCGCCCGGCAAATGGGCGACCGCTTCGCCGATGACGGCGATCGATCGCATGTTCGTCGCGATCCTGGAAGCCAATCCCGGCGTGCGCCCGCGGGTCGGCAATCCCGACGAGATGCTCTCGAACCGGCTGGTCGCCACGTTGGGGCGGCTCAAGTTCCGGGTGACCGATCCGGAGCCGGCCGTGCCGGAATCCGTGGACGGCGCCGTCATCACCGCGCTCAACGAAGAAGCGGTGGTCTCCGCCGCGCTTGCCAACAAGGGCGGCATCAACCTGGTCCACACGTATGAAGCCTTCGGCACCAAGATGCACGGGGCGGTGCGCCAGGAAATCATCTTCGCCAACCATTGCCTGGAGGCCGGCCGCCCGCCACGGTGGTTGTCGCTGCCGCTGATCCTCACCTCGCACACCTGGGAGAACGGCAAGAACGAGCAATCGCATCAAGACCCCAGCATGGCGGAAGCCATGCTGGGAGAGCCGTCCCATGTCTCGCGCGTGCTGTTTCCGCCTGACTTCAACAGCGCCGCCGCCGTGATGGAGCAGCTGTATCAGACGCACGGCCAGATCTGGACGCTCGTCGTGCCCAAAGCGGATGTCATTCCCGATCTCTTGACGCCGGAGGAGGCGCGGACGCTGATGCAAGAAGGCGGCCTGCGGTTGGACTGGGCCGGCTATCAGCGCGAGCAGGCGCGTATCATCCTGGTCGCCGTCGGCGCGTATCAGTTGATGGAAGTGCTCGCCGCCTCGCGCCGGCTGGCGGAGCAGGAGGTCCCGCACGCCGTGGTCTGTCTGCTCGAACCGGGCCGCTTCCGCACGCCGCGGTCCGTCGCGGAACAGGCACACGTCGCGGCTCCGGACGTGGTCGCGCGGCTGTTCCCCGCCGAGATCGCGCCGCGACTCTTCGTCACGCACACCAGGCCCGAAACCATGCTCGGCCTGCTCGGCCCGCTGCATACCGGCGCCGACACCGCCGGCCTCGGCTACATCAACCACGGCGGCACGTTGAGCACGCCGGGGATGCTGTTCGTCAACCGCTCAAGCTGGGCCCATTGCGTGCGCGAGGCGGCGCGGCTGCTGCATCTGTCCGACGGCGAGGTGCTGAGCCTGGACGAACGCCAGGCGCTCGACGGCCGGTGCAGCCCGCATGGCGTCATTATCCCGGAGACCGTCGTATGAACGAGGGCCGGTAGGGATTGCCTCAGCCGAGCACTTGTGTTCGCCGACGGCACTTCTCTATTGTCGGGCAGGTTCCGGACATCCTGTGACGTGAAGCAGGCCATGAGGGCCCGATGAGCCACGCAGGCACTCGCCAACGACAGCCCGGCATTCTGGTGCCGACGGATTTCCAACAGGCCGCCCGGCGGGCCTTTCTGCACGGCGTGAAGCTGGCGACGGCACTGAAGGGACCGCTCCACATTGTGCATGTCATCAAGACACCGGCGGACCAATCCGGCGCCGCCTCCGACAGCCGCCTGCTGCGATCGCTCCGGACCTCGGCGCTGCTGGAGCTGGGGCGTCTGGTCCGGATCGCCAGAGAAGGCGGCGCGCTTGCGCAGCCGTTGCTGCTCTATGGCGATCCGGTCTCCTGCATTCTGGAGGCCGTCAAGCGGATGCACGCCGGCTTGATCGTGATGGGCACCGAAGGCCGCATCGGGTGGGATCGCCTACGGATCGGCAGCACGGCGGCGGCGCTGGTGCGCGAGGCGCCGTGTCCCGTGCTGACCGTGCATGGCGGCCTGGCGGGGGATGTCGCTCGGCATCCGGCGAGGGTGCGCCTCCGGCGCCTGCTGGTCGCGACGGATTTTTCTCGCCCCGCCGACGTGGCGCTCCGGACGGCCTCCGGTTTGGCGGCGAACCTGGGCGCATCGGTCCGGCTGGTGCATGTCGCCGGTCCGTCCGCGGACCGCGCCCGGGCGGAGCGGAGATTGGCGGCCTACATGCAGGATCTCCGGCGCGGCGGCCTGGAAGCGGAAGGCCGGTGTCTCGCCGGAGAGCCGGTCACGATCATTTTGGCGCAGGCCGCGGCCTGGCAAGCGGATCTCCTTGCCGTCGGCACGCGGGGACGGCAGGGGCTGCACCGGCTCGTGCTCGGCAGCGTGGCGGAGGAACTGCTGAGACGGGCCGGCTGTCCGGTCCTCACGGTCGGCCGCGTGCCCGCCGACGGAAAGCGAGTGGGGTCGTGACCATCGAATATCTGCTGCTCGGCGCATCCGGCCTCCTGTTGCTCAGCGTCATCGCCAGCAAAGCCTCCGGGCGCATGGGCGTGCCCGCGTTGCTGCTCTTCCTCGGCATCGGCATGCTGGCCGGCTCCGACGGCCCCGGCGGCATCCACTTTGACGATCCCTGGCTGGCGCAATCGCTCGGCGTGGTGGCGCTGGCGTTCATCCTGTTTGCCGGCGGGATGGATACGGTGTGGTCGCAGGTGCGGCCGGTGCTGGGGCCCGGCCTCGCGCTGTCCACGGCCGGCGTCGCCCTGACCGCCGGGCTGGTCGCCACCTTCGCGACCACAGTGCTGCAGATGTCCTGGACCGAAGGACTGCTGATCGGCGCCATCGTCTCCTCCACGGACGCTGCGGCGGTCTTCGCGGTCATGCGGTCACGGTACGTCAGCCTGCGCCATCCCTTGAAGCCGTTGCTCGAGCTGGAGTCCGGAAGCAACGATCCGATGGCGGTGTTCCTCACGCTGGCATTGATCTCGTTGATCACCGGCGCGTCGGATTCGCCTCGCGATCTGGTTCCGATGTTCGCGCGCCAGATGGCTCTCGGGACGGCCATCGGGTACGGTACCGGCAAACTGATGGTGCTGCTCGTCAATCGGCTGCGCCTGGAGTACGAAGGCCTCTACCCAGTGCTCACGCTGTCCCTCGTACTCCTCACCTACAGCGGCAGCGCCTGGCTGGGCGGCAACGGGTTTCTGGCGGTGTACTTGGCCGGGCTCATGATGGGCAACAGCGAGTTCATCCACAAGCGCAGCCTCACGCGGTTCCACGACGGCCTGGCCTGGCTGATGCAAATCGCCATGTTCCTGACGCTGGGCCTGCAGGTGTTTCCCAACCAACTCGTCCCGATCGCGGGGCCGGGGCTGCTGCTGGCGCTGTTCCTCATGATCGTCGCCCGTCCTCTCGCCGTCTTTCTTACACTGGCCTTCACGAGCCTCAACCTGCGCGAGAAAACGATGGTGGCCTGGGTCGGGTTGCGGGGAGCCGTGCCGATCATTCTGGCGACGTTTCCCCTGCTCGCCGGCGTCCCGCAGGCCGGCATGATCTTCAATCTCGTGTTCTTCATCGTTCTGACATCCGTGCTCTTGCAAGGTACGTCGATTCCGTTGGCGGCGCGTTGGCTGGGGGTGGACGAGCCGTGGCAGCCTCGCCTGGAGGCGTCGCCCGTGTGGGATGCGCCGACGACGCTGAAGAGCGGCCTGTTGGAAGTTGGCGTGCCGGACACGTCGCCCGCGGTCGGCTGGCGGCTCCTGGATCTCGGCTTGCCCAAGTCGGCGTACGTCGTGCTGATCGCCCGGAAGGGCCGGTCCTTCGTCCCGGACGGCAGCACTGTGCTGGAGGCCGGGGATTCGCTGCTGGTCTTCGCCGACCAGCCTTCCGCCATCCGGCTCCGCTCGATGTTCCTGGGCGGGGCTCAACAGGGCCGAGCGCAGAGTGTGCCGGACCGGGAGACGGGAGCAGCGGCGTCATGAGTCTCCATCATCATTTGCCGGCCCACGAGGTCGTGTTGCTCGTGGAAACCGACATCGCCAAGGGGCTGGCCTCGGATGAAGCGGCGCGACGGCTCGACCGATTCGGTCCGAACGTCCTGCCGAAGGTGCGGCGTCACGGCCCGCTGATCCGTTTCCTGCTGCAGTTCCACCATCCGCTCATCTATGTGCTGCTGGCGGCCACGGCCGTCACCCTGCTGCTGGGCGAATGGGTCGATGCCGGCGTCATTTTCGGCGTCGTGCTGGCGAACGCCGTCGTCGGCTTCATCCAGGAATCGCGCGCGGAGGCGGCGCTGGAATCGCTGGCGGCCATGATGAAGACCGAAGCCGCCGTCCGGCGCGACGGGCGGAAGCTCCGGATCCCTTCCGCCGAGATCGTGCCGGGCGACGTGGTGTTGCTGGAGTCGGGCGACAAAGTGCCCGCCGATCTGCGACTCACCGGAGCGCGCGAGCTGCGCGTGGATGAATCGGCCCTGACCGGCGAATCCCTGCCGGTCGACAAGGCCGACCGGGGG
>CAZXRB010000195.1:0-4257 GCA_964642845.1 uncultured Nitrospira sp.
CGAGGATCTCGAGCGCGTGCTGGGTCGATGGGTCACCCCGGCGACCGATCCGGCCCAAGCGGCGGACGCGGCCGCGCAGCCGGAGCCTTCGCCGATCTCCCGGCATATCGTGCACGACTTGAATAACGCCGTCACCTCCGTCAACGGGTTCGCCGACCTTCTCTTGGCCCGCCTGGCGCCGGGCGATCCGGCCCGGGCGAGCGCGGAACAGGTCCGCGCAGCCGGGTCCCGGGCGGCCGCGCTGGTCCGCTCGTTGGCAGACCTCTCCAACGAGCACTCGACGGCCCCGGCGACGCGGGACGCCGCTGCTCACGCCGCCTGACCAGCTTGCTCATCTGCGGGCTTTAAATTGACAGGGTAGCCGTCTCTGACTAGGATACGCGCCGACCGTGTGACGCGACTTGTTCAGGAGGCTTCATGTCTGACGATCATGCGACACCGCTGCAGGCCCGCGCCCGGGCCGTCGATATGCGAACGACCCGCGCCGAGCATCTCTTCGAAATGGCCGTCTTCTCCAGCCGCTGGATTCAGGCGCCGCTGTACGCCGGCTTGATCATCGCCGAGTTGCTCTATGCCTACAAATTCCTCGTCGAACTGTGGGAGATGATCGCGCACATTCACCGGCTGGAGGAAACCGTCTTCATGCTGGGAGTCCTCGGACTCATTGACGTCACGATGGTGGCCAACCTCTTGACCATGGTGGTCATCGGCGGCTACGCCACGTTCGTCAGCAAGCTGGACCTGGAGCATCACCCGGACCGGCCCGATTGGCTGAGCCACGTGGACCCGGGCACCATCAAAGTGAAGCTGGCGGCGTCGCTCATCGGCATCTCGAGCATCCATCTCCTGAAGTCGTTCGTCGACATCGCGAACGAAAATCCGGAACACGTGAAATGGAAGATCTTCATCCACATGACCTTCCTCGGGTCCGCTGTCCTGCTGGCCTGGACCGATAAGATCATGCAGAAAGAGAAGAAACACTGAGCGGGTTATCGGTCATGGGTCACCGCCAAGCCGGTGTGAGTGAACCATCCGCCGCACGCCAGTGCGGCGCCCAGGCGAGGGCGACCAGTTTCACGGCAATGTTCGCCTTGGTGGGCTTGATGGAGACCGGTTCCAACTTCTCGGTGAGCGGATCGATGGCGGCCGCCAAAGCGTCGCGTTCCGCTTGGAACTGCGTCTCGAGATCGGCCAGTTGCTGTTGGAGCACCGCCATGGTTTCTTCCGCGTGGCTCACGTCTTTGGTCTCTTTCATCACCCGCCCCGCGCTTCGGATCGCGGTCGTGGCCCGGCCGATGTTCGCCTGACTGATCGTCTTGCGCCCGAGAAAGGCGCCAAGGATGGAAGCGCCGACCGAGATGGCGGCTTGCACCTGGCTGGAGCGGGCCTCGGCCTGCTGCCGTTCTTTCAGCTGTTCGGCTCGCCTGACCCGCTCCTGAAGCGCCGCGATCTTCGGCCCATACTTCTGCCGCAGCGCCTCCACCGCCTTGTCGCGGTGTTCGCGCCCCTCCTGCTGCAATCGCAGGCGGAAGTCGCGCTCCGATTCGCCGGGCCTCGACACGGCTTTGCTGCTGGGGCTCTTGAAGAGCGCGAGGGATTGCGTCCTGAACAACCATCCGCTGAATTCCTTGCTCCATTCGGCATACGACTTGGCCTTCCCCGCCACGCCAGGCAACGGGAGAAATTGCGCCTCCTCCACCGACGTCTGCTCCAGATCGGCGACCGCCACGCCGGCCGCGGCGGCACGATCCCAGTTCACAGGCACCGGTCCGTCCGCCAACGGCGCGAGGACCGTCAGCTCCTCGGCCACATCCACGCCGCTCTTGGAGTCGGCAAAACGGATTTGCGCAGCGCCCAGCAGCATGGGCACATAGGTCAACTCGCCGCCGTCCGGCTTGCCGCCCCGCAGCGGGACGAAGTATTGCGGGACGTCGGGCGGCAGGACGGGCCGGGCTGCGCCGGACACGAGGCTAGCGGTACGAGGCAAGAGGGTAGAGTCTGTTCCTAGATCCGGCGAAGGGCCTCTCGCCCCTCGCCCCTTCCCCCTCGCCCCATCCATGAGCATTTTGATTTGGTTGCGAGTAAGAGGGCCGCGCAAATAGGAGAGGCACCACCGCGTTTCAAACACCACAGGCTCGTCTTCGTGCACGTTGTTCATCAGAAAAATACGGTTCCCCAGCCCCGCCAGAATCTGCTCCATCCGGCCTCTATCAAATTTCTTTCCGGAGCTGGCTGAGGCGCCCTCCAGCCCTTCCAACACGCGCGCCTTATCCCGCTCGGTCTGCAATCGGCCGATGAACCACGTGCCGGTGTTGGCGAGGCCTTTGTAGTCCAGGTCCACGGGGTTCTGCGTGGCGAGCACGACACCGAGCCCGAAGGCCCGCGCCTGCTTGAGCAGCGTCAACAGCGGCAGCTTGGACGGCGGATTGGCGACGGGAGGGAAGTACCCGAAGATTTCGTCCATGTAGAGGAGTGCCCGCAGGCTGGTCGTCCCCGATTGGGCCCTCATCCACCCCACCATCTGGCTCAGGAGCAGCGTGACGAAGAACATGCGCTCGGCATCGTTGAGATGCGCAATGGAAAAGATGGCCAGTCGCGGCTTGCCGGCCGGTGTGTAGAGCAAGGATTGGATGTCGAGCGCTTCGCCCTCAAGCCAGGATTGAAAGCCGGGGGCGGCCAGCAAATTGTTCAACTTCATGGCTAAGGCGAACCGGTCCTTGGACGGAAAGAAGGACTCGATGTCCATCACGCCGATCTTCGCCACGGGGGGTGACTGGATGGCATGAATCAGCCCGGCGAGATCGAGATCCTCTCCCTTCTTCCAGGCCTGATCGAGAACGGTCGATAGCAGGATGTGCTCGCGGCTTTGAATCGGATCGGCTTCGACTCCAATCAGACCGAGCAGACTGATCACAGTGGTGCTGATGCGCTCCCGCAGCAACTCGGCGTCGTCACGCACATCGGCCGGCGGCGCGGCGAAGGATTTGAGAATGGACACCGGCAGGCCCGCGTGGCTGCCCGGCGTGTAGATCGCCACCTCGGCCGCCTCGTGGAGCCGCTGGATGCGCGCCCCGTCCTGTTGCCAGGATGCCAAGCCCTTCTTCCACAGCTCGGCCTGCTGAGCGGCATACTCGTCCGGCGACAGCCCCTTCTTGCGCGCTTCATCTTCATTGATCCACGGCCTGAAGGCATCGGCGCTCAGGGTGGGAAAGGTCAGCATGAGATTCCCGAGATCGCCCTTGGGATCGATGATGATGGCCGGAATATGGTCGATCGCCGCTTCTTCGAGCAGGGCCAGACACAGGCCGGTCTTGCCGCTGCCTGTCATCCCGACGCAGACGGCATGCGTGACAAGGTCCTTGGAATCGTAGAGAAGCCAGCCAGGCTTGGCCTGCTTCGCCGCGAGATCGTACGGACGCCCGAGATAGAAGACGCCGAGCTTTTCGAAATCCTCGGTGGCGCTCGTAGACGCGACTTTCGCCTTGCCCGGCTCTTTCTTTTTTGGCGGCATGAGCTACCACTCCTTAAAAATGAGAAACACGGCCCCGACCATCAACGCAAACCCGGCGAAGTAATTCCACTTGAGCGGCTCTTTGAGATAGAGCACCGAGAAGACACAAAACACGGCGAGAGTAATGACTTCCTGAATGGTTTTCAATTGGGCCGCGGTGAATTCATAGTGGCCGATCCGATTGGCCGGCACCTGCAGGCAATACTCGAAGAACGCGATGCCCCAGCTCGCCGCAATCGCCAACCACAACGGCGAGTCTTTGTACTTCAGATGCCCATACCAGGCAAAGGTCATGAAGATGTTGGAGATGGTGAGAAGCACTACCGTGTGCATGAACGACGCCTCTAGTGAACGTTAACAGCAATGCCGGAATTGCACTCTTATAGGCCGGCCTCCTTGAGCACTTGTCCGGTATAGGACCGCTTCGATTTGGCGATCTCTTTCGGCGGCCCCTCCGCCACAATCTCGCCGCCGCGGTCGCCGCCTTCGGGCCCGAGATCGATGATCCAGTCCGCGTTTTTGATCACGTCGAGGTTATGCTCGATGACGAGGACCGTGTTGCCGGCCTCAACCAGGCGGTCCAGCACGTCGAGCAATCGCTGGACGTCGGCAAAGTGCAGGCCGGTGGTGGGCTCGTCGAGAATGTAGAGAGTCCGGCCGGTAGCCCGCTTGGAAAGCTCGCGCGAGAGTTTCACACGCTGGGCTTCGCCGCCGGACAGGGTGGTGGCGGATTGGCCTAACTTCAC
>CAZXRB010000196.1:0-1093 GCA_964642845.1 uncultured Nitrospira sp.
ACTGCGGTGGCACGACACCGCTTTGACTCGAACGCCCACCGTCATTCCGAGCAACGCGAGGAATCTCCGCGTTCCCGTCACGGGCCCCGCTCCGTGGCGAATCTTCTCCCCGGCGGCCAAACGCGGAGATGCTTCGCTTCGCTCTGCATGACTTCCCGCAGCCTCCGCCGCAACGACGGCCTCCTGCGGCCGCACTCCCAAAGAGCCCGTCGCCGCATCGAGCCGGGGCGCATCAGCGATCGTGGATCCTTGACACCGCCCTCGCTATCTGGTCTAATCCTCAAGGATGAAATTGGCCCCGCGAAACGTTCGCCTCGAACTGGCCCTTGAAGGGCTGCTTCTTGTGCGCGCGTGATCGCAGGGCTTTAGGATCGAAATGGTTGCCCCTGCGATCGAAACCGCAGGGGTTTTTTGTTTTACGCGGCGGGAGCTAAAATCCCGCAACCTACTACAGGAGCAGTCATGGAAACCGTGCGTATCTTCGACACCACACTCCGCGATGGCGAGCAGTCCCCGGGCGCCACACTCAATCTCCACGAAAAGCTGGAGATCGCCCGGCAGCTCGAATCGCTGGGCGTGGACATTATCGAAGCCGGTTTCCCCATCTCCTCTCAGGGTGACTTCGAGTCGGTCAAGGCAATCGCCGAAATCGTCCAGAAAAGCGTTGTCTGCGGCCTGGCCCGCGCCACGCCCAAAGACATCGAACGCGCCGGCGAGGCCATCCGCCCCGCCAAGCTCGGCCGCATCCACGTCTTCTGCGCCACGTCCAAGATTCACCGCGACCACAAGCTGCGAAAGGGAAAGGAGGAGATCATCCGGATCAGCGTGGAGGCCATCAAGCAGGCGCTGGCCTACACCAGCGATGTTGAATTCTCGCCCGAGGATGCCAGTCGCACCGAGTTCGAGTTTCTCGAAGAGATCACTCAGGCCGCCATCGAAGCCGGCGCCACCACCATCAACCTCCCCGACACCGTCGGCTACGCCACGCCCAGGGGCTACGGCGAAATCTTCGCCCACCTCATCCGGAAACTGCCCATCATCCGGCAGAAGGGCATCATACTCTCGTCGCACTGCCACAACGACCTGGGTATGG
>CAZXRB010000196.1:1192-4237 GCA_964642845.1 uncultured Nitrospira sp.
GGAGATCGTCATGGCCCTGCGCACACGGGCGGATTTCTTCAAGATCGGCACGCGGGTCGACGCCACCAAGATCTATCCCACCAGCCGCATGGTCAGCAATCTCACCGGACTGGTCGTGCAGCGCAACAAAGCCATCGTCGGCGAGAACGCCTTCGCCCACGAATCCGGCATTCATCAGGACGGAGTGCTCAAATACCGCGAAACCTACGAGATCATGGACCCCACCGCCGTGGGCATCTCCAAGAACTCGCTCGTGCTCGGCAAACACTCCGGGCGGCACGCATTCAGGGATCGCATCATCCAGCTCGGCTATCAGGTCAGCGACGAGCAGATCGAGGCCTCCTTCGTCAAGTTCAAAGCCCTCGCGGACAAGAAGAAGGAAGTTTTCGACGAAGACATCGAGGCGCTGATCGACGACCAGCTCAAAATCAGCCGCGGAGTCTTCGAGCTGTGCGGCCTCCATGTGACCGCCGACTCCATCACCATGCCCGAATCCCAGACCAGCGCCTCGGCCACCGTCACCCTGCGCGACACCAACGGGGAAATCCGCCAGGGACTGGCCGTCGGCGACGGCCCGGTCGACGCGATATACTCGGCCATTCAGAAAATCACCCAGATCGAAAGCCGCCTGACGGACTACCGCATCCGCGCCGTCACCAAGGGCAAGGAGGCCATGGGCGAGGTGCAGATCGAACTCGATCACAGCGGCAAACGCGTGCGCGGCCGCGGGCTGTCCACCGACATTCTCGAAGCATCGGCGCTGGCTTATCTGTCGGCCATCAACCGGCTGCGCAGCCTGAACAATCGTGAACGCCTCGTGACCCAGCACAGCGGCGTATGAAATACCGGCGGCCGTGTGCGGCCGCCGTTCAGTTGCCTCGTCCAGCTACGAACTGTCGCTCATGAAAGGACGCCCTGTTGTGGCGCGATTCAATGACTGTCTTGCGCCCATTGGCGGATAGATCATGAAACAAACTGGAATCTTGCTGGGCTTCATTGGGTGGCTGGTCTCACCTCTGTGGGGCTGGTCACTGGCGATGGATGGATCGGGGTATGGCACGCCATTCGACCTTCAGGGATTCGTCGACCAGAAGGTTCAGGAAGGCAATCGGCGAATTGTCATTCCGCCGGGCCGTTATCGGGTCGAGCCGAGGAACCGGCAGCACCTGGTTCTGCGCGGATTGAAGGATACCGAGATCATCGCCGACGGTGTCGAAATGATCTGCACCGAAACCACACGGGCAGTGACCATCGTTCAATGCACAAATCTTTCGTTGCGCGGACTGGCGATCGATTACGATCCTCTGCCGTTCACACAGGGACGCATCGTGGGGCTTTCCGCCGACAAGACCCTCCACGAGATTGAATTGTTCGCGGGCTATCCGCCTGCGGAGGCCGCGAGGAATTTCAAGTATGAAATCTTCCGCCCCGACACCCGCACGCTTCGCACCGACGACCGTTACCCCACCAAGGTCGAGGCGATCGATATCCGACGTCTGCGCATCACCAATCCCCGCGGCAAGCCCGGCGATCCCGAGGAACTCGGCGATCTGATCGTCATCGGCGCGGAATACGCCCCGCACGGCAGTATTCCCCATGCCGTCTATGGCGACGGCAATACCAATCTGCGACTGGACAACATCAACCTTTACGCATCCAACTGTTTCGGGTTTCTGGAAACCAACTGCCAGGGGAGCGTCTATTACCGCTGCCGGATCGACCGCCGCCCGGCGGCCAATGAGCCGATGAAACGCGCCGATCCCCGCCTGCGCTCGCTCGACGCCGATGCCTTCCACAGCAAGCATGCCGTCAAGGGGCCATCCTATATTGAATGCTCAGCCCGATTCATGGGCGATGACTGCATCAATATTTGCGGGGATTATCACCTGATCATGTCCTCCCAGGGAAGGAATCTCAGGGTTCTGGCCAAGGGAAACATGAACATCCAGGAAGGCGATCCGCTTGAACTGACGATGTACGATGGCCGCCGCTTGCCAGACGCCAGGGCCGTCGCCGTTCAACCGGCCGGCGGAATTCACGATCAAGAGCGGGCCTGGCTTCTCAAGCAGCGTATGGACGAGCGCCTCCGCAAAGCCAACGGCGCCTTGAACCGGGCGTACACGATCACACTGGATCGCGATGTGGACCTCTCCCTGGGTAGTGTGGTCTGCGCCGCCAATCGCAACGGAAGCGGTTTTCTCGTCAAGGATTGCGATTTCGGCCAGAACCGCTCGCGCGGTATCCTCATCAAAGCCAGCGACGGCGAGATCACAGGCAACCGGCTGGAAGCGTGCCGCATGTCGGCCATCCTTGTCGCTCCCGAATACTGGTGGTTGGAGTCGGGCAGCAGCAGCCGGTTGAAAATCGCCGGCAACACCATCATTAACTGCGGAAGAACCGCCATTTCCATTGAGGCGACTGCCGGAAACGGCAAATTGGCCCCACCCGGCGCCCACCGCGACATTGCCATCACGGGCAACACGATCACTGGAGGCTCGCTGCCCAACATTCATGTCGTCGGAACCGATGGGCTGGTCATTGAGAACAACCTGTTTCAATCTCCCGGATTCACCCGGGAATCCAGAAATCAAGACCCGATCCGATTGGACGGGTGCGCCAACACCGCAATCCGCGACAACTCATCCCTTTAGCAGCGGCGCGCCCGTTTCCCGGGCATTGCACCTGAAAGGCTGAATCTGGTGGCACGGACTTCCAGCCCGTGGCGTCGCCGCTCCGGCACATGATGGTTTCCCGAACGAAGACACCGGCCGCATGCTTCACTCCGCCTCATAACAGTCGATTGCCCCGGCTCGATGCGGCGAGGGGCTCTTTGGGAGTGCGGCCGCAGGAGGCCGCTTTGGATTTCAACGCCGGACAGCGCTATGCACACATCTGGCGTTCGAGCCAAAGCAGTGTCATGCCACCGCATTCCAAAGTGCCGGAGTACCGCCACGATCGAACCGCAGCAATGGTCGTGCAACCGTCCAAGACCGTTGTTGCAGCGGAGGCTGCGGACAGTCATGCAGAGCGAAGCGAAGCATCTCC
>CAZXRB010000197.1:0-4236 GCA_964642845.1 uncultured Nitrospira sp.
CTGGCCTACTTTCTCTCCGCCCCAGTGGTCTGGTTTTACTCCGCCCTTGACACCGCCTCCAGGCTTGGCGATTCTGAACCTCAAGGAAGCATCCGAAATGCTCCGCGTGCCAGCACGCACGCTCCGTCTCTGGGCGGAACTCGGCGAAATCCCAGCCGTCAAGGCAGGTCGGCAGTGGCGTTTTTGGCGAAGAGACGTAGAAGAGTGGCTTGTCCGACAGAAAAAACCAAGAAAACATCGCTAGCCAGCGGCAACAACGGCAACAACGGCAAGTACGGCATACAGAAACAAGCGACCTCTGGGATACTGTGCTTACACTGGAGGTCGATGGAATGCAACTTCTGAGACGCCATGTTCTTGCTTTCCTGGTGTGGGTGATCGTGCCAACACTAGGACTCGCACAGGGCTACATCGAATTGAATCCGGCGAACACCATTACGCCGAACTCTGGAACCTATTATGTCGGCTGCTTCAACTCGTACGGCCAACTGCTGCCCTCGTGTTGTCCCAGCGTCTTTCAGGGTGTCTACACATACAGCGGCGGCCACAATCATGCCCCGGGTCCTCGGGCAAGCCTGACACAAGGCTCCGCGTGCTACTCCAACTACGAAGGTGTCAGGCTTGACATTCGCACCAGCACTGCCGGACAAGCTGAGCTTATTCGGCTGTGTGGAAGCCTTTGCTCGGACTGGATTCTGTTCAGTCAATATGCCCAATTCAACACATACTACCTCCAGCAACTGAGTGCAGGTGCTAATTACGAGTTGCAGGGAGCAACTGGATCTCATGCTTCAAACCACTTCGGCACCCGCTACGTAACGCTGGCGATACCAGCTATCGCTAATGAGTACGCCGCCTCTCCAAACGGCCACTCCATCGGTATCAATGATATATCCCTGGTCTACGGTGGCGTTTTTGATATCGCTGGCACTTGGGCCGAGAACAACCACCAAAATCACCGGATGGGTCTCAACGTTGACGTGCAATACAGAGTGGACATGACCGGGCTCTCGATTCGCGACCTTTCAACCTTCCAACAAATATGCGCGAATTATAGTGGAAATGCGGCGATCCACAATGCGGGAACAGGCAACCAACACCTGCACGTCACATTCTTGGACATATACTAGCACACAGGAGGCACGAAATGATCCGAAATGCTTTTGTTTGCTTTGCGGTTGTGATGCTCCTGGGCTCCGGCGTTTCCGCGCAACGGGAAGGCAGCGTCGTGCTCAGCCCAGTGCCCTTCCTGACGCCAGATGGGTCTATTCCGAAAGGTTTTCCCGAGACCGGGGTGTTTTTGGACCCGAAGAGCAGCGCCGCGAAGGTGTTTTATCGGAGTGTGGAAGGTGGCCCGATCAAGGAGTTTTCCATCCCTCTGAGTAATGCGGTGCGGCCCCAGGTCGCGACCGACGTGCGCATTGGCCCGGGAGGGTTCGTCTATGAGTTCACGGTGGCGAACGCTCCCGAGGCACGGCAGAGTATCGCGCGTGTTGCGTTGTTCGATGCAAGGTTAGGCGAGGTGTCTTGGGCGGAAGGGCCGTCCGGCTGGCATGCTGACCGTAGATCCTCGATCCTGGAGTGGACCGTGCCAGATTCATCGAACCCCGGAATCACAGCCGGCAAGCAGGCGGTCTTTCGCGCAAATAGCAGTTATAGACCGGGCCTCCTTAGGGCAGTCGTACAAGCTCGGAGGGAGTTGCGCGAGTTGCCGCCGGAGATGCCGAGGGATCTTTTGTCTGAACTTCGCCGAGTGCTCGACCAGTCCTTCAACAGTCGGCTAGTGCTCGTCTTCGGACCGAAGTACGCCCCTACGGCCGACCGATCTGCGGTGGCGGGGGATCTACTCGATGGTATGAGGATGCTGGCGGAAATGGAGCAGATCCACCTGCAGTCTCCATTCGTCGCCTCGGCCAAGGCTGTGCTTGAAGGCTTGGCGCACAATCTATCTCCAGACGTTCGCTCAATGAGGCCGCCGTTGACTGACCGGGAGCGAGATCTGGATAGGGCGATCAGGCTCGCATTGGACATCCAATGAATGTCAGGAGCGAGGCGAATGCTCAGTTGCTTTCAATGTGCGTTTGTCGTTGGCCTGGGCGTGGGTCTGTTCAGCACGCCCCTTTCTTCCCAGTCCACTGATGTGCGGTCGCCGTTGCCTGTCCTCAACCAAGATGGGTCGAAGCCGCAGGGATCCGAAGATACTTCGGTTTTCCTTGATCCGAACACCGGCGACATCATCGCCATCTACCGATCGAGCGCCACCGAACCGGTTAGCTTGGGAAACGAAGTCCGTGTGATGATTCAACTGAGCCGACACATTCGACCGCGCGTCCTGACCGTCATCTCCTATGACGAAGATGCCAAGCGGTTGTTGTACTCTTACACTCTGAGCAACAACGCGCCCGCGCGGCAGGCCGCCTGGCTGTGGTTATTCGACGGGGTCGATGAGGCTGGGATAGATACCGTGCGGATGCCATCTGGGTGGCAATACCGATTTCCAGTGCGCAGCGTGGGAGGTATGCCGATTCCCGAACGGGCCAAGGAGGCACATATCGCCTTCCGATCGATGCAGTTCTTTTCTGTGAACGCAGCCGGAGGTGTGCGCCCCGGGCAAGGGATTCGCTCTGGTGAGGGGATTGGTGGCTTCCAAGTGAGAAGTCCTAAACGGCCGGGCTTGGTAACGGTGTGGGCTCAGGGCGATGCATCTATTCCCGCCTATCCTGACGAACCACCCGAAATAGTCACATCTCAGGTGGACAAGGTTCTGCGCTCGGAATACAACTACCAGCGCACGTTCGCGTTTGCGCCAAAATACGAGGCCGGTGCGGAACGAACTACTGTCGCCCGGGGCCTTTTGGAGGATCTGCGAGTCTTGACAAGTGCAGGTGAGGCCGATCCCCGGGGTGAGTTCGCCGCCATCGCCACCAGTCTTTTGCAGCGCATCATTCAGAGGGAAGATGTGCCGCCTGCAGAGATCATCAAACTTGAGAGACACGGACGAACAGTGATGGATCGCGAGTTCGCAACAGCGGCTTGCTGGGCCCTATACGATTCCAAGGCTTGCGCACGCTGATGCCCCCCTTGGACCCGCAAGCAAAGATTGACCGGCTTCGGTCTCTGGGACAGTATGGCGTTACAGTCTTTGCGGGGCCTGCCGACTTCGAGCGTGGATCTCAGACCGCCGCGGGGAGTCCGCCGATCCTGCTTGTCACGCGGAAGGCACTCCACTCCTGGGCACTGCGTAATGCGCACCGCTCTCGTGTGTGCGGATTCTCCCTTGGCAACCAAACCAATCACACCTGACTGCAATCGGTACTTCCCCGGCGTATCGGGCCTTGTCGCGGCAATAGCTGTTCAGCTGATCGTTATACCCAGACGCCGGTTACGGCAACAAGGGCATCGTGCAGATCGACGCCGCCGGAGGCCTCGCCGTCGACTAGGGCGTCCTTTCGATTTCACCGTCAGGCATATCGCCCGGCACGTATCCCAAAGTCACCGTGGACGCCAAGGGACGCGTGACCTCAGGCGCGAATCTCGCGGCGGTCGATCTGCCGGGCCACACGCACACGGCCACCGACATCGTGAGCGGGGAGTTCCCTCACAAGGTCCAGAAGGACGGCGCCGACGTCGGCACGCGCCGGGCCCTGAACCTCGTCCAGGGCACGCGAGTCTCGCTGGCTGCCGCCGATGACCCTGCGAATGACCGCGTCAGCGTGACTGTAAGCGCCGATCCCCCTTCATCGAGCGAGATCACCAACGCCCTCGGCTACATCCCTGCCAACCGCGCCGGCGAGCACTTCGCCGGGCCCGTCGATTGCGGCCCGCATCAGACCATCGGCGGGCCGCTCGAGAACATGGCGAAGCACTCCGAGGACTTCGCCGCGGCCGTATGGGACAAGAACGGCGCATCTTGCTCTGTCACTTCGAACGCAATCATCGCGCCGGACGGCAACCAGACAGCCGACATCATCACGGCCGTCACCAGCACGCCAGTCATCCAGCAGCAGATCGCCGGCCTTGCCGACGGAGGCACGCACACCTTCTACGTCTGGGCCCGCGTCCCATCCGGCACCCGCAGGGTGTCGATCGCCATCGGCGACAACGCCTACGCCGCCTACCTCGCCGGTCCGACTCAGATCACGCTCACAACCTCGTGGCAGCGCTTCAAAATCACCGGCACCCTCGCGAGCGGCCAGACCGGACTCTGGTTCGTCGTGCGCCAGTACGCCGCCAACG
>CAZXRB010000198.1:0-2526 GCA_964642845.1 uncultured Nitrospira sp.
TAGGCGATAATGAGATAGAAAAGAGCTAATGGGGCGCGCTGGTCGGCGAGTTGCAGCGCCTGCATGCGGACACCTACGGCAATCAGCAAACCTTCTTCTCGTCCGAGGATGACCGCGAACTGGATCTTGTCCTGATCGACTCGCGCGCTCTCCAAAAGAATGGCGGAACTGCCACGAAGTCACGGAGGAGTTCTCCGTTCACAACGGACGATTCGGGACGCTGGAGGGCGTGGTCTTCCTCATCAACCGCATTCCGGCGCTGACGATCGAAGGGCAAGAACGCCACCAAGGAAGAAGCCATTGCGCTCGGGATCGACCAAATCCGGCGCTACCATGTCGAGCCGCCGGAAGTGATGGTGCCGGAGATGCTGTTCACGGCCACGGAAGCCATCGGCTTTGCCTATGGCGTCACCTGAAACACCGTCCGGCGGAACATCTTTCGCTGGAAGCAAGCTGCTCCACTTCTTCGTCCCGAACCACGGCAAGCTGCGGAAGAGCCTGATGCGGGTGCATTTGGGAGACTATGAAGGGGTGAAGGAACGACTCGCCCGGAAGGGACTTCATTCTCAGTCAGCCTCACCACCGTTGATCTAATTCTCTTGTTCGACCGCCCTTGACCTGTTCGCCCGGCCGGTCGATACTTGGCTCCTCGCGACAGGCCTCGCATTTTAGAACAGGAGCGCATCTTGGGCGAAACGCGCGTTGACCTGCTCCATCTGCTCGAAGATCTCCGCGACGCCTACGCCGGCTCGCTGGAGGAGACGATCGTCACCGAGATCGTCGCCAACTCGCTGGATTCCGGCGCCCATCACATTCGGTTCGCCGCGGATACCGCGGAGGCCACGTTGACCGTGGTGGACGACGGAGCGGGTATGCGGCGGAAGGACCTCATTCGTTACCACGATCTGGCCACCAGTGCAAAAACGCGTGGGCAGGGCATCGGATTCGCCGGGGTCGGCATCAAGCTCGGGCTCTTGGTGTGCGAGGACGTGGTGACCGAGACGCGGCGCAATGGGCATCATCTGGCGACGCGCTGGGCTCTGGCCGGCCGGCATAAGGCGCCTTGGAAGTGGATGCCGCCACCGGGCCTGCTGTCGGGTCAGGGCACGGCGGTGCGTCTCAAACTCCAGAACGGGTTATCTCCGCTGCTCGACGGAGGGTTTATCGAGACCGTCCTTCGCCGGTGCTTTCAACCCTTCTTTGATGCCGAGATCACCCCACTCCTATCCATGCACTATCCGGCCGGGGTATCGTTCGAGGTGAACGGCGTGTCCTTGGATCGATCAGCCCGGCCGTCCGGAGAGCTGGCCCGACTGACCGTTTGCGTGGGGCGGAAACGCAAACCCAGCGCGGCCGGGTATGTGATCCGGACGGAGGCGCCGCTTTCCGAAGACCAGCACGGCGTGGCAATCAGCACGTTCGGCAAAGTGATCAAACGTGGCTGGGAGTGGCTCGGTCTGACTCCCACAACGCCGGACCGCATCGGCGGCCTCATCGAAGCGCCCGATCTGGCCGGGGCGCTCACGCTCAGCAAGAGCGATTTTGTCCGAGCCGGCGCGCGGGGCGCCTTGTTCCTGGCGTATCGCAAGGCGATTCAGGAGGCCGTCTCGGTGCGATTGGAGGAATGGGGCGATCAGCGCGAGCCGGCCGATCCCGCGAAACGCAGATCACTGCGCCCTCTCGAACGGGACTTAGCCCAGGTGTTGGTGGAGGTGGCGGAGGAATTTCCTCTGCTGGCCTCGCTGGTCGAACGCAAGGCGGGCGGTCAGAAGCGGTTGCCGATCGGAACCACGGGCGGAAGCGAAGAGGGCCGCAGTGTTGTGACGGCATCGGTCACGTCGCAGGCCGAACCGGAGGCCGACCTATCTGGAGAGCCGCCGTCTACCTTCGACCGTGAACCCGCTGCGCCGCCGGATTCGGTGAGTCCAGAAGGAGAATCGCGCATACCGGGAGACATCCCGTTGCCGGGGAAGCCGAGCCGTTCGCGGCCGATGAGGTACGGGCTCCAAATCCGGTTTGAGTCCCATCCGGACGATCCGGAGCTCGGCCGCCTGATCGAATCCGCCGTCGTGGTCAATCAAGGGCATCCGGCCTATCGCCGGGCCGTCACATCCCGCTCGGAGGGTTATCACATCGCGCTCTGTGTCGCACTGGCGCTGGCACAGTTGGCCGCGGAACCGAAGGAAACCCAAGCCTTTGTGACGACGTTCCTGACGCGATGGGGCGAAGCGCTCGACGGTGCTTCCACCCGCCAACGGAAGCGGCGATAGCGCGGTTACGCAAAACGTCCGTGATGACGATGCATGATATAATCCGCCTCCCATGTCCGGCTCCATTGTCATCAAGGGTGCCCGCGAGCACAATCTCAAAAACATCGACGTCGAGATCCCGCGCGACAAGCTGGTGGTCATCACCGGCTTGAGCGGCTCGGGGAAGTCGTCGCTGGCCTTCGACACGATCTACGCCGAAGGCCAGCGCCGCTATGTCGAGTCGCTGTCCGCCTACGCCCGCCAGTTTTTGGAACAG
>CAZXRB010000198.1:2541-4221 GCA_964642845.1 uncultured Nitrospira sp.
GTCGATTCGATCGAAGGCCTCTCGCCGGCCATCTCCATCGAGCAGAAGAGCACCAGCCACAATCCCCGCTCGACCGTCGGGACCGTCACGGAAATCTACGATTATCTGCGCCTGTTGTTTGCCCGTGTCGGGCGGCCGTACTGTTTCCAATGCGGCGAAGAGATTACGGCTCAGACCGTCCAGCAAATGGTGGATGCGATCGCGGCCTTGCCGGAAGGCGTGAAATTCCAGATCCTCGCGCCGATCGTGCGCGGGCGCAAGGGCGAGTACCGCAAAGAGCTGCTGGACATGCGGCGAGCCGGCTACGTGCGCGCCCGCATCGACGACAAGATCGTCGACCTGGGCGAAGACATCACCCTCGACAAGCAGAAAAAGCATACCATCGACATCATCGTCGATCGGCTGGTGATGAAGTCCGGCGATGCGCTTATGCGACGGCTGGCCGATTCCGTGGAAACGTCGCTGAAACTGACCGGCGGGCTCGTCGGCGTGTTGACGGAAGACGGCAAGACGCAGCTCTATAGCGACAAGCTGGCCTGTATCAAGTGTGGTGTGAGCTATCCGGAGATCACCCCCCGCATCTTTTCCTTCAACAGTCCCCACGGCGCCTGTCCCGCCTGCGACGGCATCGGCTATGCGGTCACGCCGGGGTGTCCGGAAGAGGAGGACTTCACCCTCTTGGAGCCCTGCGAGGTCTGCCACGGCGCGAGGCTCAGACCGGAAAGTTTGGCCATCAAGATCGCCAAGAAATCCATCGCGGAAGTGACGCAGCTCTCGGTGCGGGCCGCGGCGGATTTTTTTGTATCGCTCACATTTACCGATCGGGAGCTCGTCATCGCGCACCGGATTTTGAAAGAAATTCGGGAGCGGTTGGGATTCCTGATCAACGTCGGGCTCGATTACCTGACGCTCGACCGGGCCGCCGCCACGCTGTCCGGTGGAGAAGGACAGCGCATCAGGCTGGCCACGCAAATTGGATCCGGACTCGTCGGTGTCCTGTATATCTTGGACGAGCCGTCGATCGGCTTGCACCAGCGGGACAATCGCCGCCTGCTCCAGACGCTCCTGCGCCTGCGCGATCTTGGCAACACGGTCGTCGTAGTCGAGCACGATGCGGAGACGATGGCCGCCGCGGACTACATCCTCGACATGGGCCCGGGGGCCGGCTCTCATGGCGGGCACGTCGTGGCCAAAGGCACGCCGCAAGAGGTGATGGGCGATCCCCATTCCTTGACGGGCCAATATCTGCGCGGCATCCAGACCGTCGCGGTGCCGCAGCGCCAACGGAAGCCCAAGGGGTTCCTGTCCATCGTCGGCGCCTATAAACACAACCTCAAAAACGTGACGGCGAAAATCCCGCTCGGCCTCTTGACCTGTGTGACCGGCGTGTCGGGATCGGGCAAGAGCACGCTGGTTCTTGAAGTGCTGTTTCATTCGCTGTCCCAGCGGCTCGGCCCTCAGCCCTCAGCCCTCAGCCTTCAGCCTCGTCATGCGTCACATGTCACGCGTCACGAGGAAGGAAGCAAGCGACCGAGTCGAAAGGCCCTCGTGCTGGATGGGTGTAAAGAGCTGCTTGGCGTCGAGGCGCTCGACAAGGTGATCGACATCGATCAGAAGCCCATCGGTCGCACCCCGCGTTCGAACCCGATGTTGTAGATCGCGCCTTCTGACCAGATGGCA
>CAZXRB010000199.1:0-4178 GCA_964642845.1 uncultured Nitrospira sp.
AAGGTCTTTCTCGCGCCCGACCCCGACCGGGAGGGCGAGGCGATCGCCTGGCACATCGCGCAGGAGCTGAACGGAAAATCGAAGAAGAAGAAAAAGGACGGCAAAGTCTACCGCGTGCTGTTCAACGAGATCACCGAATCGGCCATCAAGCGGGCGCTGCAGTCTCCCGGCGAGATTGACATGAAGCTCGTCAACGCGCAGCAAGCCCGCCGCGTGTTGGACCGGATCGTCGGCTACCAAGGCAGCCAGTTGCTCTGGAACAAAGTGCGCCGCGGCCTCAGCATGGGCCGCGTGCAGTCGGTCGCCGTCCGCCTCATTTGCGAGCGGGAGGCGGAGCGCGAAGCCTTCCGTCCGGAAGAGTATTGGTCCATCACCGCGCTGCTGGCCGGCGCCAACCCGCCGCCGTTCGAGGCCAAGCTCCACAGCATCAACGGCGAAGAGGCGTCGATCGAAAATGCCGAGCAGGCCGGCCGCATCGTGCAGGCGATCGAAGGGAAGACCTTCGTCGTCGAATCGATCGAGCGCCGCGAGAAGAAGCGGAATCCCGTCGCCCCCTTCATCACGAGCCGGCTTCAGCAGGAGGCGGCTCGCAAGCTGCATTTCTCGCCGAAGAAAACGATGACGCTGGCGCAGCAGCTGTATGAGGGCGTGGAAATCGGCGCGGAAGGCCCCACCGGTCTCATCACCTACATGCGGACCGACTCGCCGCGCATTTCCAATGAAGCCATGGCCGAAGCGCGGGACGTGATTCAGGCCCGCTTTGGGACCGAGTATCTGCCGGCCACCCCCAATGTGTACAAGACGCAGAAGGCGGCCCAGGAAGCGCACGAGGCGATCCGGCCGACGTCGGCGGCGCGCGATCCGGAATCCATCCGCCAATACCTCGAACCGGACCAGTACAACCTCTACAAGCTCATTTGGAATCGCTTCATCGCGTCTCAAATGGTGCCCGCGATTTTGGATGTGACCCGGATCGACACCACACCGGTCGGCACCAAAGACAAGTATATCTTCCGATCCACCGGCACCGTCGTGAAGTTTCCCGGCCACACGGCCGTCTATATGGAAGGGGTGGATAGGGAATTGCTCTCGCAGAAGCCGAAGGCGGATCAAGAGACCGAGGACGAGAGCGAGCGGCAGTTGCCCAATCTGTCGGAGGGCGAATCGCTCCGGCTGGTCGCGCAGGAAGGCCAGACCGTCCCTGGTCTGACGTCGAAGCAGCACTTCACGCAGCCGCCGCCGCGATATAACGAAGCCCTGCTGATCAAGGAGCTCGAAGAAAAGGGTATCGGACGGCCCTCGACCTACGCGGCCATCATCTCGACGATCCAGGACCGCAAGTACGTGGAAAAAGTCGACGGGCGTTTCGTGCCGACCGAAACGGGCAAGACGGTCAACGACTTTCTCCTCAAAGGGTTCCCGGATCTCATCAATGTGGATTTCACGTCGCACCTGGAAGAGCAGCTCGATGAAGTGGAAGAAGGCAGCAAGCCGTGGGTGGACGCGGTACGCGAGTTCTACAATCCCTTTACCCGCGAAATGGAACGCGCCAAGACGATTCCCGGGCCGAAGGACACGGTGGAGCCGCCGACCGACATTCCCTGCGAGAAATGCGGCCGCATGATGGAAATCAAGTGGGGGCGGAACGGGAAATTCCTCGCCTGTCCCGGCTACAAGTCCGATCCGCCCTGCAAGAACACCCAGAACTTCGAAAAGATGCCCGACGGTACGATCAAGATCGTGCCGAAGCAGGAACTCACGACGGATGAGAAGTGCGAGAAATGCGGCAGTCCCATGGTGGTGAAGAGCGGCCGGTTCGGGAAGTTCATCGCCTGCTCCGCCTATCCCGAGTGCAAGACCACGAAGCCGCTGGCCCTTGGCGTGAAATGCCCACAGCCCGGCTGTGGCGGAGACTTGGTGCAGAAGCGCACCAGGAAAGGCCGCTCGTTCTACGCCTGCAGCCGCTACCCGCAATGCGAGTTCGCCCTATGGGATCGCCCGGTCGCAAAAAGTTGCCCGACCTGCCAGGCCCCGTTCCTCATTGAAAAGGTCAGCAAGCAAGCCGGCCGTAGCGTCCAGTGCCGCAACGAAGACTGCGGCTATCGCGAAGCCGGGTAGCCGGCTTCGCCGCCCCTCCTTCTTCCATTCGCATCCTCCTGCTTTCCCGCTTCAGGTCTGCTCTCGTTCGTCACGATTCCGCAGCGACCGCCGTACGTCTCGCCGGCGCCCGCGATGAAATTGAGTTGTCCTTTCATCGAAATTGAGAACCCTCCTCAGAAATACTTCAATTCGACGTTGACGGGTCGGTGATCGCTTTGATAGAGAGTTCATCAAACGTGGATTCGGGCATCAGGAGAAAGGAGGCCGCATGAAGGCAAAAGAAGGCGTCGTCAATCTCTTGAATAAAGTGCTGACCGCGGATCTCACCGCGATCAATCAATACTTCGTGCACGCCAAGATGTGCGAGAACTGGGGGTATGAACGACTCCATCATAAAGTGCGCGAGCGCAGCATCGACGAGATGAAAGATGCTGACGAGCTGATCGCCCACATTTTATATTTGGAAGGTGTGCCCAACGTGCAACGGATGAACACCGTGCATGTGGGCGAGACGGTGCCCGAGCAGCTCAAGTTGGATCTCAAGGCCGAGCAGGAAATGCTCGCGCTGCTCAGCGACGGCGTCGTGCACTGCACCAAGGTCGGCGACTTCACGACGCGACACATGCTCGAGGACATGGCAAAGGATGTGGACGAGCATATCGATTGGATCGAGACGCAGCTTGAAACCATCAAGCAGGTCGGGTTGGAAAACTACCTGGCCGAGCAAATCAAGAAGGACAGCTAGGCGATCATGGTGCTTCAACGGAGGACGACATGAAAGCCAAAGAAGGGGTGCTGGACCATCTCAATGCGGTCTTGCGGGCGGAACTCACGGCCGTGCACCAATATCTCCTGCATGCCGCCATGTGCGGCAATTGGGGTTATGACCGGTTGCAGCACGAGTTCCGGGAGCTGGCCGGCGAGGAAGTCGAGCACAGCGCACAGCTCATCGACCACATCTTGTACCTGGAGGGCACGCCGAACGTGCAGCAGATCGATGAGGTCAGCCGCGGGACGGGCGTGCAGGCGTTGTTCGAGGCGGATCTGCAGTTTGAAGTGCAGGATGTCGAAACGCTGCGCAAAGCGATCGCGCACTGCGCGAAAGTGATGGACTTCACGACGCGGCACAAGCTCGAGGACATGGTGAAAGATTCCGAAGAGCACGTGGATTGGTTCGAGACCCAGCTCCGTACGATCGAACAAGTCGGTCTCGACAAATACCTCTCGGAGCAAATCAAGGGCTCATCAGGAAATCGTGTGGGTAACTGACTCCGCTTGCGCTATGCTCGGACCCTTGAAAGGAGGACCCGAGCGATGCGCGATTTCGAACTCTATCAAGCCGTGCTGGGGCTGCAGGCCCCTTGGACTGTGATCCAGGTGGAGCTGGATGTGACGGGACAGCAGGTGACCGTGACCGTCGAGGCCGGACCAGGGCCCCATCCCTGTCCTGAGTGTCAGGAGCCGGTCCCGGGCTATGATCGCAAGCGCCGCCGGTGGCGGCATCTGGATACCTGCCAGTTCACGACGTGGATCCAGGCGGACCTTCCCCGCGTGAGCTGTCCGACCCATGGGGTCAAACAGATCGCGGTGCCCTGGGCGGAGCCCGGCAGTCAGTTCACCGCCTGGTTCGAGCGCCTGGCCATTGACTTGCTCCGGGAGTGCTCGGTGAAGGGGGCCGCCGGGCTGCTGCGCATCACCTGGGATGAGGCCTGGGGGATCAAGGAGCGGGCCGTCGCCCGGGGGCTGAGTCGTCGGACCCAGGACGTGATGCCCCATCTCGGCGTCGATGAGAAAGCCATCGCGAAGCGGCACCGGTACCTGACGGTGGTGGCGGATCTGGAGCAGAGCCGGGTGCTCTATCTGGCCGAGGACCGGAGGCAGGAGAGTCTGGATGGCTTCTGGGCGACCCTGACGCCCGAGCAACGTGACGGCATCG
The DNA here is from genome assembly GCA_964642845.1 of uncultured Nitrospira sp. Taxonomy (GTDB): domain Bacteria; phylum Nitrospirota; class Nitrospiria; order Nitrospirales; family Nitrospiraceae; genus Nitrospira_D. Next base: position 4,037 of record CAZXRB010000199.1, read on the forward strand.
AGGCGATCACCATGGACATGTGGGAGCCGTCCATCCAGTCGACGCGCGCCCATCTGGCGGAAGCCGACGGCAAGATCGTCTTCGACAAGTGTCAAGGGTCACCCAAATTTCCCCAGTTATGGTCATCGAAAATTCCCCACCT
>CAZXRB010000200.1:0-4145 GCA_964642845.1 uncultured Nitrospira sp.
AAGCCCATCGAACCGCAGAGCGCATGACAGACCGGAGAGTGCATACGGCGGACCGAAGAATGCACACGACCGAAGGAAACATCACTCAGTTTCCAGTTTCCCAAAGAACGATCGAAACTGCTGAGAACCCCCGGTCGCCGCGCGGCGCGTGCCATCGCGATGGACTGGGAATACGAAAGCAAAAGGAGGACAAAGGGTATGAAACCGAGTTTGTGTTTGGCTTTGGCGCTCGGCCTGAGCTGGGCCGGCTATGCCAAGGAGCTTCAGCAGCTCAACAACGGCATTCGGGTCACCCCGATCAAGGTCGCGCCGGCGAAGATGGTCGATGGTCAGGTGGTCTTCGGCGAGTGGCAGAACTACAGCGAGCCGGTCGCCGGCTGCTTCGGGGCTGAGCACTGGGACGGCTTCGATCCCGATTCCACCGGTTTCCCGGAGGATGAGGATGGTTGCGGTCTGGGCAGCGCTCGCTGGTTCTTCGGTCCGTCCTACTGCAACGGCGCGGCCACGAATGACATGAACGACGCGACGGCCGGTGCGCAGTCGACGTTCACGAACTTCTCGTGGTACTGGTACTGCGGCGGCAGCGGTTCGGAGCAGTGCATCATCGCCGTGTTCACCGGCGAGGATTTCACGACGGGCTGCGGCGGCTTCGGTGGGTTCTACTCGGGCGTCGGTTATGACTTCGGCAGCATCGGCTGCAACCCGGGCGGCTACTACTACACGAACGTCGACCTGACCGGTTCGGGCCTGTTCCACCAGATGCCGAATGACGGCGACGGTGTGTATCAGGTGATCTACCTGACGACCGGCAACGCGCCAGCCACCTGCGCTCAGCCGATGCTCTGGGGCAACGGCGCCGGCCGTCCGGGCACCTCGGGCGAGGAGCAGTGGGACGACGACAATCCGCGTGACAGCGCTTATCAGGCGGAAGAGTGCTACAGCTATGCGTACGGCCTGTGCCCGGATCCGCTGGGTGCGTCCCAGTCGTTCGGTGACGGCACGGACAACTGCGGCGGCAGCTGCGATGCGGTCATCACGAAAGTGAAAGCCAGAGTCAAGGACGGCAGATGCACCGTTAAGGTCAAGGGAACGGATCCGACGCCGGGCGACACGTTCACCGTCACGAACAACCGGACCGGTGAATCCAAGAGTGTGACCGCCAACGACCGTAACAAGTGGAAGACCAAGTTCAAGAACGCCGGCTGCAACGGCGGAACGGTAACGGCCTGCGACCAAACCGAACCGTATGTCTGCAACTGCCAACTCGCGGAAACCGGCGCCTGCCTGCTGTGTGAAGACGATTCCGGCATCGCCTGCCTCGACGTGGCCACAGAAGCGGAATGCCTGTCTTTAGGCGGTGAGTTCCAGGGGAACGGCACACTCTGTCCGAGTGGGCACCCCGGTCCGGACGCGGATGTTTGCACCGGCGCGGGCAAAGAGTGCTTCTTCACGGATGCGACAGGCTGCGTCATTACATGTGAAGGGCGCTGCCGAGCGGAAAGCGGCTCCTGCTGCTTTGGGTTTGGCTTTGACGCGACCTGCGAATGTCTGTCGCCCTGATCGTGGTTCTAAGTTTCCCGGATCGCGGACAGCGATCATGCCGAAATGCTCGATTCCCTCCTGAACTCCGGCGCGCGGGCGCCCCTTCACGGGGGCGCTCGCGGCGCCGGTGGTTGCTCAGGGCGGGAGGAAACCTCGCTCAGTTCCCCCAAGAACGATCAAAACTGCTAAGACCTCCGGCCACCGCGCGGCGCGTGCCCGCGGGTGATTGAGGGGATGTCTGAAACAAAGGAGCCTTTTGTGAACCCGAAAAACACTTTGCTATTTGTGATGGCAGTCACTACTATCATCTTCGGCGTCATCAATTCAATCGCCGATGCTCAAAATTGCGGAGGAACGGCCGATTGCCCCGAGGTCGGATTACCCTACGGAGACTGGTTGAGAGTCCGAAGTGAGCAGAATGATGACGACCTTGTCTTCAGCAATGGCGCCTGCGTCGATATCACCGGGGCGGTTCTGGGCGGTGTTTACGTTGATCTCAGGCCTTGGACAATCGATCTACCGGTATTTACAGGATACCCTGGACTGAACGAAAAATTGGCTATTGATGTCGTCCATACCGGACTTGGCGTCACTCATTATTATCTAAATGGAAACGTCATGCTTGGTGCCGGGGCCGGAATCTGGAATGTATGTAACGCACTAATCTTTGCAGAGGCCGTTGCGATCACTGATACCCATGTTCACGTTCTGAATAGAGACGAATTATATGTCTATGAGGCCACTGGATACCCCCTCAGCGCTGGAATCGTTTCTGGATGCCTTGGAAATGATGCCAAAATCCTTCGGATGGAGTTAGGCGTCTCGACCTCCAGCAACACGATCGAGGTTTATGGTGGGCTTGGACCGGTTCACCGACAGGTATTCACGATACCGGGCAACATTCTTAGTCCTATGACTTGGAGTTATGGCAGTAGAAGCGGAATGATTTGTGCCACAGAAACACAGGCATTTGTAATTTATGATAGCGAACTGCTGACATACAATCTTCCAGGCAATTTCTCAGATTTTAGGGCAGGATTCTGCGACGACGGTCGTGCCGGCATTATAGTTAATACCGACAAAGGCGAGTACTGCATCGATCTATTAGGTGTCCCATCACTTGTTCCGTTTGGCGATCTTAATCCACTTGAGCGATGCAGCTCTTTCGAACCGGCAGGGGAGATTTCCGCGAACCCTGGTCCGTGTGATAGAGACCCGTTTCAAGTCAGTTTTGTAAACGCGCTTTGGCAAAACATTCCCGGAAATATTCCTGCGTGAAGTTGGTGCTTTTCCCCGATCGTGATAACGATGGTCACGTCGACAGATGCGATAACTGCCCGAACGACTATAACCCCGACCAGGCTGATCGCGACAACGATGGGGTCGGGGACATCTGCGACAATTGCCCGAACCACCCCAATCCCAACCAGGCTGATCGCGATGGCGATGGGTTCGGGGACATCTGCGACTGTTTCCCCGACGACCCCAATCGGCACCCACCCGGGCCCGGGATGGACGGCGAGAGCAACGGCATCTTAGTAGACGCGGGCGCCGGTTACGAAGGTCCGGCGCAGATCGGTCCGGCGCAGGGCGGTAAGGTGCTGCAGAAGATCAACATCCCGACCGAGCAGCTCAACCCGGGTGACGAGATTTACAACCGTCTCGACATCACCGACAACCAGGCCTACGTCAGCGGTAACGGTGACGCGTGGTCGGGTCTGGGTGTGTTCGGTGCGGTGTATAACCTGCAGTGCGTGGATGACGTGACGTTCGAGTTGGATTGCTGCCTCGGCGACATGATCCGCGACTACGTCGGCTTCCTGGGCAACGCCGCGCCGGCGAACGGCTCGTTCGTGGCCATCTACGCCGACAACGGCAACTGCGCTCCGAACGAGGCGTCGGAGAGCGAAGCCGACGGTCAGGCGACCAGCTCGGTGACCTTCTCGGACACCATCTTCGGTCTGATCGGGTATCGCAACACGGTCAACGGCGACGGCTCGGTCTGCGCGCCGGCGGGCAACGTGTTCATCGAGATCCAGCCGCACGACGAGTCGAGCCGTGGTGACTGGTACTACACGCTGCGTGACGGCACGCAGGTGAACTGCGACATCCACATGCGTGACGGCGGCCGCGGAAACCGCGGTTACGGCACGACGACGTGGGTCTCCAGCGGCAACATCGGCTTCGGCGTTGGCACGATCGCCCAGGCGATCTCGGTCAAGTGCGGTCCGCCGACCCCGCGCTGCATCTATCAGGTGAGCAAGGTCAAGAACAAGGCGAACCTGTGCGGCAAGGTCTGCGACACCTGCCCGTACGTCCGCGGCGACCTGGTCTGCACGACCGAGTGCCGTAGCACGGCGGATTGCGCGAGCCGTCTGCGTGGTTTCAACGCCTGCCCGAACGGCGCGGCCTGCAAGGTCAGCGCTGATCTGGTCGGCTGCGACGCTCCGCCGCGCAACTGCAAGCGTTGCCGGTAGAGATCAAATACAGAGCTGTGCCGACCGGCATCGTGTCTGAAGCGATGGATTCCCCCCTCATTGCGCGCCGGCGCGCGGGTGTCCTTTCAAGGGGATGCTCGTGTGCGCCGGCGTGATCTTCATTCG
>CAZXRB010000201.1:0-4091 GCA_964642845.1 uncultured Nitrospira sp.
TCCACTCTTTCGCCTACCTGGCCGCCTACCTGGCCGCGAGGGTGCCTCCCGCGGCCAGGTAGGCGGCCGTTAACGAACCGGGGGACAAGGATGTATCGGGATCGAGGGAGACCCGGCCGGCGGCCGGGGCATGGCGGTTGAGCGCCGCCACGTAGCCCGGTGTATGGATCTGGGTGATCCACTCGTCTTCCGCCTTCCGCGCCTCGATGGTCACCAGTCGGGTCATGGTGCCGGACTGTTCCAACTGCGCCATGATCGCGCGCAGCCGATGCGGCGACTCCGGATGCCCGGCGCCCATGTCGTGCTCGAGATAGGCTGGATGATAGACGAGACCTGTTTTGCCCATTGACCACCGTGACGAGTGACTGGTGACCGGTGACGAGTGAAGAGTCCCCTTTTCTTTCGGACGCGTCACTCATTACGTGTCACGCGTCACGAATCGTAGCATGCGCAAAACCGCATAGACAACGAGCGGACACGCGTGCTACGGTCGCAGCAGACCGACCACGAGAGGGAAAGGCATGCCGAATCCGCGCATTGAACCGCTGAAGAACGTGCTGGCGATGGATCCGAACGACGAGGTGGCGTGGTTCGGCCTGGGTAAGGCGTACATGGAGGACGGCCATTTCGACGAAGCGGCGAAGGCGCTTCGGCAGTGCGTCACCGTCAAACCCACCTACTCCGCCGCCTACTATGCGCTGGCGCAATCGCTCCAGCGGCTAGGCCGGATCGATGAATGCCGCGCCGTCTGCGACACCGGCATCGACGTCTCGACCAAGAACGGCGACGCGATGGTGACGAAGAACCTGGAGATGCTCAAGGGAGCCCTGCCCGCCTGAGCGTTCACAGCAGGCTGCGCAGTACCTCTTGATGCGGCTCATTGAACACCGCCGACGCAGCCGGATTGTGCACGAGCATCCGCACCCGCGGGTGCGTCCGCTCGTGCCGGCTCCGCTCCACCAGGTCGACATTGGCCAGCCGTGTGGGGGCCTTGGCCGGCAGCGGATGGACGTCCCACAGTGAAATCAACACCGCGCTGAGATGCTGCAGGCGCGTCAACAAGACCGTGACGGCGCCCGACAGGCTTTTCAAGTCCAGCCAAATCTTCTCACCCCGGGCCTGTCCGCCGCTTCGCAAATCCGCACGCGGAATGGAAATGTGGAGAATCACCGGGTCGCAATAGTCGGAGAGTTGTTTGGCCTTCTGTCGAATGCGAGCCAGTACCCGATGGATCAGAATCACGCCGCGATCTTCTTCCGCTCCCTGCTGCTCATCAACGGCAAGGCCGCGCAGAGGCAACCTCCGCCGCTCGGCCGAGCCGACCATGGCGGTTACTTCCACAAAAAACCGTTCACGCCCAAGATGACACTCCAGATCCGCGGTCCGGGCCTGGGATTCCGGCAAAAACGTCACGCGGGCGCCGACGCGGATCAACTGCGTGGCCAACTCCAGTTCGGCCAGCGCCGATTCCTGAACCCCGGGGTCGTGATGTGTGAGGCGATGGATCAGGCGCCCCAGTCGCACATGGCTGGAGTGATCGGCGCAATGTCGATGGAGCATGGTCCATCGATCTTCGACCTCCGAGGACAGGGCCGGTTCAGTATGGCGCGTGAAAGACCACGCCGGCGCCCCGTGCCCATCTCGGAGAAGGGCGTGAAGCTTGAGAGTCCGCCGCGGTCGCCAGCGCGCCATGGGGGTTCGTCCCTCGTGAAGCGTGATTCGTATCTCGCCAGACCGAAAGGATCGATCACTGCGAACGACGGAGTACGAGAGACGAACGCCGATGCTTTCTCCTAGACCGGCTCCGCTCCTTCATCGTCGCCGGAAGGCGAATCTTCCAGACCTGGGGCGCCGGCGTTGAGCTCCTCATAGACTTCATCAAGCCACCGGCCGGCACAGCTCAGCACTTCACGCACCAACGGTTCCGGCTGTCCCGTACGCTTGATCGTCCATTGGGACACGTATTCCAACAGGGCGTCCCGCTCGAACTGCCGCGTGGACTGGGTTGCCAGGTTGGTCAATTCACCGAGCCCGGTCTTCAGGATGTCGCCCACCGTTTCCCGCGCATAGGACGTGCTGGCGGTCACGTATTGAATGGCGCGATTCAGCTCCTGATCGGTCATAGGTCCCCATCTTTGGCGAATTGTCACATCCGTCCGAAGCGCTGTCAACGCAGCGTCCGGCTGGGGAAGAGCCGCCAATTTTCCAGTCCGCGCCGAAGCCTCGACGATGCTATGATCGGGCGTGTTTCACCCCATGAAGAAGGAGACGTTCTGATGACCCGCTCGACTCGCGCCCGTACCGCTTCACCATCCCGCCTCCGCCGGTCCGCCGCGGTGCCGGACCGTTGGGACCTGACCGACCTGGTCGAGGATCCGGTCAACCGGCTGGACGCCCATTTGGCCGACCTGGAGGCCACCGTCGCACGGATCGAAGCCGCCAGACCGCTCCTGTCACCTTCCATGTCGAGCGCCGAGTTGATGGCGCTGTTGAAACACAGCGAAACCGTCGCCGAGGGCTCCGCCCGGCTGGGCGCCTTTGCCTATCTTTGGTTCTCGGAAAACACGAAAAACCCTGAGGCACGCTCGTTCAAGACCCGCGTGGAAGAGCGATTGACGGCCCTGAGCAACCGTCTTCTGTTTTTCGAACTGTGGTGGCAAAGCGTCGACGAGGCCAATGCCGAGCGCCTCATGAGCCAGGCCGGCGACTTGCGGTATCACCTCGAAACCATCAGGCGCTTCAAGCCGCATACCTTGACGGAGCCCGAAGAGAAGATCATCAACCTCAAGAACGTCACCGGGCGCAGCGCCGTCCATACGCTCTACGACGTGATCACGAACGGCTTCACCTTCACGCTCCGCGTTGGCAGCAAGAAGCGGACGATGAACCGTGAGGGGCTCATGGCCTATGTGCGTCATCGGCACCCATCGATACGGCAGGCAGCCTACCGGGAACTGTACCGGGTCTTTACCGCGCAACGTGACGTGTTGAGCGAGATCTACAAGACGCTCGTGAGCGACTGGAAATCCGAGAATCTCGGGCTGCGGCGCTTTGCTTCACCCATCGCCGCGCGGAATCTCGGCAACGACGTGCCGGATCAAGCGGTCGACGCCCTGTTGTCGGTATGTGCCAAGAACGCCGGGATCTTTCAGCGCTACTTCACGCTCAAAGCGAGGATTTGCAAGATCAAATCCATGAGCCGCTACCATCTCTACGCACCCCATCGAACCGAGGCTCACAAATATAAGTACGCCGATGCGGTGAAGATGGTTTTGGAGGCGTATCGCGGCTTCTCACCCCGCTTGGCCGACCTGGCCCAGCAGGTCTTCACGGATCGGCATATCGACGCGCCGACACGCCCCGGCAAGCTCGGCGGCGCCTATTGTTACAGCGTCGTGCCGGGCATGACGCCCTACGTCATGCTGAACTACACGGGGGAAGCCCGCGACATTGCGACGATGGCGCATGAGTTGGGCCACGCGGTGCACGGGATGATGGCCAAAGACCATTCCATCTTCACGTTCCATTCCACCCTGCCGCTCGCCGAAACAGCGTCGGTCTTCGGCGAGCGCATCCTGTCCGATGCCCTCATGTCCCAGGAGCGCAACAACGTGGTCCGGCAGGGTCTGCTCCTGAGCCAGCTCGACGACATGTACGCGACTGTGCTGCGCCAAGCCTACTTCGTACGCTTCGAGAAACTTGCGCATCACATGGTCGCCGAGGGGGCGACGGGCGAGCAATTGGCCAAGGCCTATCTCAGCGAGTTGAAACAGCAGTTCGGCAAGGCCGTGGCGGTGCCGGAGGAGTTCCAATGGGAATGGCTCACCATCCCCCATCTCTATGCCAGCCCCTTCTATTGCTACGCCTACAGTTTCGGCAACCTGCTCGTGCTGGCCCTCTACCGCATGTACCGGGAACAGGGTCAGAGCTTTGTGCCGCAGTACTTGGATCTCTTGGCGACCGGCGGGTCTCAGTCCCCCCGCGATATCCTGGGTAAGGTGGGGGTCGAGATGACATCGGAAGCGTTTTGGCAATCGGGATTCGACCAGATCGGCGAGATGGTGGAGCAGTTGGAAGCGACGCTTTCCTAG
>CAZXRB010000202.1:0-4060 GCA_964642845.1 uncultured Nitrospira sp.
CCAAGTACTACGAGATGGACGGCGCGTTACGAGCCTACGCCAATCGCATGGCTGTGCTGGGCCTCACCTGCGGATTGTTGGCGCTGCTTGCACTCGGGCTCTTCGCCTACGTGCGACTGCAGCCGCCGGTGGTAATCCGGGTAGATGGTGCCGGAGAGGCAACGGTTGTCGGGGGAACCGCCCTGCACGTCCGGAATCAGCTCGTGCCTTCTGTCCAGGCCCAGAGTACGCCCTCTTCCGACACCGGGACTGCCCCCACTGACGTGGAAGGCCGCGCCATCGTGAGGAGGTTCCTCAACGCCTACATCACCTACACCCCGGCGAACGTCGAACGACAGTACGCCGATGCTCTGAACCTGATGACCGTCAACCTCCGCACCTTTACGATGAACAAATTCCGGGAAGACGACACCTTGGGCAAGATCAAGGCCGAGTCCATCACCTCCAGCATCAAGATCCGGTCAATTGAGCCGGTCGCCGGAATGCCTTGGGCTTACCAGGTCTTCGCGGCGAAGGAGATCCATCGTGTGACGACGCAGAGAATCGAGCAGACCGAGAAAATGGTCTGCAGGTATCAAGTTCGCTTGGTTTACTCTGGCCGATCGCAACAGCATCCGTCTGGCCTGCTCGTAGGGGAGTTCTGGGAGCAGCAGATGGTTGGGGAGCGCGACAGCAGCCTGGAACAGCGGACCGTTTTGCTCGGGCGCTGAACTCGACTTGTATCCACCTCACCTGATCGCTACGAACTGACCAAGTTGTTGGCACAGTATCCAAAACTCCTCAACCTGTTTCGCAAGGGCACCTCGTACTAGCACGCCGAGCTCAAAATGCACTGCGAGGCCTGGTCCCGTGAAATTCGCGCTGCCTACATAGGCTGCAATTCCGTCCGAGACGCAGAACTTGGCATGAGACCCTAGGAGTTTCGGGTCGAGCTTGTTCGCAATAGGCTGAAACACCTGCAGGCATCCTGGATGAACTTGCTGGAGAGACTCGATTTCGAGGCTGGACAAGCTCTGTGCAGTCGACACCAGCTCAACTCTCACGCCTCGCAGGAGAGCAGCTCTAAGCGCCGCGTTCACGATGCTCGTAGATGTGCCAGCCCCAAGTTGAAGAAAGGGCGTGGAGATGATGACTCTCTCTTGAGCTGTGGCAATGAGTTCAGTTATCACCCCAAGAGTCTGCCTGCAGCGAGCCGAGTAGGCCAATGGTCCAATCATTTCAACTGGGGCCGTGATTACAAGAACCGTCGACGAGGCGTCATATTCGCTGGAATCGATGGACATTAGGGAGCCTAGAAGTAGCCAACAATGCGCCGTTGAAGGATCGGGTCCACCCCGCCAAAAAGGAAGGCCCGGTTCAGGTTCAAATTGAAGTACCGGCAACTGGTCTCTGCAAGATGGGTGCAGGCGTGGCAGGCCCCATCACGATCCCGGCAAACGGGGTCGTAAATGCACTGGCTTTGGGTCTGGACGGATTGGAGCCACTCCGTGAAAGACTGTTCGTACAACGCGGTCAGTGCACCGATCGTGGCTCCGAACCGGTGATTGCAGTAGATTGACACCGTCAAAACCCGCGGCAGAATGTACTCTGAAATGCTAGTCATATCCAGGCCACAAAGGACGGCCGCCTGACGTACGCAGAGATGTGCCAGCGAGTGCAGAAGGCCGAAGACCAAATGCAGTTCGTCGTTGCCGACGATTGTTTCGCGCAAGTTCTTACCCGCGAAGAGTCGGACGAAGTAAGACCTTGCGGACATGGAGGGATCGGAGCCGGCCGGGACGGCCGGCGACAGGCCGTTCGCGCGGAGCCATTGAAGCACGGCCTCTGGGTCAAGCCGGATGGATATGGCGTCCGCCTGGATTCGGTCGACGAATATGGGCAGACGTCCGGAAAAATTCGGATCGGCGGGGAAGGCGTTGAGACGGCAGTCGTTGGGAGTGTACGCGGTCCGGGTGAACCCGTAGGTGGCGGTGACAATGGGAAAGTCCGAATAGAGAAAGACGTTTTCGAATCGCAGGCTGACGGCGGCGGTGCGCCCTCTGGCGGGCGCTCCTGCATCAAGGAGCCCGACCGGACGACCAATCTCAAAGGGCAGCAAAGCCTCCAGCATGTCCTGACCCGCGTCCTCCCAGACCGGGGTCGGCACGCCGGTCATGGCGACGAGTTCCTGCATTATGGCGGCTGGATTCCCAGCGCTCTGTTCGCGCCGGCGCCGCTGCACGAGCCCCGCGAGTTCCTGAGCCATTTCCTCCGGCGTCAGTTCATTTCTGGCCTGCCGCGCCAGCAGACTTTCGACATCCGACCCGGATAGGGTAGCGTCGGTCCCACCACCACCGGCAGTCGAAGGGGTGAAGCTGCTCAAAGGCCGATTGCCGACGCCCGGCAGGCCGAGATACTTGGCCGCAGCGATATATTGCCAGCCGTTCACCGCGAGGAAGCTGTTCAACTCACGGTTCGGAGTGTTCAGCAGCACTGCTGTGTGGGCATAGAAGGTGCGACCCGCGCGATGGACCTCAACGTCCATGTTCCGCAGTTTTGGATCGTTGCCCGGCCATTGGCACGCGTTGCATCGTCCCGAAAAGAGCGTCTGCGCCGTGCCGCAGGAGCGGCAGACCCAACGGAAGTTGGACAGGCGCTCGCTGCCGCGGGTGTCGAGCGCCATCTGGAAATTGTTGCCGCAGCGGCGGCAGGAGGGTGGAATGAGCGGCGCTATGGCGCCGCAGCGGTGCACGCGGACCCATCGCACCTGAAGAAGCTTGCCGGTTCTGCAAACCGGGCACCGGTTGGTTTGCGGAAGGCTGCGTCCCGTCCGGTCCAAGACGATGCCGCAGGAGCGGTTCTGGCACCAGAACACGTTCGGAAACAGCGACGAACGGACTTCTTCGGGTTCGACGAGGACGAACCTGGATGGATCGCGCAGCACGTCGTCCCTGAGCACCGGCCGTAGGTCGTTTTGCCAAGCCCGCGCCTGTTCCGCGACTTTCAGTAGGACCATCGCCATATTGAGATCGTTGACGGCGGTGCCGCGAATGACATCGACGCGCGCGATGACGGAGACCTTCTCGAAGTCGAAGGTCCGGCCAGGGAGGAAATTGTAGAGGACCTGCTGTTTTCCGCGAGTCATGGATCGCATGCGCAAAAACTCCTGTTACGGCTGCCGCTGGCGGCTGGCCCATGCCGAGCCGTCGTCGTCCAGAGCGATACCGATCGGTTCATCCACATCCCGGAGGCTTCTCATCGGCTTCGGGATGAGCGCATCCGAAACGAACGTGGAGCTGCCGGATGCGACGATCTGGTCGAGAAACTGCTGGACGCGAAGACGGATCTCCCCCTGGAACGTCAGTTCCCCGACCGACGCAGCGTTCGAGACCAGATAAGCCTCCTCCAGGAAGGGAACAAAATCGGTCGCCCGGATACTACCATCGGCGATGCGCTGGCGAAGGAAGTCGAGCATGTAGTAGCGCTCGGGCGATGTCCCGGCGGGCGTGGCGGACGCCAGGCGCTGCAGCAAAATCGCCATGAACAAGCCGGGCAGCGTTCGGTTGACGCTGAACCGCGCCCAGCGGTTGATGGCAACCGGCTCGACCAGGCGGCCCAGATACTCGTGGTATTTCGAGAAATAGGTGAAATGGCTGCGGTCTCGCTCGCGGATCGGATGCAGGAGCGTGAAAGCGACACCAACATGCGACCGACCGACGCGCGAGGACGCTTGGATATACTCGGCTGTTTGCCGAGGCATTCCGTAAAATAGCATGGCGTTGAGCCGATCCACGTCCACGCCATGGCTGATCATGTTGGTTGCCAGCACGCAGTCCGGGACCGCGCCGGGAGCTGCTGTTTCCAGCCTCTCTAGAATCCGGGTCACCTCGTCGGTCCGGGTGCTGCCCTTCAATTCAAGCTTGTTGAGCGCCGGAAGACCGTCCTGCTCCAGGTTGGGGTTAACGTCACCTTCGATATCGTTGGCGATTGAATCGAGTTCCTTCTGCGCCAGGAAATTCTTATCCTTTGTATCCAGATATTTCTGAAAAAAGGACGAAGTTTTGAAACCGTTAAACACAAT
>CAZXRB010000203.1:0-4043 GCA_964642845.1 uncultured Nitrospira sp.
ACCGGTGACACCAACGTGGCAACCTGGCACTATTTAACGCTTGATTTGGGCCTAGGGCCAGCTCGCTGAACGCAACCGCGTAGTCCTTCACAAAGTAGCGCCATCCTCCCATGTAGTATTCCATCCGCTCGAACAGGGTGCGATGGGGATACCACTGCACGAACGTCCTTGACGTTTCGACGATGGCGTTCGCGAGGAACCACACTCCCAGCAGTTTGAGCCCGATTTCGAACGCTTTCCGGCTGGACATCCTCGATTCCCTGGAACCAATCCCTCACGGCCCCGACCACTCGCCGGAAGGCTCCGGAGAAGCTGGTTACTGACCCGATTGTCGCGGTTGCCGCCAGGTAGCAGCAAGTCGTCCCATTCCGACGTGCACACCACGGCGACGTGTCACTTTGATCGCGCGCGGGTAGGTTGCAGCTTCCGGATCCCGATAATACGCACCCGCCTCATTCCCGCGCTGAAAGCGCCATCCGGTTCGCGCGAACACATTCAAAAACAGCCTTGCAATACGCGATTTTTTTGGGGTGATGCCCACTCGCCCGTCTCGAGCCGTGCGGGAAGCGATCTTCCATTTTCGACGGATGGATCGGCGCCGGCGTGTTTGAGCTGGGCCAGGCATTTGGCATCTGCTCGCCAAGTGGCGGACCCGGCTCTTTACCGCTGCCGCCTACTTCTGCAGCCGCGACGCCGCTGGCCGGGGCCTCGCAGGGTCGAACGGCGCTACCCCACCGCAGCGGGTGCGGTTGGGGCGGTAGGGATGTTCTTCCTTGCCAGTGGCCACGAAATCTCGGCTCCGATTTGCCGAGGCACGCCCGTCGCTGGCCTTGGACGTCAGTGGCGTGCCGAGCGGCAGCGGCACATCGTACTCCAGCAGCTCTACCCGACATGCCGGCGCACTGTTCGGACTGGCACAAAGCGCGGTCTGGTCCGCGCGAGCTACGACTCAGGTAGCGCCGGAACGCTGAGCACATGCTGTCCGTGAGAGGGTTTTGACGCAAACGCTACGACCTAACCGGCCGCCGATTCCTGCCGCGCGCTAGCCCATTGCGGCCGCATCCGTGCGGAGCAGCAACCGGCGCGGCCTAACCATCCTTTACGGCGGGCAGGACGCGTCAGGCCAGCCACGAACTCGGTTTTCACGGACAGTCGAGAGCCGTTCCCAGAATCGTTCCGCAGGACAGCTCGGCGGTGACGACGTGCGGTCCGGGCGGAATCGGACCGTTGCAGTTGATCCACTTTGCGCGAGCCTGCCCGCCCGTGCCAAACCTACGTTCCCGAACCGGACAACCCCCCTCATCCGGGTCGAGACGGAAGATGACCGGATAGCCGCTACAGCCACGCACGACCGTTGCCTTCACGAGGTTGCGGCCGTTCTGCTTCGTGCGGCACAGGGAGACGAGGTTCTCGCGGTTGGTCTCACAGCATCGAGTGAAGACGACTTGCAGCGCAGGGCGGATGACTGGGTTGCTGCGATCGCAAGAAGCGAAGTCCCACCCGTCGTCATTCTCGGGCCCGGGCAGCAGCACCCACCCATAATTGGGCGCCCCATCGGACCACGCCCGGAGGCTTAACGTGACATCCACCATCAGGAAGTCAACAAGCGTCGAAGGGACTGTCGCGTCGGGGGAAGCAGCGGCTTCGTGGTCGTCGGGCTGTATCCCATCACCCCATCCTATCCAGGTATCATCGCAGTCCCATCCCATCAACATTCGGTGGAGGGTGGTCGAGATTCCGCCCATGTTCTCGACGTCGAGGCTCAACGTGGCACTCAGGATCTGCGAGCCGAGCGGTATCTGGTTGGCTCCGTCGCCGAAGAGGTCGTCGAATCGGAGCAGCCCGTGATCGGCAGGTCCGCGGTCGACAGACACGACAGGATCAGTGCAGTGAGACGTGTCCGGTTCGTCCGACTTCAAAACCGTATCTACACAACCCGCGTACCCAAGCCTGCCCTGGCGGAACAACAGCGCCTCGTCGGTGGGGCTAAAAATGGACTCGATGATCCCAGAGTATGGAGTCTCCGGACCATTAGGATAATCACCCCACAGCCCGGCGCCGAAGATGTTCATGGCGCCATGTTCCTCGGATGATCGATGGTTGTTGTTCGGCTCGCCCTCCGCCCAGTTTTGGAATTCGAGGAGCGTCCCGTTAACCCAGCCCCAGCCTCCATCGGGTTCGCAATCTGGGGAGCAATCGGAGTTCTCGAGGTCCTGAACAAGCCCGATCCAGTACGGATCGGGAAGAGGGAAGTGCATAATAAGCCAATCCTGCTCCGTGACATCATTGATGACCACGAGATGTGCGCCATAAGCGGCCGCCTCGTCCTCAGCCGTCTGCCAGTTCCCGGGGGCAGTCGTCCGGTACCAGTGACCGTTTGAGGGGTTCTGTCGCCACTGTCCAAATGCGACACCGCTGGGAAAGGCGAGGGCTAGGGCGGCGACTAACGAGGCGCCTGGCACGAGAGGTTTCACAGGTGTACTCCTTTTCGAAGAAGAACTTTCCGCGCGACGGCCGTTCACCGGGCATCGCACTCAGGATCCCTGACCGCAGGAACCGCATTCATCCTTACATGCGATAATCCTCCGACAGCAGGGCAAACCAGTTCTAGCGGGTTGGTGACCTGACCGTGTACAATGGACCGCGTTCCTTGGAGCGGAACGGCCGTGCCTGGTGAACCGACCCTGATCACGCAGCTTTTGGCCGCCGTAGGTCGCGGAGAGCCTGCGGCGCTGGACCGACTCGGGGCGGAGGTCTACGACGAGCTCCACCGGATGGCCCACGCGTACATGGCCCGCGAGGGTCCGGGACGTACGCTCCAGCCGACCGCCCTGGTCTCGGAGGCTTGGCTGCGGCTGGCGGCCGGGGACGGGACCTTCGAAAACCGCAGGCATTTCTTTGGTGCGGCAGCGAAGGCGATGCACCGGATCCTGGTGGATGACGCACGTAGAAGAGGATGCCTCAAGCGCGGAGGCCATACGCATCGCAGGATGGATGCGGAGACCATCGGCCCCCTTACGCATGGGTCAAGGGCCGAACCGGTAATCTCCGATGGCGACCCGGCCTTCATCCTGGCGATGGACGAAGCGCTGGCCACGTTGAACGCGGAGCGCCCAGATTTGGCGGATCTTCACCGGGCTGACGCTGGACGAGACGGCCGAGGTGTTGGGCGTGGCGCGGCGGACCGTGGTCAACCAATGGCGTCTGGCGCGTGCGCTGCTTTACGGAATGTTGACCGACGAAGGCGCCTCAGCAGCCGAAGGACTTGATGGCAGCCGACCGCTGGGACCAGATTGACGAGCTATTCGCCGCCGCGCTGCCGCTTGGGCTCGCGGATCGTGCCGCCTTTCTCGAGGAACGCTGCGGGCAGGACACCAAACTCCTACGCCGGCTCCAACAACTGCTGGAGAACGACTCACGAGCCGGGCCGGAATTCCTGGAGCGCCCAGCCATCGCCGGGCTGAGGTGGGGCCGCTCGACAACTTATGAACTGCCCGCCGGCCAGCGGGTCGGGGCTTATACCATCTTGGGCTTGATCGCCGGCGGCGGGATGGGCACGGTCTACCTGGCCGAACAGGAGAAGCCCCGCCGCCGGGTGGCCTTGAAGATCCTCCACGCCGGCCTTGGGGCGCCCGCCGTGGTCCGGCGCTTCGAGTTCGAATCGCAGATACTCGCCCGGCTGCAACATCCAAACATCGCACACGTCTATGAGGCTGGGGTATTTTCTGCCCCACCACCTTCCTGCGAGGAGCCGGGGCGCGACCGCCCGGCGGAGCTGCCGTACTTCGCCATGGAGCACGTACCCAGCGCGCGAACGATCACCGACTATGCGCGCGAACAGGCTTTGGGCGCCTGCGATCGTCTGGAGCTGTTCCTGCAAGTCTGCGATGCAGTGGCGTATGCCCACGGGACAGGCGGGGTCCACCGCGATTGGCAGCCGGGCAGCGTTCTGGTGCGAGCTGTTGATGGCTTCTGCCACCTGCTGCTGGCGTGCCCAGAGCCTGACGGCATGGCCTGTTCGAGCAGCGACCTGGGCGAGCGCC
>CAZXRB010000204.1:0-3978 GCA_964642845.1 uncultured Nitrospira sp.
GACGCAAATGGCGCTTCACGCTGCCCGGCACATCCAGGCTCCGCACCGCCCGCAAGAACAACGGCAGGCCGCCCAGCGCGGTCACGCACTCCTCCAGCGGCTCCCGATCGATCTCAAACAGAAACTCCCCTTCGGCCGGAGATCGCCTCGATTTCAGCCTCATGCCCGAATTGCTTGCACGTTTGCACCCATTGGGTGCAACTCGCCGCCCCGCTACTTCTGCCTCCCAGCCCCTCTCCACCGGGCCTCGGCATGCAACGGCTCAATTCCTTACGGACGGATTACGGGCACGAGCGCGGCGCGACCGGACGACAATGCGAGAAGACATGCAGGCGGTGAGATCCAGAAGGTCCGCTGCGAGGAGGGCGGCTCAAGTTCTCCTCAACCATCAAGGCGTCGTTCTCGAGTCAGGAGCCATACCGTGCAGTCAAATGAGATGAGCCTTGCTCGTCGACCAGGTCCTCCTGCGAGCAGATGCCCCTTCTCGCCGGCCGCCAGGAAGGCCCCGCGCCACTCCGAGAGAGTTGCTGCCGTCACGCCGTACTTGCGGCTCGTGGCTTTCAGATCGGCGCCCCGGAGCAGCTCCAGCACCACGCTCATCTTGCGCTTGGCCGACCAGCGGCCCTTGCCGCCGCGGCCGGATTCCGGCCCCGCTTTAGTCGCCCTCCGGGCTCCTTGCGTGGGCCGGAATCCGCTTGTTTCGTGTTGGACATCTTGAGACTCCCTGTTGCAAATCAGTGTCCAACGCACTGGTAGGGCCTGGGGGAAACTGGCCCAATGGACTCGTGGGCCGGAGGAACCACCCGGACATTGAAATGCGTGCAGTGAATTCTAGTTTTCAGTGATGTACACGTGACTGAACGCAAACTTCTGGTCGCTGGATGTCCATCGAGAATACGTGTTACAGGGATCGCTGCTGCTGTTATTAATCTGAGTGGGGTTGTAAACCACAAGAGTGTACCATGTGCGCGACGTTGGCGATGACGAGGAGAGGGGCAAGAAGCCTCGCGAATCCCTCCCAAACCGTGGTCGAAACGTCCGTTCTCCGTAAATGTCATAGCTGATGGACCGTATAGCGAGCCCAAAGTGAACTCCATTCAGCGCGCTCGTCTGCAACGGGTTGGGGAAGTATCCTCCAATTCTTGAGTACTGATATTTGTTGGCCTCGCTGCCATACATGTAACAAGATGATTCTGCTCCGATCCCGGGCGGCCCGAAAACCCCTTCGTCCAAAGAACCGGTCAGCAGTACATCTGGGAACACCAATGTTCCCGTGTAGCCTTGCTGTTCCAGGTATGGAGACCACGCTGCGTCGATCTGGTACCACGGAGTCAGAGGAGCCGTTCCAGAACTGCTGTATGTGGCCTGAGCCTTGCCCCCGCCGAAGGGGTTGCCCCAGTCGTTGAAGATGCCCACAAAAGGAAGAGGTGCGGATGATGCGAAGAACCACTGCATCGCTTCACCAATTCCAGCAGGCGGGTTGCCAGCCACTATTACTTTGGCGGCTTGGGTGCCCGGTTCGACATCCCACGCAAGACTGTACAGGCTTGGACCCTTCGCTTTAACGATGACAGCGGTGTCCCCGCAACTACCGCTCGGAGTTTTCAGCAACGCTTGTACGTAAACGTGCCACTGCGAACCGTCCCAGATCGGTCGGGCATCTGCCATGTCGCAGATATTGCTCGACTGAGACATCTTCAACACCGCCGTAGGTTGTGGAAACTGCATGGTATTGTATACGTCCGAGGTTACCCAAATCGCCTGATCGGAGTCGCTGTATGCGTTCAGGTTCGAGTTGAACACGAGGACTCGCAAGTTATTCGTTTCGGGTCCGGCCAAAATCAATGACGGTTGATACAGCCAATGCCCTCCGAATTGCAATGACACCGCACCCTCATATGTGGTTATCGTGTACGTCCTGTTTCTGTCCCAGGAGTAGAACGAAAAGGTATTCGGATCTCTTGCCTGTGCTGTTACTTGGAACAAGGGTGGCACCACGCAGAGTTGAATTAGCGCTGTAAGCGTCCTGACCAATCGGTGTAACATTAGTTGCTCCTTTCTCACGACAAGGTTTTCGCCGGCTACCCCGGCTTCCGAAGTTCCACAGAATGCCGCGATGGCACTGATAGAATAGGTCAGGTTCCGAGCATCCGTATGCCGTACTTGCCGTACTTGCCGTTCTTGCCGCTGGCTAGCGATTTTTCCTTGGTTCGTTCTGCCGGGCAAGCCATTCTTCGATGTCTCTTCTCCGAAAACGCCACTGTCGGCCAGCCTTGACGGCTGGGATTTCTCCGAGTTCCGCCCAGAGACGGAGCGTGCGGGCTGGCACGCGGAGGATGGCGGATGCTTCCTTGATGGCCAACATTGCCAAACCTGGGGGCGGCTGCGGATCGTCCGGTGCCTCCACGCCGATCTCGGCCATTTCGATGCGCAGCAGAATCTCCATGTTGCTCAGGAACAACTGGCGTTCGGCAGCGCTTGCGGTGGCTGGTATGAAACAGCGGTAGGACTCGAGCTTGGACCACGTTCGAATGACCGTCGAGCGGTCATAGGGCAAGGTGGAGAGGTAGATATCCAGGTCGATCTTCTGGTCCTGCAAGGGCAATTTCAGCCACTGGTGGAAAATGGCTTCATGGAGAAGCCGTAACTGGCGATCCTCGTCGGAACTGACGCTCCGTTCCACAACGCTCGGGAGAGAGTAATGCCCGGAATTCGGATCGCGATAACCTACGAGGCACGCTAATTGGCCGGTGAGTGATGAAAGACTGCGGATGTCGGCCAGGGTCTCTTCGAATCGCTTGCGAGTGGGGCGCTCGGAAGGCACCTGTGATTCGACCTCGCAGTTCGGGTACCGGTCGATTGAGATGGTGTCAACGGCCTGGGAAAAACCAGCGTATTAAGCATACGGTGAGCACAGTCGCGTGTCCATCGGAGGAAATACTGAGTTGTGCATCAGCCTGTCCGAGCAGTGTCAAGAAAGGGGATAAGGCGTGCAGATTGTGGAATGACAACCGCCTTGTGCGGCACGCACGGCGAGAATGCGACGCACGCAAGCGCATCACGGGTCCGTGTAGAGCAGGACGTGACCGATGGTAGCGCCTGATGGTGTCTTGATCTTAATCACGCCCGCCCAGCCGGATGGGTTGCTGGCCGCGCCGAGTTCGGAGAAGCGGTAGCCATTGCCGGAGCCGCCGGCGAGGATGAGCTCGCCGGTGGCGGTGAGTTCGAGGAGGGTGCTGTCAGCGAGGTTGGAGCCGGGGCCGTGGATCTTGAGGGGTGAGGTGGTTGAGTCCGGGGCGGCGATGACCGTGGGGCCGGCGGCAAGGCCAGAGGAGAGGTGCGGCGTCTGAGACGCCCAGGTGCGGGCATAGGCGGCCTGGGGATCGTTGCCCTGCTGGAGGCAGGCGCCCCAGAGGTGGATGTCGCCGGTGGTCCAGTCGTCGCCGTTGCTGGCTAACTGGCGGACGACGATCCAGAGGCCTGTCTGGCCGCTCGCGAGGGTACCGGTGATCTTGAAGCGCTGCCAGGACGTCGTGAGCGTGACCTGCGTCGGGCCGGCCAGGTAGGCGGCATACGGGTTATCGACGATGGCAATCGAAACCTTGCGCGTGCCGGACGCCACTCGCGCCCAGATGTAGAAGGTGTAGGCGCCGCCGTCGGCGAGCCCGGCGATCTGCTGCTGGATGACCGGCGTCTCGGTGACGGCGGTGACCATATCGGCGGTCTGGTTGCCGTCGGGCGCGATGATGGCATTCGACGTAACAGAGCAGGAGCCGCCGTTCTTGTCCCAAACGCTCGCGGCGAAGTCTTCGGAGTGCTTCGCCATGTTCTCGAGCGGGCCGCCGATGGTTTGGTGCGGGCCGCAGTCGATGGGCCCGGTGAACTGCTCGCCCGCGCGATTGGCCGGGAGGTAGCCGAGGGCGTTCGTGATTTCGCCGGCTTCCGGCGGGCTCGCGCTGATGGTCACGCTCGCCCGGT
>CAZXRB010000205.1:0-3915 GCA_964642845.1 uncultured Nitrospira sp.
AAGCCCGCGCCTCTGACTCTCACACCCATCTCACAATCCACACACTGGACACTTGTGTGATGTAGAATCGCGCGTGACCACGGAAGGTCTTACGCACGCCGAACTGGCTCAGCTTCGACAGGAAGTCGAATCCCTCCGCAGTTCACTGCTGCAGTCTTCCAGCGAAGTCGAACTTCTCCGCGCCGAGCGACAGCAGTTCCTCGATCAACTGCAGCACAAGAGCCGCACGATCGAACAGCTCCAGCACCAGCTCCAACACCTGCTGCGGCGCCTCTATGGGCGATCCGCAGAGAAGCTTGATCCCCAGCAGATGCTGCTGTTCGAGACGCTGCTGAATCAACTGGCCCCGCCGACGCCCGCACCGCAGACGACGCCGCAGTCCGCACCGGCGCCCGAGCCTGGGAGCAACAACGGTCACGGCCGTCGGCGCCTGCCGGCGGACCTTCCGCGGCAGAAGGTCATTCACGATCTGCCGGAAGACCAGAAGTCCTGTCCGTGCTGCGGGAGGATGCGGCATGTGATCGGCCAAGAGGTCAGCGAGCAACTGGACTACGTGCCCGCCAAGCTGACCGTCATGGAGCACGTGCGGCTCAGGTACGCCTGTCGGGCGTGTGAAGCGAACGTTTCAGAAAGCGGCCCGCAGATCACCACGGCGGTCAAGCCAGCCTCGCCCATCGAGAAAGGGCTGGCGGCGCCGGGCCTGCTGGCCTACGTGATGGTGAGCAAGTATTCGGACCACCTGCCGTTGCACCGGCTGGAGCACATCCTGGCGCGGCACGGCATCGCGATCGCGCGCTCGACGATGTGCGACTGGGCCGCTCAGTGCGCCACCCTCCTGCAACCTCTCTACCGGCGGATGGTCGATGACGTGCTTCGCTCCCGGGTCCTGCACACCGACGACACGCCGGTCGATGTGCTGGATCGCAGTCTCGATCGAACGCGCACGGGGCGGTTCTGGGTCTACCTGGGCGACCGGCGTCATCCCTACACCGTGTTCACCTACACCCCGAGTCGAAGCCGCGATGGCCCGCAGCAGTTCCTCAAAGGGTGGAGCGGGTATTTGCAGGCCGATGCGTTCGGCGGATACGACGGCCTCTACGCGGGCCAGGCGGGGGGTCGCGTGACCGAGGTCGCGTGCTGGGCGCACGCGCGGCGCAAGTTCTACGAGGCGCGCCACGCGGATGCCGCCGCCCGCACGCAGGCGTTGGCCTACCTTCGCTTGCTGTATGACGTGGAGGACGAGGCCAGGACCCTGTCCGCGACTGAGCGTCAGCGGTTGCGCCAGGAAAAATCGGCGCCGCGCCTGACGCAATTCCGTGCCTGGCTGGAAGCGCAGCAGGCTTCGCGCGGTGGACCGGTCTTACCCAAGAGCCCCATGGGTCAAGCGGTGGCCTATGCGCTAAATCAGTGGGACGCGCTGGGCGTGTACACCATCGACGGCGAACTGGCGATTGACAACAACGTCGCCGAGAACGCCCTGCGCCGTGTGGTTCTGGGGCGTAAGAACTGGCTCTTCTGCGGCTCGGACAACGGCGGGAACACCGCCGCCGTCCTGTTCAGCCTCATCGCCACGTGCCAGCGGCACGGCATTGATCCGTTCGCCTACCTGCGCGACGTCCTGGTCCGCCTGCCGGCCACGCCTACCTCTGGAGTGGCCGCGTTCCTGCCCGACCGTTGGACCCTCTCCCGGTGCGCCGGGATCCCCGCCTTCGAACCTGTCCTGACTTGACCTCCCGAGCTTCGCTGCCCCCGATTGCAGCTAGATTGATCATTCGATCAGGGTAAGGTCCGCCGGACGGATACCTCCCGACGGCCAGAGCCTCGAAACCCGCACGATCACGACTGAGTACGAGACCGATGATGCCGGGAGGATTACCTCGATCACTCGAGACGGAGAGGAGACCACCATCGCCTATTCCGACAACGGCAGCGCGTCGGTGGCGAATATCATCATCACGCATGACGACGGCTCGGAGTCGCTTTACTACCTCAACGACGCCGGGGAGCTGTGCAAGATCGTACACAGGACGGAGATCCACTCGACGCCGACCGTCGTCGCCTCGTTCGAGGTTCTCTCCCGGGACGACAACCGGCGCATCACCGAGATCGAGGAGAATTTCCTCGATCCCGGCGCCGCCGATGATTACCGGACGGAGCGGATGACGTTCACTTACGGCGACGGCCATCTTGAGGAGTCCGACCTGGACACTGGCGCTGAGGCCGAGCCGACCAAGCTGTACTGGAGCTTTGCCGACGGCAAGATGCTGATGTCCACTTCCGATCCGAATCGGCTCGCTCGTGAAGTCCGCGCGCTTGTCGACGAAGGGTACTCTGGCGGCCACTCCACCACTTACGACAAGACGTACAAATACGACCCGAACGGCAACCGCCTCGCCGTCATGGAGAAGGATCCCGCAGACGGCTCGCTGCGGTCCATCACGCGTTACAACTATGTGTACGGGAGCATCCTCGGCGGCACGGACGAGGCCGATCCGCCCGGCTCGCCGGACACGAATTCAAGCCCCTGGACCGACTACGACGGCGACGGCCGGGACCAGCTTCTTTCGATGCAGCGGTTTGTGTTTGACGCCGAGGAGGAGGTCGACCGGGTCGAGGTTGAGTCGTTCAGTTGGGTCGGGAACCTCGGGGGGGCGCCGTCGATCCATCCGAACCTGACCTATCGGACGCGGACGACCTGGCGCTGGGACGACGTGGAGGCGTGCTGGTGGGTCCGTCTTGAAGAGGGGACCGCGTTTGAGTATGCTTATGATCTCCTGGAGCTTGTCGAATACTGGTATCAGGTCCGCGACGTGCCGGCGGAGTGCAATCAAAAGGGCGACGTGCTGGAGGAAGGCGCGATGGGCGAGTTCCACGCCTATGACGACATCCTGGGCCGGCGCATCGCCACCTATCGCGCCGAGGCTTCCGGCACGACTCAGGTCGATTACGAACCCAACAAGGGCGCGACGATCCACTACGACTACTACGGCCTCAGTCAGCGCGTGACCGCGGTGCGGCGGTCGCCGTTCTCCTATGACGACGGCGAGCCGCCCAAGGGCGACAATCACTGGCGCAACAATGGCGACCAGTTCATCGAGTCGTATACGTATTCACCCGTCGGGGCGGTCGTGCGCACGGACGAAGGCGACGATGTGGACACCGGCAATAATGTGAATCACCTCGTGGCCGCGGACCTCTTCGGCGGCACGAGCGCCCTTCTGCTCTACACGGGTGCGGAAACGGACCGCGCCCTGGCCGCGCAGCATTTTGACGCCTTCGGCGTGCGGATGGCGACCACGGATGCGTGGGACACGGGTCTGGACGACTCGCGGTATCGGTGGCGGTCGCAGGAAGGCAGTGAGACCGACGCGTTCGCGGTCGCCAAGCCGCTCATCCCCAACGTCAAGCTCCAGCCCCCGACGCTCGTCCACATGCAGACGCGACACTACGACCCCGCCCTCGGCCGCTTCATCATGGCCGACAGCATCCCGATGGGCGCCTTCTCCCCCCAGGGACTGAACCGCTATGCGTACTGCACGAATGACCCGGTGAACCAAACAGACGCAACCGGTACGTTGAGTGGTAACGCTTGGATCGCTTTTGGAATTTTGGTTATTGCAATAACTATTGGAATAGTCGCGGCGATCGCAGGAACATTGGTAACCACAACCGGCGGCATCGCTGCGTCATTATCACCAGCTGCTTTTTACGGGTCATCGCTTGCCCTGGCCTCTTTTATGCTTGCGGGATGGTTTACGGGACTGAACATGATCCTTTTAGGGATGGCGATGAATGAAAAAGATTCAGGCAAACGAGCGTGCTACTTAGCAATGGCAAGCGACGCAGATGCCTTGGCTAACCCCTGATCAAGCGTGAAATCTTCGCTGATTTCATAAAAAAAGCTCGAAATGCCTC
>CAZXRB010000206.1:0-3905 GCA_964642845.1 uncultured Nitrospira sp.
ATCTTGAGCGACAGCGCCGCCAGCAACCCGACAGTCCCCGCGCCCAGCACCGCCGCCTTCTTTGGCCGCCAGATCTTGAACCGCCGCTGCGCCTCGTAGGCTTGGATAATGCCTTTCTCGATGATCGACGTCGGCTCCAGCAGCACGCCGACGTCCTTCAAACCCTTCGGCACTTTCACCAGATATTCCGGATCCTCCACGAACAATTCCGTGAGATACCCGTGTCGCAGGTTGATGCCGCGCTCGTAATACGTGTCCTCCAGTGTCATGTCGTACTGGCCGACTTGATCGTAGAAGCTGCCGCCCGGCCGCCGGACGGTCGGCACGACGTACTCGCCCGGCGTGAACTCGGTGACGTTGGGGCCGACCTCGAGCACACGGCCGAAGCATTCGTGGCCGATCACCAGAAAGTCATACCCCGGCGGCGCTTGCCCGTATTCGGCCGCGTTGATCTCCTTGTCTGTCCCGTCCACACCGACGCGCAATACTTGAACAAGCACGCCCCGTCCGTTTGGGATCTCATGGACGGAGGGTTTCGGCAACTCAGTAAGATGGAGCGAGTCCGGCTTCCCAGGAATGACGGCAACGGCTTTCATCACAGTCCTCTCTCTTATACATCCAAGTGAGTGGCGGTCGGCGAGCGTCGAGAGCCCCTGACCGCCACTCAGACAAAGCGGGCCATTCCCAGCTTGGCCATGCTCCCGTTCTTGTGCACCCGCTCGTCGTAGGCGATCTGGCGGACGACGTCGGCCATCGTCGCGAAGTCGCCATAGTCTTTCTTGAAGGCACTCTCGAACGGCACCTGCTCGAGCTCCGGATGCTCCTGAGCGAACAACATGTATTCGTGTTCCGCATGGGCTTCGAAATCGACGTTGAGCCGATAGCTCCACTCCGGCTTGACGACATAGAGCAACCAGCTGATCTGATAGTAGACGAACGCGATGACTTGGGGCATCAGACGATGGCGGACGAAAGCTTCGCGGATGTTCCGGCGGTGAATCCATTCTTCGAGAATCAGCAGATGCCACTGCTCGTTGTCCTGCTGGTGGCGGCTCTCGCGCACGCGCTCAAAGACGCGGCGGGCGAAATCCTCCTGCTCATAGTGCTGCGTGATGGCGATGTAGGCGACGTGCTCCCAAGCTTGGTAGGGCACGCGGGCGATCACTTCCAGCACTTTGAACTTGCTCCAGCTCCGGGCCCGGCCGTACAGCAGATCCATGAGGCCGAACAGCGCCTTGGCCAACAGACCATATCGCCGTGGCGGCTCGGCCAGCGTTTTGGACTGTTCCAGGCGAAGCTGTTCCGGGCTCAACATTGTCGTCGTGGTATAGAGAGGCATGCCGCCATAGTCGGACATGGCCGCGGCCTCTTACATGACAAAAGTCGAGGAGAAGAAGGTGGCTGTCTCAGTGGGGGTGCTGTGCCGCAAACTGCCGACGCAGCCGTAGCCGAATGAGTGGAGAGGGAAGTTTCTTTGGAAGCCGCGCCAGGGTGTCTCGAACGAGGGCAACTTGCCGGAGATGCGCACGGCAATCGGCGCAGGTGACCAGATGCAGGGCGATACGCATCTTGACCCGCGTCGACGGCCGCCCATCAAGAAGATCGGACGTGCCGGCGGCGACCTGCCAGCAAGCCAGCCCGCTGAAAACCCATTGTGAGAGGCGATCGTTCATCGAAGGGCCTCCGGTTGTGGTGTCAGCCGTGAGTCCCCTCAGGATGCAGGTCCTTACAACAGCGCAGGTGCGTTCATGTCGTGGACGGCGGGCGCGGCCGTCGGGCCGCAAAGGCCTGCCGTAATCGATCCAGGTGCGCGGGTTCGACCGGCGTGCCGGGCAAGAGTCCGAGGAGATCGCGAACCGATGCGATCTGCGCCACGTACGCCTCGCAGCCGGCGCAGGCGGCCAGATGAAGGGCCATGCGGACTTTGGACGGATCGTCCACATGCTCCTCGAGATAGGCCGACGTCCACTCGGCGACTTCCCGGCACGTAATCTCCGGCGCAGTGTAATCCGACGAATCTGATGTCATGCGGCCATGATCCGGTGGTCCGACTATGTCTGAGTCCGCCGTCTCCTCCAATTCTTACATGGCATTGTTCGAACCTTCGAGGTATGCCTCCACCGCCTGCCTCACGCGCTCCCGGCCCCGGTGCAGCCGGACATAGAGATTGGTCTCGGTGATCTTCAACAACGCACAAACCTCCTGCGCTTCCATTCCTTCAATATCGCGCAGAACCAACACGTCTTTGAGGGTGGGCGGCAGAGCCTCGATGGCCTTGTTCATGGCTGTGACGGCCTGGTGCGACGCCAGGAGCTTCTCCGGCGTCCGCTCGTCCCATGGCTGCGGCGGAAAGGCCCAGTGTCCCGCCCACTCGCCCGACTGATGGAATCGGGACGGATCGACCACCTGTTCGGTGTCGTCGTCGCAGGACTCGAAGCTGGAAAAGGTCGTGTGCCGTTTTTCGCGCACGCCACGGTCTTTGGCTTTGTGAATGAGAATCCCGAAGATCCAGGTTCTGATGGAGGAGCGGCCTTCGAAACGATGCAGGCTTTCGATCACCGTCATCCACGTATCCTGCACCACTTCTTCCGCCACCTCACGGTCCGCCACATGACCCATCGCCATCCGGATCATCGCGCCATGGAGCGTATTGACCAGCTCATCAAAAGCTCCTTCCTCGCCCGCCCGAAGGCGAGCCAGCAGCAGATCTTCGCTCTTGGCCGGCCCCGGCGTCACGTGAGGCATGACCGCCCCGCTCGGCGAGGGGCCACGACCGATGGATTCGGCATTGGCAGCAGCAGCTGAATTCATGACCGACCTCCTGTCTGCAGCAACTCCCTCACGAACGCGGGAGCGCCGATAAGAGTGACTGCGTGGAGGGGAAAATTTCTCAAGACCTCAACCCCTCGCCCGTCGAGAAAGCTCACGGCGGCACAATCCAAGAACAGCCGTTTGCGATGGCGGAGAAATGACCGGCACTCACCCTCCAACAGAGCCGCCCATTGATCCGTCACTTTACCTTCCAGCTTCAGCACCACCGTCGATTCCGTTTCTTCCAGCTTCGTGATCTTCAACATCCGCGCCCCTCTCGTTTCACGTGATGCCCGAGCTATTCAGCAACGCCAATGCCACGCCTGGACGCATGCACAAGATGCGGGCGTAAGTCATTGAACGGCTGAATGGTTGCGGCGGTTTTCTTGGATCAGGAACGGACGCGGACGGCGGGAAATCCCAAACCCGATTCCCAATCTATTGGGACGGTCCCAATAGATTGGGAGCAGGAGCGCTATTCGTCGCCCGTGAAGCGTATCTCGTTTGAGGAGCGGAGACTCGAATGCTAAGTGGCGTATCCGTCTCGCGCTTCACGAACGACGCTTCACGAGAGACTATCTTCAGGGTCTTTGAATGCCCAGCTTCTTCATGCGGGCCTCGAGTGTGGTGGGGTTGAGCCCGAGGATTTTGGCCGCGCCCTTGTCGCCGCTGACGCGCCAGTTGGTCTGAGTCAGCACGGCGACGATGTGCGCGCGCTCCACCTCTTCCAGCGTCGCCGTCGGTCCCGCGGCCGTGGCGGCGCCGCTTTTCGGCATCCAGTCGGTGAGATCGAGCTCCGCGCCCTGCGTCAAAATCACGGCGCGCTCGATGACATGCTCCAGTTCGCGGATGTTGCCGGGCCAGGCGTAGCGCTTGAACGACTCCATCGCTTCGGCCGGCACGCTGTCGATTTTCTTCCCCATGGTCGTGGAGCATTTCTTCACGAAGTAGGAGACCAGTAACGGAATGTCCTGCACCCGGTCGCGGAGAGCCGGCAATCGAATCGGAAACACGTTGAGCCGGTAATAGAGATCCAAGCGGAACCGGCCCTCGCGCACTTCCTTTTCCAAATCCCGGTTGGTCGCAGCGATGAC
>CAZXRB010000207.1:0-3903 GCA_964642845.1 uncultured Nitrospira sp.
TTTGCGATTCTACCATGGCGAAGATTAGGCGAATCCTGTTCCACAGGCGATCCGATTCATCGCGCAGAAGATTCGGTCCTTGACGGGGGCAGGGCTGTGGAAATCTGCCCATGGTGCGCCGAGCGAAACAATGGACACTCGCAATCTAAGTTGAGTGGCTCCCAGGTCTCAACGTCTCAACCCTCTTCGAAGGTTCTCCACCAGGCGCCCCGCGGTCCCGTAAGCAAATAGGACCAGATTCTGATGCTTTCCGCGTGTGGCACTGCAGCGCACTTCGACCAGAAGTCGTTACCAAAGCCGAAACACTCGAGCGCCTGGAGCCGGGGCCACAAAAAGGTAGCCCATGGAAAACGGCCCGCGGTGTTGGGGTAAAGCCGCCCGGAGTTCCGTAACCAAGTCTTCCAGTGTCCTTCTCGGTGTTTCAATCGGGGAGTTGTACGCCACACCTTGATTGAAAAACGCGACCAACACGAGCTCATCACACTGCGTGGCCATCGGCCGCTTCTGATACTTCGTGATCTTCGCCGAGATCACATTCAGCAATGGATCGCGCATCGTGCTGTCGTCGAATGTGTCCCAGTGCGCCGGTGGCAAGATCCAGTTGATGCCCTCCGCCCATATGGATTGACCGGGATGGAAGTGAACTTCCTTCAGGTACACGCCAAGTGGTTGCCACCGAGTCAGGTCTCGAAGATGACACCCTTGCGGGCTATGCCAGAACGGTTCCTGCGGCCACCGGCGATCGACATGGGCGATAAGTTGGAACAGGGCCGTGCGGAATGCCATCTGGTCGGGCCCCGCCTTTATCTGCACTCGTTCCCGCGGATGTAGAATCACCATGTCGAAGTGGCGGGAGGTGTTGACTGGCTGGGGCTCCCCGATTGCATCGAGGAGCTGTTGCTCGATTCTCTCGCGCAACTTGCCAGCATTCATTTCCCGTTGATGGAGCCATTCGGCGAGTTCCACACCGATCGTTCTCCCTGAGTCCGTGATGCAGATGATGTCGGGCGGATCGGATTCTGCGATGCGCCACTCCTTGATCGGCTCTCCGGCGAAATCTGGCTGCAAGACATAGAAGGCAGCGAATACGGCCTTCTCTTCATCCCGCTGTGCCTGGCTCTGGTTCATACCCGGTTCTCATCGGCCCGATGCCACGCGGATGAGCGTTTCTTCAAGGCTGTGCCGGATGACCTCGAGTCGCCCTGTCCCCGTCAATTGGGCAGGAGCGATCCGGCAGATCTGAAAGGGGAACAAGCAGGGGCTGTTCACAAGGCTGTGGAAGTCGGTCCTACCGTCCGCCGACGACACTACGACTGTTTCGAGCAGCCATGCCGCCAATCGGGGATCTTTCACGACGACTGGCGCGACAGATTGATATTCACCCTTCCTGGCAGAGTCACAAACCACGCCCCAATCCGCGAATGCGCGAAGGACATACCTGGTTGATCGCGCCACAACCTCACGCTCACCCATCAATTCCTTCGCGCGTCGTTGAACCTGCATCGGCGCTGCAGCACCCTGGAGCCGAAAGAGGCGTCCCGTGACATCGGCCACCACCCGCCAGAACGGGTACACTGCCATGGTCATACCCCAATGCAGGGGCAGCCTCTCTGAACGGCGCATGCCTTGCATCAACTGAAGGCCATCGTCGCGCAGCGCCCGCAATGGCGTCGGCACCCGGACCCAGGTCTTCAGCAGCAGCGTAATCGTCTTTTCGCGGCTGCCGCGTTGGGCCGAGCTGCCCACCGAGAGCTCGTCTTTCAGACGCTCTCGCAAGGCTTCGCAGATATCGGCATCGGACAGGCCGGCCAAAAATAGGTCAACCGTCTCGTCAAGCCAACGAAGCTTGACGGTTCGGTTATAACCGATCATGCCCTGGCGACCGTTCATTCCTTGTCCCCCACGAGCCGAACGAAGGGTACAACTACTTCTTCCAGTGTCACTCCACCGTGCGCAACCGTCCGCTGCCCTTCTGGTATGAACGCGGTCCGATCCCCTGACAACAGTGGCAAGAAGTCATTTGGGAGCCCCATCGGCTTCCATGGAATGGCATTGGGGAACTTCGAGGCGACATGGGCGCGCAACGTGGGGTCGGAGTAAATCCTGGCGCGCTCACCGCGAACATCGGCCGTGAGTCCTTCTTTCGGCCGCCCGCAGCCGGTGCACTCGACGTTGCCATGATCCGCAGTGAGGTAGACTTCAAATCCTGAGGTCATGAGGGTGTCCAGAAACCCAACAAGGAACCCTTCAGATGCCCACTGCCGTACCTGATTGTGCATGCCCGCCGCGCCTAACTCCATACCGTGCATGATGCGATCGACTTTATCGACTACAGCACCAATCACCTTCAGCTTCGGCGCCGTCAATTCCTCTGCGAGCGATGGCAGTGTTGCGGTGTCTCCTAGTCCTTTCAGATAAGCGACCTCATGGAGCGCAAGGCCGTTGCCCGCCCAAAACTGCTGCCACAAACTCGGTTCTCTGTCGGTGGAGTAGATGCTCGAAGGGAAGTACAACGGCGCCTTGCCAGCGAAAATCGATTGCCGCGATACGCTCGTAATCGTCGGCACCCACGCCAACACGGCGTTCTCGTCGAACCTCCATCTTGGACGGTGGAGACTGATTTCGTGCCGGATCACTAACCACTGATCAAATGCCATCCCATCGACGACCACCAATGCAACCTTGCCCACAACGTCGAGGTGACCGGCGAGAAACCGCGCGACGTGGTGGACCATCACCGGCGCGGTCGCCGGCAAGCTGCTCAGGCTGCCAAATCGCTGCAGTAGCCACTCGCTGAATCGAGTATCCACGCGAGCTCTTAAGGTAGCTGCCCGCTCAATAGCATCCCGATCCGGACCGGATCCGATCTCGGCCGCCAGCACGTTCAGCTCCGCCCAGGTTTGGGCGAACGAAAGCCACTCTCCGTACCGTGCGCCCTCCACTGGTACCTCGCGCTCCACGGCATCGGCAAGTGCGGCAAAGCGGCGCGATCGGTCCATTTGTGGGCTTTGCCGGACACCGGCCGCCGCCCATCCTTCGGGCAGTGGAGCCCAGTCGACAGGATGAAGCAGCCCTTCCACAAAGAGGTTGTCCACGTACACGCGGATATCCGGATTGTCGAACGGCAGATCTCCTGGGCCCCGCACGCTCAAACGCGCTTGCTGAGGCAATGGCATTCCGGTAAGGCGGGCGAGAAACTGCGGCCATCGCTCTTGGAGAAAACTGAAGAATAGACTCCGGCTCGTAAAGAGATCCGCCAGCGGCCAATCTTGAAAACGCCCGCTCTGGTTGAGAACAGCCACCAGCCTGTCTACAAAGGGCTCAGGAATCACCTGTACCCGGTAGTGCCTGCGCAGCAATACCCGAAGCAGGTCAGCCTCGGTCTTGATCAGTTCCGCCGCGATCTCGAACACATGGCGCAGGATGAAATCCTTTGTGGCGTTGTCGCCCAACACCCCTGGGTTGAAGCGGCTCTGGGCATCGAAGAGCAAGTCCAGGTATTGTGGTTCCAGCGCACGCAGCACCGGATAGCTCAGGTTGGGGAAAAACTCTGCCAGAGAGAAAGTAAGCTGCCTGGCTCTGGAGAGAACATCGAACGGAAGCTGCTCGCAGGGTTGGCTCCGGACACAAAGGATCACCAAGTCCACGCTCTCGCCGGCATCTATCCGGCAGCGGTAGCGCGACTCATAAACGAACCGAAACGAGATGGGTTCCTCAAATACCAGCGACTCGAAGCCACGCTCCGCGAGCGCCTGGCTGAGCCTGGGTTCGGTCAACAAACCGTCTGGATCGGCAACGACCGTCAACGGTTGAACACCGGGCGTGAATTCCCGCAGAATTCGATCGCGCCAATCAGGCATCGCCGAGACCCTCCACGCGAAGTACCAATCTCGGGATCAGTTC
>CAZXRB010000208.1:0-3869 GCA_964642845.1 uncultured Nitrospira sp.
GGGCGAGGGAGCGGAGTCTCTCGTCGTGATTCCTGATGGCAAACTGCACTTGCTGCCATTCGGAGCGCTGGTGGGGACCGATGGGAAGTATCTTGTCCAGACGACCCGGGTGTTCACGTCGCCTTCGGCTACGGTCCTTCACGTCCTGCGCGACGCCAAGCGCCTTCAGGCGTCCGGTCCGAACCCGATCCTTGCCTTGGGCTACACCTCCCGTCCAGATGGACCTTCCACCGGAAGTTCGAGCCGAGGCGCTTTCGACATCAGCAACGCGGCTCTCCAGCCATTGCCCTTCGCCAAGGAAGAGGTTTTGGCCGCCGCATCCGCCGGAGGAAGCGGCAGCGTGACGCTGACAGGCGAGGATGCCTCGGAAGCCAGGCTGAAGTCCGTTCCGCTGTCGAAGTTTCGAGTCTTGCACTTCGCAGCCCACGGGGTCGGCAGCGACATCTATCCAGAACGCGCCGGCATCGTGATGCGACCTGGAGGCGCGTCGGAAGACGGGCTGTGGCAGCCGCGCGAGATTCGACGTCAGGAATTGCGGGCCGACCTGGTCACGCTGTCCGCCTGCGAAACTGCGGTTGGGCGGTTGGAGGGGCAGGAAGGGGTTGCGAACCTGGCAAGGACGTTCATCCTGGCAGGCGCAAAGAGCGTTGTGGCCAGCCTCTGGATGGTTGACGACCGATCCACGGCGACGCTGATGAGCAAGTTCTACAGCCACGCAGGACAGGGAAAGAGCGTCGCCGTGGCGCTTTCCGATGCGCAAAGAGAGATGATTCAAGAGTTTGGTGAGAACTTCTCTCCGTACTACTGGGCCGGTTTTCTGGTGATAGGCGATGGCACACGACAAATCGACTTCGGCGCCACCAAGACTGACAAGAGAGCAGCGAGCCAGCGTTTACGATAAGGCTTGCGGCAAGATCAGCAAGCTTTACTTCGACCCGGATTTCCGAGGAGTGGACTGGCACCGCCTTGTCGCTGAAAATCGCGAGGCTGTCATCAGCGAGGCGGAGCCCGAGCGCTTTGAGACAGCGGTGCACGACGTGGTTCGGCAGCTTGGCACGAGCCACACCGGATTCTTTCACGAGTCCGTGCGCCGGGTTCCGGCGCGGCTGGCGATCGGAGCCACCTGCGTGCGCGATCCATCTGATCCCGACCATTGGGTCGTCCGAGATGTTCATCAGGGCGGACCGGCGGCAAAGGCAGGGATTCGGCCCTGTGACGTTTTGATGCGCATCAATGGGACCGCGTGTACTCCACCAACCCAACCCATGTTTCCGATGGGAACCACCGCGTCGATCCGGGTCAGACGCGACGGAACTGAGATCGAACTCGCAGTCGCTGTCCCCGCCCCCCGATCCAAGAAGCAGCCGCACGCCGAACCCGAAGCCGTGCTTTCCTCGCGAATGACAAGTAATGTCGGCTACATCAAAGTGGCGGTTCTGCCCGGTCTGTTTGGAATCGATGTCTCTCGTCAGATGGACCGGGCCTTCGATGAGCTTCGTGACTGCGATCGGTTGGTGCTGGACCTTCGCGGCCACCTGGGCGGAGGCCTGGCGGTCCTCCATCTGATGAGCCATCTCACCGCGGAGCGGATTCCCGCTGGATACACACTGACCCGCCGTGGCGCCGAGGAGAAGAAGCAAAAGGACCAACTGCCGCGACTGGACCGGTTGCCGAAACACAAGTTCTGGGGACTTCTCTCAATGGCGATTCGATACGGAGGGCGGGATTCTTCCATGGCCTTGGTCACCGAAGGACTGGGGCCGAAGAAGTGCCATGGCCGAATCGTGATCCTCATCAACGAGGGGACGATCAGCGCCGGGGAGATGGTCTGCGCGTTCGCCCGTGAGCGCGGGCTCGCCAAACTCGTAGGCACCACGACAGCTGGGCGATTGATCCCGGGCTCCGGCTTCAAGGTCGGCCATGGGTACATGATCATCTTCCCCAAGGCTGCGTATGTGACGTGGGATGGCCAATCGTATGAGGGACGGGGAATCGAGCCCGATATCGAAGTTGCCTGGTCAGCCGAGTCCTTCCGGCAGGGAAGGGACAATCAACTGGAAACTGCAATTGAAGTGGTCAGCGGACTCTGACCTCGATCCAGGCCCAGTCAGCTCCGGGTCGCCGCACTCCAAAACGCAGCGGTCCCGTTGGCGCCTCCGTCAGGTCAAACTTGGCCTGTGCGGAGGTCTCACCCGCACTGACACGGGCATTTGCCGTGACGGCCCGTGAGAAGTGCCCGTCCAAGTCCCGCACAGTAATCTCGTACGTCCCCGACGGGCTCCCGATAGGCAGCAGAACCCGGAGGTCGAGCCGCTTGCGTGCCAGTTCCCGCGTTCGTGGTTGTATCTCACCCTCCCCACGCGAGCCAGAAAGTTCTCGCAGATCCAGAATAGCGAGGACCCATTGATCGGGCTTTGCTGCAGACGTTGCGCGATCCGGCTGCGCCCGAGCCTGACTCTCAGTCTGTGCCTTCGATTCGGGCACACGAGGAGGGACACCGCCTTTTGAAACGCCGGTCTGGCCTGGAGCCACGGAGAGGTTGCGGACCGTGAGAACGGCGAACACAAGCAGGAGGACGGCCGCCGTCGAAAGTGCGGCTAGCTTCAGGCGATTCCGGCTTCGCAACCGCTCTCGACAGGCCACGTGCTTCTGAAAGCACGGAGAGCAAGTGACGATATGCGAGATCAGATCCTCATTGCGGAGCAGATCCTGGTCCTCATTGGCAAGCTTCTCGATGGCTTCGTCACTCGGACAGCCTACGCGGTCCAGGTTTGGATAGCCGTGCAGGCAGACGTCCTTGCACCTGCGCACAAGCTCGTCCATTTCAAACTCAGTCCATGGCCTCTCAGGATCGGTCATCGGTGTCCGAATCCTTTCTTGGGAGCATCGCTGGCCACAATCTCTTCCCCTTCAGTCGCTTCAGCGCGGCATTGACTCCCTTCCGAAATTGAACCTCTGCGCTGTGAGCATCACTGTAGTCCAGCGCTCTGGCAATACGCTCCCACCTGTAGTCGAGGCAGCGAAGTTCGAACATCCTCCGGGTCTTGTCGTCCATGCGGGCCTTGAGTTGCTCCACCAGCACTCGAAACGTGGCCCGGTCTTCCGAGTCCTTCCATCGCGGTGGGTAGAGCCTCTCCAGGAGCGCTTGGTCCAACGGGACGAAGCGCCGCCGCTCCCGGAGTTCTCGCAGCGATTCTCGTTTGACCGCCGTGATGAGATACCTCTCAGGAGTCGCGACAGGACCGTTCCGTTCAATCGCCCTGGAAGCCTGGTGGACAGCAGTTTCAACGATCCGCGGGGCGTCTTCGGCGCTTCCCAAGATGCCGACCACGATCTTTCGAGCACGTGGCCATACCTGATGCGCCGCCTCGATGAGCCGCTGGTCGACTACATTCCCGCGGTCGTCAGGGTTTCGGATCCATAGTTCCGCGCGTGGCTCGTCACAATCACTCATGGCGATCACCAGGAGTCGCGAACCGGAAGACCCCTAAAGAAGTTGGAGGTTTCGAGCGGGTGAAACCTCACCCAATGTTTCAATGCGGTCCGCCCGCAGTTCGTTTCACCTTCACAGAGTCTAGACAAAATCGGTGAGATTCACTTTTCCACAGGCCTCTTATCTGTCAAGGAAGGGGCTTACGATTCAATCCACCATATCGGTGATTTCACCTAGCAAGGGAGTACTCCGGAAAGGAGGCGCGCATGCAGGCGACGAATTCCGTCAACGGAGCAGCCAGAATTGGAGCCGAGGCGAACGGTGGCCGCGCCTCCAGTTGGCACAACGGTCGCGGTTGGACTCCAGCCGAGATCGAGGAATTGCTGAATCTCTCCTCAACACAGACCATCCGGACCATCGCCCGCAAACTCGGCCG
>CAZXRB010000209.1:0-3817 GCA_964642845.1 uncultured Nitrospira sp.
AAGCAGCACTCCGCGAAGCTCTTCCGGAGGGCGCTCTCTTCCTTCTCGAATCTTGCTTCGATTTCGACCTGGCCGGTCTCGCTGTTGTAGCTGACGAAGTCTTGCTGGGCGGGACGGAGAACGGTCGGCGACACCTTGGGCTTGATCCGGGAGCCTTTGAAAACCAGCATCGCCTGCGTGCGCTTCTCGTGATAGACGATGAAGTTCGTGTAGGCGCCCTCCTGATACTGGCGCACCAGTACGCGGTCACTGTTCTTGTCGCCTTTGAAGACCGCCGACAGCTTCCCCTGCAACTGCTCCGTGGCGGCTTTTACATCCGGGATGGTCCGGCCGGCCTCGCCCTGGAATACGGAAAAGCGCTCAGCCTGATGCATCGCGCACCGGTCGTAGGCCAGGTTGAAGGCTTCCTCATTCTCGGTGCGGACCTTCAGGCTGAGACACTCGACCGGAAGCACGCCGCCGGGATCGGGATCGTAGGCGAGGTCCAGGCACGAGGCGACCAGGTCCTCATGGCCGCGCTCGTTGCTGAGGTCATACGCCCGGTAGAGGCCCTCCATGAACTCGTCTTTCCGGTCGCCGTCGCCGTCGACGATGAACTGCTTGAAGCTCTGCACGTCCAGCGAAGCGGCGTCGATCAGGAGGCCGTCATTCCAGATGCCCGCGTAGGAACGGAGGAGGCCTTCATGGCCCTCGAATTTGTCGAGAAATCTGTCAGCATTGAACGCCCGGTGCTTTGCCATCGCAGGGGTCAGCCTCGCCTTGTCTGCCGGTCGCGCCCCGCCGATGGCCGAAGCTTCACTCCCGCTTGGGCGATGGAAAAAGCGAGACCAATTTCCATCCTAATTCAAGCATCCAGGGTAAATGCAATCGGTAGAACCGGTTGACTCATCTCGGGAGAACGTCCTAGGAATCAAACGCTGAGCGTGTATACCAAGAGGCGTTGAGAAATATCGCGCCCCGGCGTCAATCTGACGGGACTCTGATGATCCACTGGTGAAGAATTCGATGTCAGGCGGCAGCGTTTTGCCCGGTCAGCGATCGTTCGGGTCCGTTTCGTGTCCGAGCTTCGCACCGATCAACGCGCCGACTATGGCGCCCCAGGGCCCGCCCAACGCCCCGACCGCCGCGCCGAGAATCCCCCCTGCCACTGCCGCGGACCTCTTGGCTTCAATCCGACGGCTCCGAGAGAGCGGGGCTTTCCGCCTTCCATGCCAGCCCCGAGCTGTGCGCGTGCTCACGGTTGATTTCTCCAGGTTGCAGTCAATGCAGGCGGCATAGAGGTTGTTCCCATGGTCCGTGCCACCTCTTGCGCGTGGCCGCGAATGCTCCACGTGCCACGCCCCTCGTTCGCCGCACCGGCCGTAGTTCTTGAAAGAGAGCTTCTGCAGCAGATGTGGCAGTATCCTGACGTTCGGTCGTAAATTCTGTTCAGCTGATCGTCCGTGTATTTCATCGGTCAAGCACTGCCGCGCTTGCGGCCCACCAAACCGGGCAGTGATCCTACCTTCATATCTTACTCCGGAAAAGCGCGAAATCAGGTGAAACTCCCCCGCGCTCCGCCCCGTTTCACCGATAGACAGCAATCACAATTCCGCGTGATCTTTCGGTATCTGGCCTAGCCGGACCGCTGTCCACGGTCGCATCTAGTTTCCCGAAGGCCATCCCGGTTGCGGCTCCCAATGCCACCGCAAGCGCCGAATCCAGACCCCGTGGAACTCCTTGAGGCTGATATCTGCGCACTGCCCTCTGTCCTTCAGCAGATCGTGGAGCTGGCGCACCTGCGAGATCCGCACACGGGAGCCTATGCCCATCCGGCCATCCCCAGTCGGTCCCGAGCGGAAGCGGTCCACGACAAGCTGCGCCGGTTACACGCGCGCGCCTTCCGCCATTGGCTCCAGATGGGGCTGGAGGCACAGAAGGCCGATTTCGAAATCTATCTGTCCGGCCTCAGCGTCTCTCGGACGAAAGTCGTCGAAACCTGGCGTAGCCTCGAACTATATCGCTGCTTCGCTCCCGCGTCGGCCAGCCCCGCCGAACGGGAATTGTTCATTAGCAATATGGAGGTGTTGCTGCTGTCCGAGCAACACGCAGAAGATCACAGCCAGACGCCACAGTCAATGGCAGGTCTCGAACCTGCCCATGACGATGAGATCCTGACAATCAAGGAGGTGGCCGCAAAGCTCCGCCTGGCCGCGAGAACGCTGCGGCAATGGGCAGAAGTGGGCATCATCCCTGCTTTCAAGCTGGGAAGGCAGTGGCGATTTCGCCGAACAGATATCGAAAACTGGCTCCGGGGCGGCGCGGATCGCAGAAAATTCGATGGCTAGCGGCATTTACGGCATTAGCGGCATCAACGGCATACGGATTGACGGTTTTTCGGTTAGAGTTCCAGTTAGTTAGGGCCGACCCGATGCGCAAGGGTTCATCAACGCGTTTTTGGGCACTCCTCTCTCGGGCGACCAAACTGCTTGGCTGAAAGGAACATGGGATGAGTTCACTTTATGCTGTTCAACGCCGATGGCGAGGGTTTGCCGCGCTGCTGCTGACCGCAGCCACCGGCCTCGTATACGGACAGGCGAAGCCCGCGAGACTGGTTCGGTTGCCAGCACCGCTCTGGAGCGACGAAGCGCCTGAGCGAAGCCGCGTAACGGGCGAGACCGTATTCTTCGATCTCGCCAGAAATCAAGCCGTCTTCTTGATAACCGAGCCTTCCGGGGCCCTTCGGGAGGCTCGGTATGATCTGCCGGGGGCGATCGAGCCATCGGTCTGGTTCACGGTGAAGCCTGGGGCCGAGGGTGTACTTGACTATTCTTATGTCATCAGCGACTCTGGCCGCTCCCGTCAGCGCACCCGCTCCATGACGTTGCTCCTACCGGGCCAGGACGTGGATATGCGGCCGCACAATTCGGCTTGGCCTGTTCGGCACGAGGACGCGGCCGTTCCGGACGGCAATACGAAAGTGCCCTTCGGCACGATGCGATGGATAATCTGGGAAGACCATGGAAGCTCGGACGCGAAGGTGTTCGGTCTGAGCACCGGTCTCTCGTCGAAGTATCTGCCCGGCTTCACCAATGCGACTTTCGAAGGCAAATCGGAGAAGCCGCTGACGCGTGAAATTGTCGTCTCGCTCCCGGCCGAAGCCGCCGCAAAGGCCGCTCGTTTCCTGGAGCCCGGCTTCGGCGGACGCACGGTGCTGGTCGCCGCACCGATCTTCCGTCCGGACACGCCCAAGCAGGCCATCGCCGCCAACCTCCACTATGGCATCTCGTCGCTGAGGAATCAGGGACAGATCGCCAAAGATAGCGCATGGGCGCGCGAAGCGCTCAAATCGCTGAGCACATTCATCGAGTCCGGAGGAATCGCCGCATTCCCTGCCGGAACAGCACGGCCGTCCGGCGCGCTCGAAGCTGAGATCGCGAACATCGTCGCGATTGCGCTGCGATAACCAGAGTCGAGGAGAAGACCATGTCGACATTCACGCGAACCGCGATCGTTGTGTCTGCCATAGCCTGCTTGGCAGGAACTCTCGCCGCGCAGAGCTACAGTCCGCTGTTTGCTCCGCGTTCGACCCATCGCGAGGTGTGGGTCTGCGTGGACCAGTACAACCGGCCGATACCGTATGCATACTTCACCGTTGCGACCGGGTACTACGCCTACACTAACGCGCACTACCACGACGATCCGTGGCACGTGTTCTCGACGGCAACGCCGTACGAAGGTTACGCTGGCTCGAGCGGCGAATTCGGGTTTGACCTTGCGACGACTGACGTGAGCCCCGTTTTCCGTCCAGATCGAAGTACGATCTGAGACGAAAGGA